>JBKQKK010000162.1:0-10238 GCA_052147535.1 Solirubrobacteraceae bacterium | reverse complement strand
GTAGACAGGGCTCCCGCCGGTAGAGCTCCCTTGCGTTTTCCGACGATCGAAGGCACTTCTAGTCTAGTGTCGTGTCTTACGTTTAGCTATCTAGTCCTAAACCAAGCGTGAGACCGTGGTAAATGGGCATCGAAGGCCCGGAAGGCCCGGTATTGCTGGGGTTTGAGTGGCGGGGGCGGGATGGCTCGTGTCGGTTTGAAGTGAAGGGGCGTCGGTTGTGGGTTTGTCGGGCGTGACGGTTATTTGGGTGTGCTGCGTCGGAGGCGGTCGAGTTCGATGGCGGTGTCGATCCACTGGTCGATGAGTTCGCGTAGTTTGCGGTAGTTGGCGATCTGGGAGTTGACCGCCTCGATGTGTTCGGGGCGGATGTTCTCGGTGCGGCTGCGTCCGCGGTGGCTGTAGCTGAGCTGGTGGTATGGGCCGTGGCGTTGGGGTGGGTCGGCTTTGCAGCGACAGCCGGGGGTGCGGCAGGTGTTGTACTGCTCGGAGAGCGCTCCTGGTCGTAGGTCGCCGAGCGCGAGCAGAGCGGCTTTGGTGCTTCGGATCTTGTCGGTCAGTTCGGTCTCGCTCGTCACGGTCGTTCTCCTTGGGTGCTGGATTGATCCTGATGGTGACACCCTTGTAACCATAGCTGATATCTGCTATGGTTAGGTGATATGACGACACGAGGGAGGGTCCGATGACCAACTCCAAGCGCGCGCTGCAACGCAGGCTCGAGCGCGAACGGCTGGTGATCGAGCGGCGTCTGGCGCGCGCTGTTGTCCCGAACACGACCGGGCCGGTGCTGGGACGGGCGAACATCGCCTACGAGCTCTCGGAGCGCACGAGGGGCACCGCGCACGGCGGCATCGGCGCGATCGCGAAGGTCGTTGACGCCTCGGGCGTGGCCCGCGAGATCGACAGCTCGCTGGAGCTGCTGAGGTTGCACAAGCCCTACTACGAGTCTGACCACGTCTTGAACATCGCCTACAACGCGCTGCGTTGGGGGGCAACGCTTGGGGGATATCGAGGCGCGTCGCTGTGACGCGGTGTTCCTCGACGGGCTGGGTGTCCAGAGCCTCCCGGACCCGACGACCGCGGGGGACTTCTGCCGGCGCTTTGACGACGACGCGGTGCTCGCCCTGCAAGAGGCGTTCAACCGCGCGCGGCTGCGGGTGTGGCGCCGCCAGCCGGCCTCGTTCTTCGAGGTGCCGGCGGTGATCGATGCCGATGCCAGCATCGTGGCGACCGACGCCGAGACCAAGCAGGGGATGGACATCGCCTACAACGGCGTCTGGGGGTACTCGGCGCTGCTGGTCTCGCTCGCGAACACCAAAGAACCGCTGTACCTGGGGCTTTTGGGGGCCAACCGCCCCAGCCACGAGGGCGTCATCGGCTACTACGACCGCGCGATCGCGCTGTGCCGCCAAGCGGGGTTCAAGGAGATCCGCCTGCGGGGCGACACCGACTTCTCGCTGACCACCGAGCTTGACCGCTGGGACGAGGACGGCGTCAAGTTCGTGTTCGGCTACGACGCCAAGGCGAACCTCATCAAGCGAGCCGACGGCACCGACGAGGCGCTCTACCACGAGCTCGTGACCCGCGCCGAGCGACAAATCGCGAGCACCGCCCGCACCCGCCCACCCAACATCAAGGACGAGATCGTCCGCGAGCGCAACTACAAGACGCTACGCCAAACCGCGCAAGACGTCGTCGAGTTCTCCTACCGCCCCGGCAACTGCAAACGCGACTACCGGATCATCGCGCTACGCAAGAACATCTCGGTCGAGCGCGGCGAGAACGTCCTGTTCAGCGAATACCGATACTTCTTCTACATCACCAACGACCGGACCATGACCGCCGACGAGGTGATCAACGAAGCCCGGCAGCGCTGCAACCAAGAGAACCTCATCAGCCAACTCAAGAACGGCGTGCGCGCCCTGCACGCCCCAGTCAACACCCTCTGCGCCAACTGGGCCTACATGACCATCGCCGCGCTCGCCTGGAGCCTGAAAGCCTGGTGCGCCCTGCTACTACCAATCACCCCGCGCTGGGCCGAGCGCCACAACGAACAACGCCGACGCCTACTCACCATGGAGTTCCGCACCTTCCTCGCCGCGTTCATCGAGATCCCCGCCCAGATCATCACCACCGGCCGGCGCGTACGCTGGCGCATCCTCGCCTACAACCCATGGCTGGGAGCGTTCTTCCGCCTCATCGACGCCCTCTAACCCTCCGACCTCAAACAAACCGCGACCCGCCACATCGACACATCAACCACCGGCCAGACAGGCCGGCGCGCCGACGACCCCGAACAACAACGGACCGGCGCACCAACGACCTCGATCAACGCTCAGACCGCCTCACGCGACGCTCACCCACCCCAACCGCGAGTCCGATGGCCATCCGGATCGTTCCTCAGCGCCCCCACAGCCGCGTTGAAGCCCCCTCGGGTCGATCCCGGCCGGTGAACCGGCCTCACACGACCGGGATCGCTTGTTTTAGGTCTAATTGCGTGTCGCGCGCTCGACGTATCGCTGCCGGAATGCCGTGATTTGCAGGCTCAAGAGACCCTGGAGTCGGCTATGACAGCGTTTAGTCGTGGTCTCGACGAGCTGACCCGGTGAATTGACATGTCGGTTCATGATCTCTAGCGTGCTTGATCGTGCAGATACGGATTGCTAGTCGAGGCGCCTGTGATGGCTGGGTTCGTGCGACCCCGCGCGCGTTGTTTGCCTGCTTCGCGGCTCTCCTGACCTGAACAGCTGCTAGCACGTGGCGCGCGCGTGCTCGGACGCGACGCATCCTCCGGCGGGGCCTCCCGCGCAGCGTGGGCGTGTGACCGCCCGAGCCTTTGTCGTCTCCCGCTGCCGGTCAAATGCCGTGTCGCCGTGTCCGGCTCTCGGTTCGGAGCCGTTGAACACCCTCGATCTAGTGAAACGAAACGCCAATGGCCAGAATGACCTTGAGAGCCGTTCACGGCGAACAGCGCCGGTGGCCGCTGAGCGAGCGCATCGTCGATGAGAATCTCGGCAGCTACCAACACGTCCCCTGTTCGCGCGAGCGGCCGACATCCACCACGGCGGAGGCAGTGGTCCCTGAGGCGCGAACGGCCGACTTCGCCGAAGACCATGATGATGAGCACCCTCAACGGAACGATGCCAGCAGCGCCGACCACGACGCCGAGCTCATGGACGCCGTTTGGTTATACGAGTGGTCTCACGCAGCTCTCCGTTCCGGTCTGGTCTAGGCCGCACGCCTCGTCGCTACAGAGCAAACCGCTTCCGTACCCGCCGGAGTTGAGTACTGGCCCGGCGCACCAACGAAAGCGGCCGACGGCATGTCCCCAACGACCACGCCTTGAACTTGAGCGCCGCGAAGGTCACCCACGCTTGCGCCGCGCCGGTTACTCAAGCTCGGACGGGGTGCCCGCAAGCCGATCCGCCACGCGACACGTCGATTGTGGCTGCCGTCTGCGATGGCATGGCACCGAGCGCAAGTCCTCGCAGGTGGGCGGTGCGCAAAACATCTTCGTACCCGGGGGGGCTATCCGCAGGCATCCGATCCCTCGCTGGATCCGCGGCCCAGGACCGGGACACGCCATAGCTGGTCCGAGACCAAATCCAGATCGGTGAGGCAACTGCACCTTTAGGAGCGATCAAGTGCCAACTCGAGAATGATGGTCGCGATCAGCTGATGACTCCACCTGCACGCAGAAGAGTAGGGCGCCCGGGGTCTTCGTGTGAGGCGACGGCTGGAACCTCGGGTCGGGCGTTCTCGTCCTTGATCAGGGCGCGTCATAGGTCAACGTGATCTGCGATGGCTGGTGACCGCCGTAGCGTTTCCGCGGTCGGGATGGTGCTCGCGCACGAACGGCAACCGTACACGACGACAATCCCGACTCGATGCAGAACATGCCCGCGCGTACGAACTCGGGCCGTCTCGTGCCCGGATGGGGTGAAGTGTGGCGCGTGTGTCGGGTTGTGGGTGCGCGCCCGCCACGTGCCGCTAGTGCGGGCACGTGGCGGGCGAGGCTGTCTGCCGGAGGGAGGAGGTCGGCAGAGGTGGTGCGCCGGACCGACTTGGGTGCGGGTCGAACCGGATCACGTTCCAGGAGCGTGCTCTGGCTGCGGGGGCTGGGCGCTGCCGGGGTCGATCGAGGGTGGATCTTGTGTGTCGAGGATCGCGAGGACGTCGCCGATCCCCGACTCGGGCGCTTGCGTAGCCAGATCTGTGCTGGCGTCGATCAGCTCGCGGTGCAGCACGCGATGGTAGGCGTCGCACACGACGAGCTCGCAGGGTTGCTTGTAGGCCGCGCAGATATGCGCCACTCGCTCGGCTTCCTCAAGCGTCGCGCAGCTCACGCGGCTGTCCTGGTCAGACAGTTCGATGTCCCAGTCGCCGCGCCGGTTGAGGTCGACGCGCACCTTTCTATTGCTCATCGCGACACCTCACCTGGCCGCGTCGCGGTGAACGCGTGCTCGGGTTGATGCGAACCCGGTCGCGCCGCTCCGCGTTTCTAGCCCGCCGGTGGTCTCTACGCGGCCTGTCGAGTGACAGAGCGCGTGTGGTGTAACGGACTGGGCCGTGGATGGCGTCGATGACGCGTTGCGCGGCTTGTGGAGTGGGGATGATCAGGAACTTTTCGCGTTGGTTGGTGGTTTGCAGGTAGGCGGTGAGGATCGTGTGCACGCCGGCGTGGTCGATCAGCACGAGGTAGCTGACGTCGAGCACCGTCACCTGTGTGTCGTGCTCGAGCGTGCGCTCGAGCACGTCGCTGAGCCACTCATTGGTCTTGTGATTCAGCTGGCCGAACAGCTTCAGCGCGCACGTGTTGGCAACCCGAGTTGTGCGGATATCGAGGGTTCCGAGCCCGATGACCCGTGTCTGTCCGGGACCGGGCGTGGGGTCTTGCCACGGAAGCGAGGGCCTGGGCAGCGAGGCCCGTAGCCGGGCGATGGTGGCTCGGCTGTGCTGGCGCGCATCGTCAGGCTGGCTGCTCATGGGCGGCCCTTCGCGAGCGTGTACTCGAGTCGGCTGTGCTCATGTGCGTGAGCTGGCCGTCGATCGCCTGGCATATCGCAGCGCGCGAATCGGCCATTAGGATTAGCCGTGCGTTCTCCTCGCGAAGCGACCCGACCTGTTCGCGCAGGTCAGGCAGCTCGCGGCGTGCCGCGGCCTGCTGGGCGCTCACCGCTCGCGGGGCGGGGTCGATTCCGGGCTCAGAGCCGCGACGCGCAGCGACCAGAGCGCCCAATGGCGGGTCTTGATCCGGTGCGAAGAGGCTGATCTCGCTCACAACACGAGTCTGCGGCCACGAGCGCAGCCGGGCAACTACCCGATAGGCATGCATATACCTGCCGCACGGCAGGTTCCCGGCACCGGGATCGGTTATATTCCAACATCGGCAAGCGCATGAAGCTTGGGCGCTTCGGCTAGCGAACTGAGGTTGCGGTGCGGTTCTCAGGGACGTTCGACGATGTGATCATCCAGCCCGACGGCGGGACCGAGCGGAATTCGGGTATCACGACGATCAGGTCGCCGGCCGGCGCAGCGGTCGCCCTGGGAGACCTCGATCGTGCGTGAGGAGAGCGAGCCGGCGCGCGTCGAGCGGGAGTTGGCCGAGGCCAATGACATGCTTCACGCGATCTTCGATCACGTTCCAGCGGGCATGGCGCTGCGCGGCCTCGACGGCCGTTACCTGCGCGTCAACGCGAGCGTCGCTCGTGCGTTGGGCGCAGCTCCGCATGAGCTTGTCGGACGCGAACCCGCCGAGGATCACGATCCAGCAGCCGGCGCGTTGATTCGTGCGCAGGACGAGGAGATGCTCCGCACGGGCCGGCCGCTGACCCAGGACCAGAGCGTCAGGCACGCTGACGGCAGCGAGCACGACTACCTCGTATTGCGATACCCGGTCCTCGACGACCACAAGCGCGTGAGCGCCTTCGGCGCGTTATCGCTGGACGTGACCGACCGCACGCGCGCCGAGCGCGAGCTGCTCGATGCGGAGCGGCGGTTCCGGATGCTGCTTGAGGCCGCGCCGGACCCGATCGTGATCGTTGACGTGGACGGCTTGATCGCGCTCGTCAACACCAGGACCGAGGAGCTGTTCGGGTTCGCGCGCGAGGAACTGCTCGGCCAGCCCGTCGAGATGCTGATGCCCCTGGCCGTGCGAGACGGGCACGTGGACCGACGCCGCCGGTACACCGCCAGCCCGTACCTGCGCCAGCTCGAGGTGACCGGGCGCCGTAAGGACGGCAGCGAGTTTCCCGCGGAGATGACGCTGAGCGGATTAGCGACCGACAGTGGCGTGCTGATCGTCAGCGCGCTGCGCGACATTACCGCGCTCAAGCGGGGCGAGCGGGAGCGCGAGCAGGCGCTCGCCGAGTTGCACGAAGCGCAGTACATCGCGCAGCTCGGGTCGTGGCGATGGGATCCCGGCAGCGGCACGCGGGTCTGGTCGGCCGGGATGTACGAGCTCCACGGCACCGATCCGGCGGCCGGGCCGCTGAACACCGACCAGTCGCTCGCGTTGGTGCAGCCCGATGACCTCGAGCGTGTCCAGAGTGCGTATGCGCAGATGGTCCAGGGCGGTGAGGGGTTCGAGCTTGACTACCGGCTGATCAGCGCTGTCCGGGGGGTGCGGATGGTGCACGCGATCGCCCGGCCGGATCCAGAGCAGCGCGGCTGCTACCGCGGAACCCTGCAAGACGTGACAGCTCTGCGCGAGTCCGAGCAGGCGCTGCGCGAGTCCGAGCAGGCGCTGCGCGAGCGCACAGAGGCACTCGCTGCGGTGATCGACAGCGCCCCGATCGGGATGGCGGTCACGCTGCCCGGCGGGCGCTTTGAGCGCGTGAACCAGGCGCTGTGTGAACTGCTCGGATACTCCGGGCAGGAGCTCTTGAGCATGAACCTCAGCGACGTGACGCACCCAGACGACCTCGCCGCGAGCACCGCTCAACAGAACCTTGCGCTTGCGTGCGAGCCGAGCGGCGGCCAGCTGCAAAGACGCTACGTGCACCGCGACGGCCACACGATCTGGACCAGGGTCTCATTCGCGGCGGTCGGCCAGGACGGCGGCGCACCACGATACCTCATCTCCCAGATCCAGGACATCACTGACCGCGAGCGCACACAGGAAGCGCTCACACGAAGCCAGGAGCGCCTCGAGCAGGCCGAGACGGTCGCCCAGATGGGCAGCTGGGAGTGGGATCTGAGCACCGACCGCGTCTCGTGGTCCTCCGGCCTGTACAAGCTCTTCGAGCTCGAACCCGAGACTGCCGACAGGGACATCGAGCACGGGTTGCGCCACCGCGTGCATCCAGAAGACCGCGAGCACATGCGCCAGACGCTGGACCGGGCGGTCTCACTGCTCGAGAGCGTCTCGACCGAGTACCGCGCGATCCGCGCCGACGGGCACATCCGCATGCACGACTGGCGCGCGGACCCGATCGTCGATCAAACCGGCAAGCCGGTCCGGGTGATCGGGGTAGTGCACGACATCACCGACACCAAGCGCACACAGCAAGCGCTCAGCGCAGCATCATCAAACCTCGCCAAATACGTCCAGGAATTGCAGCAGCTGGCATTAGGCGCACCGGCCGATGGCGATCACAAGCCGCCGCAAGCCGCGCTCAGCGCAAGGCAGATCGAGGTGCTGCGCCTCGTCGCCGACGGCCTCACGAACGAGGAGATCGGCAAACGGCTCTTCATCTCCGCAGGCACCGTGAAGTGGCACATCGGACAGATCCTCACGAAGACCAACTCGGCGAACCGTACCGAAGCCGTCGCACGTGTCCTGGGCGCAGACCGCAGGGACGCCAGCAGCCGGGACCCAACCTGAATCGAAGAGCCCTGCAAAGCGAGGCTGGTCAGCGATCCTGATAAACGACTCTCTGGTCACGCTGTTGTTGGACTCGGGCGATGACCGGCGACAACGATCCGCTCGCGCACACTGGGCTCACGCTGCCAGCAATTCATAGCGCGCGACGCATGCCGCCGGCTTGATCTCATCGAGCCCCGACATAACTCGAACGAGAGTACCGGTCGGCACCCAACCCTCCCCCGTCGTCCGTTGTAGGTGCGGCCCCGTCCTGGCATAACGTCGCGAACGAGAAGGGGCCCGGCCGCCGAGTAAGCCGGTGTAGCCGGAGCCTGGACCGCTCCAGATGGCGCGATCGGCGACTGGCCACGAGCGCCGCGACGCAGAGTACGGCAGCCGGCTGGTGGTCCACTCAAGCCAGCAGCACACCCCGATGCGCTGGCCCTCGCAGAAGGGGCGTACGCCGCGGTGCGCGCAGCGAGACCGCTGTCTGCGGCGTGCTCGGCAGTCGTGTCTGTGTTGCGGTCGCCGATCGCGTTGGTTGTGTTTTCCTGGGTGGGCGGGGCGGCGATCGCCGCCGCGGCTGCCTTGATGTAGCGGCCGTTTGTCATTGGTCCTCGGTGCCGATGGTTTCGATCAGCCAACGAGCGAGGATCCGCGCCTCGGTTGTGGTAAGTCCGATCACGCGGGCCCGTCGGTCAGAGTGAGCCAGAGCGTCGCGCCGTCAGCGTTCTCCTCGAACGGCGATGGCGTCACGTCGATGGACATGTTCCGGCTGCCGATCGTCGTCAGCCGCAGAGGGTCGAAGTTCGGCATGTAGGTGCTGGCGGCGAGGCCGGTCGCCGTCGCGAGGGAACTGCGCCACAGCGAGCGTTTCTACGCCGAACGGCGGGGAGCGATCGTGTCGGAGGGCGGCTTTGAGCGCGGGGAGCGCTAGTAGTGCTCTGGCGACTCAGAGCACTACTAGGCCCGCGTATTGCTTCATGGCCCAGACGCGGGCGGATTCGGCGGGGCCCCATCGGTGCCCGTCGGGGTAGTTGATGTACCACTGGCCATCGGGGCGGCGAATCCCGGAACGACGAGCCGGGAGAGCGCCGTGCGGTCTGGGTGTGGGCGTGGGGCTGGTCATGGTTCGTGCCTTGGGCGGTTGTGGCGGCGGGACCCCGGGGGTTCCCGCCGCCCGCCGCGTCGCTTTATGCGGCGGCCTCCGCGACTTCCGGCTCGTCGGTGTTGGTGAGGCGGTCGAGGAACTCGACCGTGTTGGCGATCACCTCGAGCCGCTGGCGCCGGCTGCCGTCCTCGGCGGTCCATTCGGAGTGCGCGAGACGGCCGTTGACGGCAACCTTGCGGCCCTTGGTGAGGTACTGCGCGCAGGCCTCGGCCTGCCGGCCGAACACGACCACGTCGACGTAGTCGGCGCCCTGGTCCTCGCCGTCACGGCGGGGGCGGGGCACCGCGAGCCGCAGGCTCGCGACCTGGGTACCGCCGGCGGTGTTCCGCACGACCGGTTCCGTCGTCGAACGTGCAACGAGATTGACGCTGTTCATCTCTGGTTCCCTCCCTGTCGGGGATCCGGGGTGGTTGACAAGCCAAAAAGGGCGCCGACGGGCGGCGGGCGGAACCGAGCCGCAAGCGAGGCGAAGGGAGCGCAGCGACCTTGAAGCCAGCCGCCCGGCGGCGCAAAATCAGGCGCCGGCAACCACCCCTGATCCCCAACGAGACCGTCAGGGGCCAGAGCACCCGGCAGCTCGGATACGCGTCTCCCCTGACCTGGTTTGCGGTCATCGGTGTGGTACCGGCGGCGAACGTGAGCGCAGTCAGCATCGACAGCGCGACCAGCGCGAGCGCACGGCGCGCGATCTGCTGGCGGGTGCTGAGCACCCAGGCCGCGGGGCCGGTCGTGATCGCGTACAGCTCGAGCGGGAGGTGCGGCAGGTAGGCGACGAGCTGGCTGCGGTAGACCCCGAGGGCGGCGGCGGCGGGCAGCAGGTTCGCGGCGAGGCTGGCGATCACCGCTCCGTGCGTAACGCGCCGCAGCCAAGAGGGGGTTTGAGCGCCGAGGACGGCGAGCAGCGGCCGGCCGGTCGCGCGGATGTTGTCGATCAGGATCCACAGCGCCCGCTGGACGGTCGGCGCGGGCGCCGGCGCGATCCGGACGTGCCCGCGAGCGCGAGCTCGTGCGGCGCGAACCACCGCGCGGCGGGGACCGTGGCGCAGACGCCGGCAACCGCAAGCAGCAGCGTCCACCCGGCGGCGTAGGCGACCGCGGGGTCCGCCGCTAACCCGCGACGCTGGGGTTCGGCGGTGAGCGTTCGGCGGGCGGCTAGCTCGCGGGAGTCCATGAGGTGACGATCCAGCCGGCGGGGGTGTGGGTGAGCTGGGCGTAGGTGACGTGCAGGGTGGCGGGCAGCCCTTGGTAGTCGCCTTGGCCGGTGGT
>JBKQKK010000161.1:0-40331 GCA_052147535.1 Solirubrobacteraceae bacterium | reverse complement strand
GCGGGCGGCTGGCGGCGGGCGGCGGGCGGCTGGCGGCGGGCGGCGGGCGGCTGGCGGACCGGTCAGCCAATCTGCTCCGCCAGCTCGACGATGATCCCCTCGGGGCCGCGGACATAACAGAGTCGGTAGCTGTCCTGGTAGCGCCCCAGCTCGCCGACGAGCTGTGCGCCGCGGGCTCGGAGGCGAGCGAGGACGGCGTAGATGTCGTCGACGGCGAACGCAACGTGGCGGATGCCCGAAGCGTTCGCCGGCGCACACTGGTAGCCGCCGTCGGTCGACGGCGTGTGAAACCTCGTCAGCTCGAGTCGTCCGTGCCCGTCTGGAGTCTGCAGGATGGCGATCTGCGCGCGGACGCCCTCGAGCCCGACGACGCGGTCCACCTAATCGCCCTGTGTTCGCCAGCTAGCTCGGAAGTTTTCGGTGGCTAGCGAGCGGTCTGGAGCTCTGTGCGAGACCAACAGCACTCCCAGAGCTCGCGAGACCGTCGGAAAGCGCTTGTAATCCGCGATCGAGCATCAACCGCCACCGATCAGGAGACCAGGAAGCGCACCGATCAGGAGACCAGGAAGCGCAGGGTCAGGAGACCATGAGGCGTGCCCGTTCGGCTGTGGGCGGCGCTGTTGGCGTTCGAGCGCGGTCGGTGCCGTGGGTGGCGTCGGCGTGTCCCGCAACCCGGCAACCGCGATCCGCGCGGCGTGGCGCTCGCGGGGATCCCCCGGGCCTGCCTGAGCGCGCAACCGCTGCAGTCAGACCGCGGATTGCTCGCTCGGACACGAAAACCGTGCGCGAGCGAGCAAACGACCCGCGCGCGGGCCGAATTGCTCGGTCGAACATGCGCCCGCACGCCCGCACCGCGGCTTGCAGGAGCTTTCCGGCATTCAGCGCCGATCCATCCAGGTCACTCCAGTGGGAGCCGCACCCCCGTGGCACCGATGAGCGCCGACGGCCCGGCCCAGCCGGACCCCAGGACGATGACGGGCGTGTTGAACAGCAACGCCGTGATCGGCGCCGCTGCGCTGGCAATGCAGAAGAAGAGCGCCGTCAGCCCGAGCGCGTTGTGCCGCAGGATTGTGCTCGTTCTCCCCTCGGGAGAGACGATCTCCACTTCCTCTCCTACTGCTGAGGTCATCTCCGAGCCTCCGATTCGCGTGCGGTTTCAAATCATCACTGCGATTGGATATCAAAGTCGATTCGAGATTCTGGTAATTAATCCGAGTCGACCGTGTCGGCGTTCAGCGGTGTTTCTCGTTAAACTCGATAGATATAGTTGCATTAACCGGAACGAGCATCAATACGGAGGCCGTCGATCGTGCCTGACCCCTTCTCGCTGCCCCTGGAATGGATCCCGGAGGCGAACCGGCTACTGGTCGACGCGATCAGGAGCTGGGCGAACGAGAACGTGATCCCGGTCCGGCGCGCGATCGACGAGGACTGGGAGCACCACGAGCTGTGCCGCCCCCTGCTCGAGAAGCTGTGCGTCGAGCACGGCTACAAATGTCTCGACATCGCCCGCTGGCTCTTTGATGCCGAAGGCTACTGACAACCTTCTCGATCGAGACCGCGCAGCGCCGGTGAACGCGCGCTCGTCCGACCACCGGTTCGGGTGCAGCGAGCCGTTCACGATCGGGATAGAGGAGGAGCTGCTCGTCGTCCGCGGCGAGGACCACGCACTCGCGCCGCGTGCGGCCGAGCTCGTGCGAGAGCTCGCCGAGGATGAGGCGCGGATGCACACCGACCTCTACGCGGCGTTGCTGGAGTTCGCCAGCCCGGTGCGGCGCACCGCCGTCGACGCCGTCGGCGACCTGCGCCGGCTGCGCGCCCGCGCGGTCACTCACGGCGCTCTGCTGATCGGCGCCGGTATTCACCCTGCGCAGCCGTTCGGTGACGTGGAGCACGTCGACGACGAGCGCTACCAGGACATGGTCGGCGAGCTGCGCGGGCTCGTGGCCCGCACCCCCACCTGCGCGCTGCACGTCCATGTCGGGATGCCGGACGCGCAGACCGCGATCCGCGTGACGAACGCGCTGCGCGACCACCTGCCGCTGCTGCAGGCGCTGAGCGCCAACTCGCCGTTCTGGCACGGGGTCGACAGCGGCCTCGCGAGCGCACGCGCCGCGATCTTCCGCTCGGCGCCGCGCTCCGAGGTACCCCGCGCGTTCGCCGACTGGGACGACTACCTCGCGGCGGTGGACGCGGTCCTGACCGCAGGTGGGCTGCCGGACTACACGCACCTGTGGTGGGACATCCGCCCGCACCCGCGACTCGGCACGGTCGAGGTGCGCTCGATGGACGCACAGTCCGGTTCGCGCGCCGCGCTGGCGCTCGCCGCGCTCGTCCAGTCGCTGGCGGCCCACGAGGCGCAGCAGGCGCCGCGCACCTGGACCCCGCGCGAGGTGCTGATGGAGTCGATGTTCCGCGCCACGCGCGACGGCGTGCGCGCAACATTGCTGCACGACGGCGTACTGCGGCCAGTGCCCGAGATCGCATCCGACATCCTCCAACGGGCGTACCCGCCGGCGCGCGAGCTCGGCGCCGACGATGCGCTCGACGAGGTGCGCTGGCTGCTCGAGACCGGGGGCGGCGCGACGCGGCAGCGCGACGCGCACACGCGCTGGGGAATGCACGGCCTCCTCGCGTTCCTCGTCGAGGAGACGTCCGGCGGCGGGGCCACCGGACCTCTGGCTGACCTCGGCTGAGGGGCCGAACGAGCGCCGCGCGTCAGAGCCGTAATCGGCGTCTCACGCACCTGCAGGGTCCCGTGTGCCGCTCCGCGCGGACGGCTGAGGAGCTGTGGCAGCGACAGAACGATCGGAGCTGATGTCTGGTCCATGAAGGACATTCAGACACGCAAATCCCATTTAGTCAAGTGACCTTATTGAGTTATTGAGTTGCCTGGACTCACGCACTCGCGCGAATCTGGCTCTTGCGTGGGGGTTGCACCGTGCCTAATCTATCGTAAAGTCGATCGACTTTATAGATTATGACAGGGCACCTCTCACCTATACGGGCATACGACGAGCCCTCCGCCCTCGAGGGCTCCGACGTCGAGGGCGAGAGCGCATCCGGCCGGACGCTCGACCTCGGGCTCGCCTTGCCGACGCGTCTCTCGGCGGGACGGCTGTCAGTCTCCTACCGCAAGAAGGCGCGCCGCATGGAGGCGGACGGCGGACCGATGTTCGCGGTTCATCGCCGAGCTCGTCGAGGCCGGCGCGAACGAGCGTCGTGCTGAACATCCTCGCCGAGGTCGTGCTGCCGCTGATCCTGGCGCTGTTCACCTACCTCATCTTCGCCGTCGTGGACACGGTCATCATCAGTCAGGGGCTGAAGGACATCTTCGGCTGGAACACGACGCTGGTCGGCGTCACGATCGGTGTGATCGCGCTCGCGCTCGCGATCTGGGGGTACGACTGGCTGCACCGCGCGTTCAAAGTGCTCTTCTGGGTCTCGCTCCCGCTGTGGCTGGTCCTAACGGTTGGCATAATCGCCGGCGATGCTGGCGGCAAGGCGGCCGGGCACACGAGTTTCGGCTGGACCGCGTTCCTCGTCGTGTTTGCGGCATCCGCGTCCAACAACATCTCCTACGCGCCGGTCGTCTCCGACTACTCGCGCTACGTGCCGCGGGCGGCCTCACTGTGGAAGGTCGTCGGAGCGGTCTACCTCGGGGCGTTCGTCTCGCTCACCTGGCTCGCGGCGATCGGAGCGTGGCTTGCGGCGCGGCTCGGAGCGACGGACGCGCTCGTCAGCGTCCGCGACGCTGGCAACCACATCGCCGGCGGGTTCGGCACGGTGCTGATCATCGTCGCGATCATCGCGCTCGTGGCGACGATGGGCGAGATGGCCTACAGCGGCCAGCTCGTCGTGCTCACCGCGATCGACAGCATCAGACCAATCCGTCCGACGATCAACACGCGGATCCTCACGGCCACGGCGATCGTGGTCGTCTGGACGATCCTCGGACTCGTTGTGTTCCACAACATCACGACCACGATCGACGACGGTCTCATCCTCACCCTGTACCTGCTGACACCGTGGACGATCGTCAACCTGTACGACTACTTCTTCCGGCGCAAGGGTCGCTACGCGATCACCGAGCTGGAGAACCCGAATGGCATCTACGGCGTCTGGCAGTGGCGCGGACTCGCCGCCTATGCGATCGGCTTTGCCGCATCGATCCCGTTCTGGAGCCTGTCGTTCTACGTGTCGCCGTTCGCCAAAGCGACGAACGGCCTCGACATCTCGTTCATCGTCGAGCTGCTCGTCAGCGGCGGCTTCTACTACGCCGTCACGCGCACGCAGAAGCTCGACGGCGATGAGAGCGCCGTGACGGCGAGCTACCGCAAGCTCGCCGACCTCGGCATCCTGCAACCGGCCGCCGACGTCAATGCTGGCTGAACACGGCACGCATCTGACCGCCGAGCACGACCGATCCACGCGCGAGCCGGTCGCGCGCTACGACGGACTGGCGGACCGGTACGACCGGGTCATGCGCGATACGGGCAACCGTGGCGAGCTTGCGGCGTCGGCTTACGCCGCGCACTACGTCAGCATCTGCGTGCATCCGTGCTTCAACGGCGGCGACGCAACGCGGAACTCCGACGGCAGCGTGTCGATCCGGCCGGAGTATGCGCAGGCGGGCTACCGGACCTCGCTCGAGTTCGGCAGCACGATTCGCAGCCACGTCGGCGCGTGGCACCGGCCGCTCGCCGATCTCGTCAACACCTACCTCCCGGCGCTCACCACCCACCACAGCCGCGATCGAGCCGAGACCGCGGCGCGCCCCTGACACCCCGAGCGGGTGCTCTCAGAAGCCAAGGTGGCTGCGCGGCTGGTTGATCGGGCGAGTGCGTCCTCGCCTTCAGCCAACTGACGTGCTGAAGGACGCCCGCGTGGCGGCGCCGATCAACTGACCCTCTGCGGCAATTGGATCCGGTACAGGGCAATCAGTAGTAATTCAATCGAGATGCACTCATTAGGTTCCAAGCACCGCGTCGGATGCTCGCTTGGATCCGGTCAAGTATGCGGGGCCAGTGACGGCGATGCGCACGATCGTAATGCGGGCGGGCGGGCGAGCGATGATGCGATGCGCTCGCTCGTGATTTCGTACAAACTGCTCGGAACCGCCGAATGGTTACTCGTGCATCCACGAACTGCGGCATGGAGTTCTTCACCGACGAAGTCATCCGTGGCCTGCCCGCACGGCAAAATAGGACAATCTCAATCGATTCCGTCAGCCTAGGAGACGACTTGAAGCACGCTACGGACACCATCGCCCGGGACGAGCTCGCCGGTATGGCCCGCGCCGAGCTGGAGGCGTTCATCACGGATCTGATCCTCCGGCGCGAGGCCGAGACACCCGACCCGAACACGATCACGCTGATCGCGTGGGACGGCGATCTGGACCGCATCTGGCCGACAACGATCCTCGCGACCACCGCGGCAGCGGGCGGCATGGACGTCGCGGTGTTCTTCACCTTCTGGGGCCTGTCTCGCTCGTGCGCGAGGAGAAGCGGGTAACCGGCACGAACTGGATGACGAAGGGCATGTCGGTGATCAACAGACCAAGCGCCTCGCACGCCGGGCTGTCGAAGATGAACCTGAGCGGGATGGGCCCGCTGATGATGCGCAAGCTGGCCGCGATCAGCCTGTTCATCTGATCACCGTGGTTTACGAGCTCGCACCGCCGCGCACGGCACTGCTGATCGTCGATGCCCAACGCGAGTACTTCGACGAGAACGGGGCCCTGTTCACGCCGCACGCCGCGGAGATCCGCGAAAACCTCGTCACACTGCTTGACGCCGCGCGAGAGAGCGCCACGCAGGTGATCTTCATCCGCCACGTGATCGCCGCCGATGGCAGCGACACCGGGCGGATGGGGGACTTCGACGATGAGGCCGCGTTCGTCGCCGGGACCAAGGGTGTGGAGCTGATCCCCGAGCTCGCCCCGCTGGCGAGCGAGCCGATCGTCGACAAGACGCGCTATAGCGCGTTCGTCAACACCCGCCTGGAATCGATCCTCAAGACATCAGGCGTCGACACGCTGATCGTGACCGGTCTGATGACCCAGTACTGCTCTGTGACGACAACCCGCCACGGCCACGACCTCGATTACCGGATGGTGTTCGTCATCGACGCCAACGCAGGACCGGACCTCCCCGACCTGGGGTTCGGCGCGGTCCCGCACGCCGACGCGCGGCGCGTGATCGCCACCGCACTTGCAGGCGGTATCGCCGACGTCATCACGGCCAGCGAGGCAATCGCGGCGCTCACGGGTGCCGCGCCCAGCGCCTGAGGTCGCGTATGCCCTGAGCGCCGCTGCGAGTTATTGCGCGGAGCACGGCGGGAGCAGCGAGAGTCGCGCCGGTTCGCCCAGGAGCCCTCCGAGCGCCGGCCGCGGTCGCGGGTCCGGCTCGGGGACGATGTAGCCATCGCGTGCGCGGTAGCTCCACTTGGTGCCGTTCCGTGAAATGCGCGCGACCGCATCGACCAAGCGATCTATGTCGGCGGCGCGGGTGCCGATACCGATGCTTGCCCGGACCGCTCCATCTTCCGCTTCGCCGGCCGTGAGCGCGCGGAGGAGTGGATGCGCGCAGAACGCGCCGTCACGCACGCCGATTCCATACTCGGCGCTCAGAACGGCCGCAAGCAGAGCGTGGTTCCACCCGGCGAGGTTAAAGGTGACAATCCCGATCCGCTCGCCCACGGGCTGCCACAACGCATAGGTGCTGACGCCATCGATCGCCTCCAGACTGACGCGCAGCCGCTCCAGCAACTGCGCCTCGCGCGCCTCGGTCAGCGGCCAGCCGGCTTGCTCGAGCGCACGGCATGCGGCCGCGACGGCCACTGCACCGATCACTGCCGGGGTTCCCGCCTCATGGCGTGCGGGCCCGGTCGCCCACAACACCCCATCCGCGCTCACGGACTGCACCGCGCCCCCGCCGGCGAGATAGGGACGGCCGGCGTCGAGCCAATCTGAGCGACCCGCGAGCACACCGGCGCCGAACGGCGCGTACAGCTTGTGGCCAGAGAAAGCGACGTAGTCGACCCCGCACCCGGAGATGTCGATTGGCCGATGTGGAGCCAGCTGCGCTGCGTCCAAGACGACACGGGCCCCGTGGCGATGCGCGACCGACGTGATCTCGCGCACCGGCCAGAGCTCGCCCGTGACGTTGCTGGCGCCGGTCACCGCGACCAGCCGCGGCCCTGCCGGCGCCTCGCGCAGCGCCACCTCGACAGCCTCGACCGCAGCATCGGGAGTCGCTGGGATCGGCAACTGCCGCACGGTCCCGCGCCGCCAGGGCAACAGGTTCGCGTGATGCTCGGACACGAACGTGATGACCGCGGTCCGCTCCGGCAACGCCTGCGCGAGCAGGTTCAGCGCGTCGGTGGTGTTGCGGGTGAAGAGGACGGCGTCGTCCTCGCGGGCGCCGAGAAACGAGCGAACGACCTCGCGGGAGGCGGAATACGCGTCGGTGCTCACAACCGACGCGAAGCCGGCGCCGCGATGCACGCTGCTGTACCACGGCAACAACTCGCTGACGGCACGCTCCACCGCCACCAGCGAGGACGTGCTGGCGGCGTTGTCGAGGTTCGCGTAGCGGACCTTCTCGCCCGTGACCAGCGGCACCTCGAGCTCGGAGCCGACGAGCTCCAGCGGCGGCGCTGGGACGGTGTCCGCGTGTAGAACTGCAACGTGGGGAGTCATCTGTACCTCACTGGTCAGGGACTCCGGACGTCCGTCTCAGAGTCCGCGCTTGCCGATCGCTTGTGCGAGCGGCCTGGTCGTCACCCGGAGCACCCCGCCGCGAACAGAGGGTTGCCGACCAGCGAGCCGGGGCTTGGCGCTGGCACTCATGACCTACGGGTCTTAACGTACCAATTCGGATCTCATTTCACATTCTTGAGCGCCAATGCGTGCTGGAACTGCAACTCGGCGCGCGCCGGGCGCCTGACTTGCTGCGCACGATCGGCCTGGCTGGTCACCAGAGCCTTGACTCTGAGATGTACATCTGTAATCTCTATCGAGATTATGCAGATTCGCCCGTACCCTTGCTACCCGGCCCAGGCGGACGGGGCCACATCGGCGCTGACAGCGCAACGATGTAGCAGTTCCTGAACGCGCTTACGCGCGTTCATCCGTCCGCCTCGTCCCTGGCGCGAGAGCCAGCCGACAGCAAGGCTCCGGTGTAAACCGGAGCCGGTCAACGACTGTCGCAGTCGGACCAAGAAGCTCGGTCCAGCGCTTGCGCATCGCGGTTCTCGCAACGCACGCGCTGAATCCCGTAACGCTGCATCCCGTAACCAATCCTGCCAAGGAAGGACTATGCATGTTCACAACTGACGCTTCATCCCCACTACCTGCGTCGCGTCGGCGACGGCGGATCAAAGCGCTCGGTTTCGCGCTTGCAGCAGGCGCTGCCGCGTTGCTGTCCTCTGGAGCGGCGATCGCCGCGGTGCCGACCGCGCCGCCGCCAGTCACGGTCCTAACGCCGAGTACCGACGTCGGCCGAGGTGACGTCTTCATCACCCCGACCGGCGACACAAGCACCTACGCCAACGGACCGGAGATCCTCAGTCCCAACGGCGACGTCGTCTGGTTCCACGCGATCCCCGCCGGGCAGACCGCAGCGGACTTCCGCGCCCAGACCTACCGCGGTCAGCGCGCGCTGACATGGTGGCAGGGCACGGGTCTCGGTGGCCTCTCATCCGGCACGGACTACATCTACAACGACCACTACCAGCAGATCGCGACCGTCAACGCCGGCAACGGCCTCTCAGCCGACGGTCACGAATTCCTGATCACGCCGTGGAACACCGCACTGATCCTCGCCTACACGACGGCGACGGAGAACCTCACATCGATCGGCGGTCCGGCCGACCAGACGGTGATCAACGGCGTCGTCCAGGAGATCGACATCGCGACCGGACAGGTCCTGTTCCAATGGAACAGCGCAGACCACGTCCCATTCAGCCAGAGCGAGCAACCGCTGCCCGCCTCCGCGAGCACCCCCTGGGACTGGTTCCACATCAACGCCGTCCATCTCGGACCGCACCGAAGCCTGCTGATCGACGCTCGCGACACCTGGACGACATACGACGTCAACATCCAGACGGGCAACATCAACTGGCAGATTGGCGGCAAAGCCAGCAACTTCACCCTGCAGACAGCGCCCGGACAGACGCTGGACAATGCTGGCGAGATCTTCGCCTGGCAGCACGACCCGGAGTATCTCGGCCACGGGCTCTACACCTTCTTCGACAACGAGTCCTCGGGCAATCCGCTGCTGCCCCACAGCCGGGCGGTCACTGTTCGCATCGACCGCCGAGACGCTACCGCCACACTCATCGCGTCCGATGACCAACCTGAGGGCCTGGCGGCAGCATCGCAGGGGAACGCGCAGACGACCGACTCTGGAGACCTGTTCGTCGGTTGGGGTTCGCTGCCGTACATCTCGGAGTTCAGTCCGAGCGGCAGCTTGCTGTTCAACGGCGAGTTTCCGACCGGGGTGAATACCTACCGCGCGTATCTCTTGCCGTGGGGGCCGGAATGGCAGGTAGGCGCCAGGAACGGCGCGCCTCGGCAGCTCGGCCCGTGGCGCGGGGGTGGCATCTAGACGGATAGAAGGGGAAACGCGAGCGGCCGCGACGCGAAGAATCCTACGGTTCGGGCCCAGGCCTCCCCCGGGCCCGAACCGCTCTCTGCGTGATCCGAGCGGCGCACGGTACGTCGTAGGTCATCTGTCTGGCGTTGTAGCCGGTGATCAGGCCGGCGATCAGCTCGCGCAGGCTCTTGTCGGTCTTGTTCTCGCGCCCGGAAGTGATGATCCCATCGGGACCCTGAACGTTCGCGGGTGCGCGCGTAGCTCCGATGTTACTCACGGGATCCGGCTGCTGGCGGCCGACGGCGAGGAGCGCAGCCACCTCACCGGTTGGCCGCGCGAGCGGCGCTTGTCGCGAGGGGCCGGTCGCTGGTGGCCAGGACGACGGAACCTGCTCGTCGGATCTGCGGTACTCGCTTCAGTGGAGGAAATCGTCGATCGCATCAATCAGCTGTGGCGCCCCGAAGATGTTGTAGTGGGTCAGGCCGGGAAGGATCGCGAGTCGCGCTTGAGAGCGCACGGAGCCGTCCCAGCTCGCGTCGCGAAGTCCGCCCCCCAGGAGGGCGTAGAACTCGGCGATGTGACTGACTGGCACGCTGTCGGCGTCTGCGTAGGCGAGCATCGTCTGGGCTGTGAGTCGGGAAACGTCCTCGCTCCAGTCGTAGGGCTGGCGTTGCAGCTCTCCGGTCTTGTCCATCAAGGTGGGGAAGGAATCCGGGTCGGGAGCGACCCGGGTAAAGGCTTGGTACATCGGGGAGTGCTTTATTTGCTCGAAGCCGGCGCTGCCCATCTCGTCGAAGAGCGCTCGCACTTCAGGGAACCACCCGTCGCGGCGGACGGGGATGGAGATAAGCGCCAGCTTCCGGACGAGCTCGGGGTGTTGGATGGCGGCCCTTAGGCTCGCGCCGGCACCGAGCGAGTAGCCGAGCAGGTCAGCGCGTTCGAAGCCGAGGTGCTCGATCACGAGAGCAATGTCGTCTCCGAACGCCTCGTAGCTGAAGGGTCGGTCGATGTCTCGGGTATGTCCATGGCCTTGCAGCGCGATCCCGACCACCTGACGGCACTCCGACAGCGCACCGATGATTTCAGCGTTCGTGCTGATCAGGCCGAAGCCGCCGTGCACGACGATCAGCGGAGTGCCGCCACGACCAAAGCTCTCCCAGTAGAGATCCAATCCATCGACCGGTGCGTAACCTGTTGCTGCTGCCTTGTGCATCACGTCTCCTTCGTGTCGGTGGGTTCTGTCGCCAAGACCGCGGCCGGCCGCGGATCTCATCGCTCCTCTCTAAATCGCCACGGCCTGACGTGCGTCTGCTGAGGAAAACCGGAAAACCGTGCTCGAGTGTGTGAGGCTACGCGATCGGGTCGCGCGACCGGAGACCCAAATCGGCCCAGCGCGTAAAGTCACGATCGCGGCTTGACAGTTCGAGGCCGTGCTCAAGCGCGATCGCAGCGATGTGCGCGTCCGCGACGAACCGAACCGACGGCTGCACGGCCAAGAGGACTCGAGGATGTCGAGATGGCGTGGTCCGGGCTCACGGATCCAGGCGCTCGGGCGGGAGAGCCAGGATCGGACGATCGAAAGCGCCGATGCGACCGGGAGCGGTCGCTCCCATACGCGCGGCCGAGCCGCCACGCGAACAAACCCTGTGATACATGCCTACGTTAGACCGACCTGAGCGGTGCCACGCAGTTGGTCCTGCAGCCAATTCCTCGTCGCCTCGTGGTCAGGCGCCGAGGTCATCGTGGCGCCGACCAGGAGGTTTAGTCGACGAGGATCACGGCGCGCTCGCTCGGCGCCTTGCGGGAGAGCGCTGGGGTCAGCGCCGAGCTCGACCAAGCACTGCACCGTTTCCTGTTGGGATGCTGGGTTCCAGCGCGCGCATAAGACTGGCGCCGAACTCTGTGTGTGATTGCGCAGAAGTCTCCGTACGAGGTGGTCTTGAGCGATGAGCGGCGGCGTGAGCTGTAGCGGCGCGCGACGGCGTATTCCGGTCCGCATCGTGATGTGGTCGCTATCGCTGCGATCATTGGCGTTACACTGCGGTGCTACATCATGCCGACGAAACACGAACGAATCGGGGTCGTCAAGGACGAGGCCCTGCAGGAGGCGCTTGAGAGCGTGGCCCCAATAGTAGGCGCAACGACGCCGGCCGCCAGGGTGGTCCATGACCTTGCCGTCCGCGGCGCTCGCGCGATCCAGGATGACGCTGCCCGTCGGACCGAGCTGCTCCGGGATTTGGCTGAGTGGTCGACGAGCGATGCTCCGCCGTGGGATCCGGATGTGCTGGCTCGCATCGACGAGCTGTCGGGCGGGTGACGTTCCCGGGAGGTTTGCTTCTGGCGGACAAGTCGGCGTGGGAGCGCGCCGCCGATGCGCGCGTGCGCGAGGAGTGGACGGAGGCGCTGGTGAGCGGGAGGATCGTTACCTGTCTGCCGGTTCGATACGAGCTTCTGTTCTCGGCACGAGATGCCGAGTCGTTCGTAGCGTTGGAGGGGCGTCTTGCCGCGTTGCGCGACGTCGCGTTGACCGCCTCGGTCCAACGAGCCGCGATGGCTGCGCAGCGTGACCTTGCCGAACTCGGCCCGCTTCATCATCGTGTGCCGTTGCCAGATCTGTTAATCGCCACGGTCGCGCAGGAGCACGGTCTCGTCGTCGTGCATGAGGATCGGCATTTCGAGACGCTTCAGCGCGTGCTTTCGTTCACCGCGCACCGTCTGCTGGCCGACTGACCGACTGACCGACAGCGAACGTCCGCGCATCCGCTCGCGTGCGCGACCCCACAGCTGCGCAAGGCACGGGCCGCGATCGTCCGCCACGTCGGCACCCCGCGCCCGCGCTGACCGCGAGCTGACGCTGCTGCTGCCGTCGTTCGAGAACGGCCCGCAGCGATCACCGCACGTCCTGCGCGCGGACCAGGAGATGGACCGCGGAGTCCCGAGCGGGCTTGACCCCAGGCTGCTTCCGGGGCTCGCGCTCGATCCAAGCGCCGCCGTCGACAGCTGCTGGCACGGCTGGCGCTGGTCGGAGCACATGAAGCCGCTCGTCGGGGATGCTGCCGAAGCCGACGTACACCGGTGGTCTACCGCCGGCCAGGAACGCCTCCAGCTCGCCCGGGATTGGTCGTTCGCCCGGCAGGATTCACGCCAGTGAAGTGACCTGGATGCATCGGCGCTGGAGCTCGGAAAGCTCCTGCCAGCCGCGGCGCGCGCACACCCGAGCTCCGCAGCGCGTTGTGGACCTCGGGGCACAGTCGCTTGCGGTTACGCGGGCGGCGCGGGTTTGGTCGGTCAGCGGTGCAGCGGCGAAAGCTGGAGCGCTGGCGGCGCGGTTGGCGCGCGGCCAGCTGGCGGCATGCTCGAGCGAGCACGCGCGGCCAGCTGGCGGCATGCTCGAGCGAGCAATCGGGCCCGCGCGCGGGTCGTTTGCTCGCTCGAACACGGTTTTCGTGTCCGAGCGAGCAATCCGCGGTCTGACTGCAGCGGTTGCGCGCTCAGACAGGTCCGGGAAGATCCCAGCGAGCGCCGCGCCGCGTGGATCGCCGTCCCCCGGTTGCGGGACACGCCGACGCCACCCACGGCACCGACCACGTCCCACCCCCCTCCCCCCACAGTAGCGCCGCCCGTCAGCCGAAAACGGGTACGCCTCCTGATCGCCGGCGGTCGATGTCCGATCGCGGAGCGCAGGCGATCTCCGGACGGTCTCGCGAGCCTGGGAGCACTCATTGGAGCCGCACCCGTAGCAATCGTTGGAGCCGCACCCGTACCGATAAGCGGCGAGCAGTTCGGAGTCGGTGAGCGTGCGGTCGTTGCTGACCAGCGGGAAGCAGCCGTCGGTCGCGGCTTCATGCATTGACCAGGAGCGCAACCGTCGTTGGCTGGATCCCTTGGAGGTCGATTTCGCAGCCTGCTTGGTCGGGGTCGTGCGGTTCGAAGCGTTCGAGCTTGGCGGCTGGGAGCAGGACGTCGAGCAGCCCGCGGGTGATGCCTTTGTGCAGCGCGCAGATTGCGGGCTGGTTTTCGTGCACCGCTGCGCGATACGGGCAGTTGCGCAGACGGAGCGTGAGCCGGTCGTCTTCGCGGCGGGTGACGGTCGGTTGGAATCCGAGCGCGGCGAGGGTGCTCTCGAGGACGTCGGGATCGTTGGGCGCGTCGGTGGTTGGGAGCTCGTGGCCGATCTGCCGGCCGGTGCCCTCGATGCTGCGCAGTCCGCCGGGTCGTGATCCGAGCGCGCGAGCGAGCCAGCGTCCGAGGTCCTGATAGGCGCTCGGCGCTCGGCCGCCGGGCTGTGCGTCGGGGGCGATCGTCCACGCATCGGCTGGCCGACCGCGCGGCTGTCGGGGACGAGCGCGGACGACCAGTCCCGCCTGCCGGAGTTGGTCGAGGTGGGTTCGCACGCCGTTGGGGTGAAGCCCCAGGTGGTCGGCGAGCGCTGCTGTCCCAGCGGGGTGCCCCCACTCGGCCAGCAACGCGAACAGCCGTGCCCTGGTCGGCTGGGCAAGCGCGTCGTCGGGGACCGTGACGGGGGGGAGATCGATCACCGACAAGAGTCTTGCACAGTCGTACTGTGAGAAGCCGCGGCGGGCGTGCTAGCGTTTACCCACGAGGACTGTAATAAAGATGCTGCAAGCAAGGGAGCGCCCGTGACGTATGTGATCAACGAGCCGTGCATCACCGTCAAGGATGCTGGCTGCACAGAGGTTTGCCCGGTGGATTGCATCCACCCGACGCCGGACGAGCCGGGGTTCGCGGACGCGGAGCAGCTGTACATCGATCCGGACGAGTGCATCGATTGCGACGCGTGCGTCGAGGCGTGCCCGGTCGACGCGATCACAAGCGAGGACCAGGTACCGGCCGAATGGAAGAGCTACATCGCGAAGAACGCCGCATTCTTCCAGACAACGCGCTCATAATCACAACCTGGTGTCTGCTGAACCGCTGACGATTGAGCAACTCGAGCGCTGGGTGCTCTCAGGCGCCCACTGGCGGGCCGTCGAGATCTCCAACCTACACGCCGTGGTTGACCTTTGTGCGTGCACCGGAGAATTCGTTGAGCGCCGGCAATCGGACGACCCTGCGTTGATCGACTACCTCGGAACCGCCCGCTCCGACCTGGACTTGGACCTTGGGTAACAGGCAGACAGCGATCGCGACCGAGAAACTTAGCCGCGATCACGCGGCCACATAGCAGACGAGGCCGAGGTGCGAGTCGCAGCAGCGAGGTGGCGGAGCGTCCGTGCGATGCGCGAGGATTCGGATCTGTGATCGCTCTGCATGCCATCTGGTCGCACGACTCGCGGTTGTGCGTTTGGGGTGAGGACTCGGCTCTGCCGCCGCACGCCCCCGTTGCGGCGTGGAAGGCCACCGGCGAGGCCTCGGCCGCGCACGCATCCGTTCGCGTGCAGAACCGCGGAGCTTGACGGGGTGCTGCGTCGAATCTGCCCGCAGCTGAGGTCAGGGTCGATTGTCGAGCGTGATTTGTGTCTGCTGCTGCCTTCGTTGAAGGAAGGTCCGCAATGCTCGCCGCACCTGCTGCGGGTCGATCACGACGGTATGCCGGCTGGTGGCTGTGAACTTCTTCTTCACCCCTGGATCGTTCCCGTGGTCAGCCTCGGCCCCGCCGACGCTCTCGAGGTCCTCCTCAGCCTGCCGTGCACCGACGGGCCGGGGCTCGCCGTCGGGGACTCGCCGCGTTTCTTGGCCGAGATCCTCGCAGGTCGGCTTGTGCGGCACGCTCGGCGCAGGCCACGCTCGGCCGTGGAGGCGTGGCTGATCGCGCTAACGGGCGGCGATCCGGCGGCGCCATGGGATGAAAGGGAGCTCGCGGCACTCGCCGAGCAGCTCGAGCAGTGGCGGCAGGCCATCGAGCGATACGCTGCGCACCGCACGTTCCGAACGTGCTTTCGCCTGTCGGCGCCTGGGGAGCCAGCCGGACCGCTGCAGGAGGGTTCTGCTGGCGCGAACGCGGGCCTGGCGACGGAGCCATGGCGCGTCGAGATCCTGTTGCAGGCCAAGGACGACCCGAGCGTGCTGGTGCCGGCGCGCGAGGTATGGAGCTCAAACGGCGACGGGTTGCGAGTCCTCAGCCGCCAGATCGAGGATCCGCAGGAGCGGTTGCTGGGCGGGCTCGGTCACGCTCTGAGCCTGTGGCCCGAGCTCGAGCCGGCGTTGCAGGAGTCCGCGCCGACCGGCGTGGAGCTCGACGCCTCGGTCGTCGGCAACTGGCAGCGCGAGGCCGAGCGGTTCGCTCCCAGCCTGCGCGTGCTCGTCCATCACGGCCCGGAGCGGCTGCAGGACCGTGCGTTCCACGCCGCCGCGGCGAGGGCGGACTTCGTGATCACCAACCTACGCGCTGGCGACGCGCGATCGCGAGACGATCGCCGGCGTCACGTGGGAGCGGGTCGCGCTCGATGAGGCGCAGAACATCAAGACGAGCGACACGAAGCAGACCCGCGCGATCCGGTCGCTGCCGGCCCGCCACCGGCTCGCGCTGACGGGCACGCCGGTGGAGAACCGCCTGACTGAGCTGCACTCCATCATGGACTTTCTCAACCCCGGGCTGCTCGGTCCCACGGCGACCTTCAAGCGCCGTTACGCGACGCCGATCGAGCGCTGGCGCGATCCGGACGCGACCAAGCGCCTGCGCCAGGCGACGGGTCCGTTCATCCTGCGCCGGCTGAAGACTGACAGGAGCATCATCACCGACCTGCCCGACAAGATCGAGATGCGGGTGGACTGCCACCTGACCCGCGAGCAGGCGACCCTATACCAGGCGGTGGTCGACGAGATGCTCGAGAAGGCGGAGCGTGCAACGGGGATCGAGCGATCGGGGATCATCCTGGCGGCGCTGGTGAAGCTCAAGCAGGTATGCAACCACCCCGCGCACTTGCTCAAGGATCGCTCCCAGCTCGACGGGCGCTCGGGCAAACTTGCGCGCCTGCATGAGATCCTGACGGAGGCGCTCGCCGAGGGAGACAAGGCGCTGTGCTTCACGCAGTTCGCCGAGTTTGGGCACATGCTCCAGGGCTACTTGCAGGAGCGTCTCGGGCGCGAGGCGCTGTTCCTGCACGAGGGGACATCGAAGGCAGCTCGCGATCAGATGGTGAGCCGGTTCCAGGCCGAAGGTGGGCCGCCGCTGTTCCTCCTGTCGCTGAAGGCTGGCGGAACCGGCCTGAACCTGACCGCCGCCAACCACGTGGTCCACTTCGACCGCTGGTGGAACCCGGCGGTCGAGGACCAAGCAACCGACCGCGCCTTCCGGATCGGCCAGCGCAAGAACGTGCAGGTCCGCAAGCTGATATGCGTCGGCACGCTGGAGCAGCGAATCGATGCGCTGATCACGCAGAAGAAAGATCTCGCCGAGCGGATTGTCGCCAGCGGCGAGCGATGGCTGACCGAGCTCGACACCACCCAACTGCGGGAGCTCGTGACGCTGTCAAGCGACGCGGTCCAAGACGCCGCATGACCGAGTGGTCTGACTGGCGCGACTGGGAGCCGTCGCGACCGCTGCCGGTCGAGGGCGGGATCACCGCCCGCAGCAAGCGCGGGGCGATCGGCGAGACGTGGTGGTCGCAGCGATTCATCGAGCTGCTCGAGTCCTTCGGTGTCGGCTCGCGGCTGCAACGCGGGCGCAACTACGCGCGCCGCGGCCAGGTAGCCGAGCTCGACGTCGAGCCCGGCGTCGTGATCGCGAAAGTGCAGGGCTCGCGCCATACGCCCTACCGCGTGCGGATCCGTGGCACGGCTCTCTCGGAGCATCAATGGCGGCGCGTCGAGAAAGCGATGGCCGCGCGCGCGCTGCCGCTCGCAAAGCTGCTCGCCGGAGAGATGCCGCACGACATCGAGGCCGTGTTCGCGTCCTGCAAGCTGACGCTGTTTCCACGCTCGAGCGCCGAGCTGAAGGCAAGCTGCACATGCCCGGACTCGCAACATCAGCCCGCTCGCGGGCGAGGCTCCGGACACGCGATTGCGCCAGCTTGGCCCGGCACCAGTGGAGGTCGTCGGTGAAAACCTCGTTGACGTTCTCGCGCCCGCGTATGCGACGCTGGCTCTGGAGGCAGAGCGGCGCGCGCTCAAGTGAGGACTCGCGCACAAGCTGCCGTCAGCGTGGAGCTCGCTCGGGGCGTTAGCGTCGCTCCGGATCTGGTCAGGGCGATCAGCGAGCGGTTGCGCGCCACGCTCGTCGTAAGGAGACCGAATCTAGAATCTAAGTGGAACCTCTGCCGTGCGTGGATCGTCAGCTCACTGGCGTAGCCTCACCCGGTCTCCGGGTTGCAGCGTAGCGGGTTGCAGCCGCGGGTTGAGCGCTTCGAGCGTCGCGATGCTGACCCCGGTCTGGTCGGCGATCGAGCCAAACGACTGGCCGCTGCGGACCGTCCAAACCAACGGCCCGCGCGGCTTGGGACGTGGCGCTGGTGGATACCCCCAGACGTTCGGGAGCTTCGCGACGAGACGCAGTGGACCGGTAGGAGGATTGAACGCTTCGAGCTGAGCGACCGTCAGCGAGGCGGTCCCCGAGCTCTCCGAGCCTGGGCGTAGCCTCACTTGATCGCCGGGCTGGAGCGCGGCGGCATGCAGCCGCGGGTTGAGCGCTTCGAGCGTCGCGATGCTAACGCCGGCCTGGTCGGCGATCGAGCCAAACGACTGGCCGATCCGGACCGTCCAAAACAGTGGCCCGAGCGGCTTGGGGCGCGGCGCCGGCGGATGCGCCCACAGGTTCAAGCGCTCCCCGGGGACGAGGCTCATCGGATCGGCATCCCGATTGAAGGCCTCGAGCTGCGCGACCGTCAGCCCGGTCTGCGCGGCGATCAACGTATACGTATCGCCCTGACGCACCGTCCAGTACGGGGCGACGCTCGGGACAGACGCACGGCTCGCTACCGAGCCACGCGAGCGAGGGCCGGAGCTCCCCCTCGGGCTCGCGGCAACGACAACGCAGGCGGCGACCACGACCACGAGCGCAACCGGGGCGAGGTAGCGGGTCCTGCGGCCTCGTGGCTTATAAGCTGCGACAAGCTGCACCATCGCTGCGATCCTCCTCCGACTCTCGCCTGAAGGGTACAACTGCTTCGCTCCCGGCCAAGGACCGCGAGCCCTTACACCGCACTTCGGGCACCGCGGCCCCGCTACCGCGGTCCGCGGGTCCGCGCTCGCCTGCTGGCGCCCCAAGGTGAATCGGCGGCTCGTGGTGATCGTCGGCAAGCTTGCGGCCGGCGTCGAAGCGTGGGTAAGCGTCGACGCGGGCTCGGCACGCAACCGCGCCGCCTGTGTGATATTTGAAGCCGGCATGTTGTCGACCGACGAAGCGCTCCTCGACAATGCGGCGTACTCGGCTCTGTGCAGCGCCCATGCGCGGTTTGCGCAAGTGCGTGGACGCGCACGCCGGTATCCGGTTGATGTCGCCCCCTTCCTCGCTGTGCCGTCACAGCCAACGGCAAAGGACTGGCGGGACGCCGCCGGTCTTGTCGTACCTGGAACCTACGCGGCTATCCTCCACAGCGGCACTGAGGTACCGCCCGGTTGGACGACGATCCGCGCATTCGATGTGATGCAGATGATCGGGGAGCGGGTCACTGGACTCGATTGCGCGCAGGCGATCTCGCTCGGCGACGCCGACGTCCCCGAGATGCTCGAGCTCGTCGCCCAGACCGCACCGGGGCCGTTTCTCAACCGGACCATCGAGCTTGGTGATTACCTGGGGATTCGCCGCGGAGGGGCGCTCGTCGCGATGGCCGGCGAGCGGCTGCGCTTCGCCGGCTGGACCGAGATCAGCGGGGTCTGCACGATGCCGACCGATCGCGGTCATGGATTGGCCTCTCGACTCGTCGGCGCTTTGATAGCCGGAATCCAGCTTCGCTCGCAACGCGCATTCCTGCACGTCCTCAGCACCAACACGAGTGCTGTGAGGCTCTACGAGGAGCTCGGTTTTCGCGCACGACGGAGCGCGACAATCACGGTAATGACGCCCGAGCCGGCCGAAAACACCCGGGACTAGTTGGTGTGGTGCAGCGGTAGCGAAACCTGCTCACGGCGCAAACGCGAGCGTCCTCTTGCGGACCGCCGGCGGAGCGCCGAACACCGGCGGCTCAGCCCTCGTCGGCGCTCGGGCTCCGGCGCTGGCGCTTGCGCTCGGCCTGGCGAAGCTTGGCCTGCATGCGGCGACGCAGGGATGACTTGGTCGGCCGGGTCGGAGCGCGCGGCCTCGAAACGTGCAATGCGGACTCCAGTCGGCTGCGTAGACGCCCGAGCGCGAGCTCGCGGTTGTGGGTCTGGTTGCGCGTATCCTGCGCGATCGCCACCACCCGGGGCCCGCACTGGGAGATGATTCGCCGCTTCTGCTCCTCGCTCAGTGCAGCCGATGCAACGACGTCGAACACCACCTCGATCCGAGACTCCGTGGCATTCGCATGCTGCCCGCCGGGGCCAGATGAGCGGGACGCGCGGATCGTGATCTCATGCAGGGGAATCTCCGCGAGGCGCCCCACTTTCATCGGATCCTCCATCTGGCAGTCGAACCTCCCTCTGTGTGTCGGATTTGAAACCTGGTCGTGGGTGGAGCTAGCAGCCGGACGTCGTGCGACGCATAAGGCCGCTGGCGATCGGCGGCGAGGGCGCGATCGGCGACCTGATCGTGAACCATTGCATCCTCGGGCCCGTCCGCACTCGCCTCCGTTGATCGATCGGCTCGCTGTAGGGCGTCGGCCGTCCTTTCGCTCGGCTGCTGATGATCCTCGCGGGCAGCTCAGCGCAAGCGCACCCCGGCGAGCTGGTTGCTGTGTGCGACGAGGCGTCCGGTGCGGTCCCAGACGTAGCACGCCTCGTCGACGCGCTCCGCGTCGATCAGCTGAGCGCGTTGCAGGACGCGTACCGGACCCGGTGCCGGCAAGGCGCGGACGTAGACGGTCAGCTGCAGCGTTGGCACCCAGCCGGAGAACTCGATGTCGAAGGTCGCGGGCGGGAATGCGTCGACGGCGAACAGTAGTGAGGCCGGATCGAACGACTCGTTGTTGGGAAGCGTGAGCCAGCCCCGGAGCTCGCCCCGACCGACCGGGCTACCGGTCGTGAACCCGCTCGAGGCGGGCTCGAGACGCACCTCGATGTGGTCCAGCATCGCAACTCTGCTTCCGTCGGGTGTTTGTGGCAACAGGCGGGCACAGTCCTCGTAGGCGACCTGACTGATTTCTGGTAGCCCGCGTGTCCAGTACGGAACGACTGCAGGGGAGAGCTGGCTGGTGGTCAGCAGCGCCTCCACGCAGGCCTGGCCGTGCTGGCTCATCCGGGCGCGAATCTGGCTGGCGGAGCGGCCGTCTCGGAGCAATTCGGCCTCGATCACGACCGAGCCGGGTTGCGGGGCGCGCAGGTAGTGGGCGCTGGCAGCGATCACGTGGTCGTGCGCGCTCACCGAACCGACCGCTCGGCCGAGCATCGCCAGCAGATAGCCGCCGTTGGGCTTACCGGCGATCGTCCACTCCGGGTTGACCTCGGCGTCGAAGCGGTTCGGGCCGCTGGCCGCCAGCGCGCTCACGTCAGCGAACCCGAGCGGATTGACACCGTACGCTTGCATCGACACCGTCCTCCGGCCTATGCCGAGCGGACCAGGGGCTCGACCGCGCCCGGCCCGGGCTTCGCCCGGACGTCACGGGCCCCGATCGCCTTGCCGCAGCTCGAGCAGGTCATCTGCGCCTCGGAGATCTGGCCGCAGTCGTTGTGGATCAGCTCTAGTGGGGGCCCGCCGGGGGCGGCGTACTTGTCACCCCACTGGCGCATTGACGTGAGCACCGGCCACAGGTCCGTGCCCTTGTCGGTCAATCGATAGTTGTGGCGCGGTGGATGCTCGCTGTAGGGAACCTTCACGAGCACCCCGGCCGCCACGAGGTGCGCCAGGCGCTGACCCAGCACGTTGCGAGAGATGCCCAGGCGCGCTTGGAACTCGTCGAAGCGCTTGACGCCGAGAAAAGCGTCACGGATGATCAGCAGCGACCACCACTCGCCCACGACCTCAAGGCACTGGGCGACAGAGCAGTGCATGTCGGAAAAGCTCTTGCGCTCCACCCGACCTACGATAGTGAGTTGCATCATAGAACGCAACTCACTATCGTACGTTCCCTGATAGAACCCACTCGGACAAGGATCGGCCGCTCGGCGACCCGGCACCTTGACCCAACGCACCTGACAAGGAGCTAGCGATGACCAACCTCACCGCGCCCAGCGAACTGATGGCGCTGCTCGACATCCAGTTCGACGAGATCGGGCCAACCAGAATCAGCGGCTCGGTCGCCGCCGACGAACGCCACCACCAGCCATGGGGCCTCGTGCACGGCGGGCTCTACACGACGGTGATCGAGACGTTCGCAACGACCGGCGCGTACGAGGCGGTCAAGGACCACGGCCAGCAGGCCGTCGGCGTCAGCAACCTCACCGACTTCTTGCGTCCCCACCGAACCGGCCGCCTGCGGGTGCTCGCCAACGCGATCCACCAGGGCCGCACCCAACAGCTCTGGCAGGTCGAGATCCGCCAGCCCCAAGACGAGAAGCTGATCGCCCGCGGCCAGGTACGTCTCCAGAACGTCGTTGCATGAGGACGCGACATAGGCGAGCCGTAGCACCGCACAGGCACTCACCTTGTGGCTCAGATCAGCGTGGCGCTGAACATTCGGCCATTCGGCGGACGCCCGCGACCGTGGTTACTACGGATCGGGTCGACGCGGTTTTACTGGTAACGGTCGCCTGCCCGCTGTGTATCCGTGTACGGACGAACGTATGTTCTGAAAGGAGTACCAAATGGCCGAGACCGCCACCAAGCCCCACCCGGTCGCGAAGACCGAAGCGTCCCGTCAACTCGTTGGCATGCCAGCAGTTCATCTCGGGAGCGTCGTTGACAGAACCTCAAACCTGTCTAACGAGGTCCTCAAGTCACTCGAGGCGGGCGAGCGCGCCGCAATCGATGCACTCGGGAAGTTCGTGATCACGATCGAGGAGGCGCTGCCACAAGAAGTCGCGGCGAGCACCGACGTCGCAAAGAAGATTACCGAGTCGGGCCTGGAGTTGACAGATCGACTGGTCCACACTCAGCATGACTTCCTGCGCAACGTCATCGACAGCGCTGCCAGGTCGCTGCGCAGCCCTAACGGGGCAAAGGCGTAAATCGACGGTTCGAACTGCCGGCGCCGACTGCACCCGGGCGGCGGCTCACATCAAAGTGCAATAGCTGGCAGGGCACCGGGCGGACCCGATCGATCGGGCCCGCCCGGTTGGATCCGCCCGCCGGTGTGCCGCACAGGGGGAGGGGGCACGACCGGCCTGTTTGGGCGAATACCCGGGGACCATGGCCTCGAGTCCCCTGCCTTGCTTAGGAACGGCTGCGCAACCCCAAAGCTGGCGGCGAGGGCGCCGGACGGGGAACTTTCGATGCCGGCCAGCGACCGGAGCTCGCACGCCCTGTACCGGCACGATTCGCGCAAAGCTCAAATGCGAGCCGAAGTTCGCGCACCACCGGGGACGGCGGCGAGCGTCAGACAAGGCTCAGATCTCCGGATCTGAGGCTAGGCTCGGGGCGTAAGCCCGGCAGCTCAAGCTGGTGCGGTTACACGTTGACGCTGGCGCTACCGTCGAGCAGCACTTTCGCAACGGCTTCCGGGTCGTCGAACGTCGGCACGTGTCCGCAGCCCGATAGGCTTATCAAGCGGGCCTGCGGAACAAGCGCCTTCACGCGGCGCGCTTGGCGCGGGAGCAACACTCGGTCGCGTGTGCCCCAGGCGACCGTGACCGGAACCCGGATCCCCGCGCCGCTCGTGAACCTTTCGTGCGAGGTCAGTGCGAGCGCCGGCAGCGTGCCCGGAGAAACCGCGAGGTTGCGTGCTGCGAGGGTCGCGATCTCGGGCGCGAGCCGGACGGGATGAGCCATGACCTGTCCCATCAGGACCGCCCGGCCGGCACCCCGAGCCATGATCTGCTCAAGCCAGCGGTCGATCAGCTTGAGCATGGCCACGGACGCTCGAAATGAAGTGCGTACGTAGAGCGCACCCGCGGGCGACCACATGCCGGCGGGCGACAGAGCCGTGACGGAGCGCGCGCGCCCGCGACGGGCGAGCTCCAATGCGACCCAGCCGCCCAGCGAGTTGCCCCCGAGGTGAGCGGTCTCTAGCCCGAGCCGATCCATGAAGGCCTCCACCGAGTCGGTGAAGCCCGCAACGTCTGGGCGCGCAGGCGGGTGCATCATCGGCGCATCGCCAAAGCCCGGCAGATTCGGTGCGATCACGTCGCGCTTGGCCATGAGGGCCTGTATCACGGGAGCCCACACGCCGAACTGGCTGCCGATGCCGTGCAGCAATACGAGTGGCTCGCCCTCTCCCTGTCGAAAGTGCGGGAGAAGCTCGGAATCTGGCTGAGTGCTCATAGGTTGTTCACAGCATCCATTCTGGCGCACACGTCCGGGTTTCGCTCGATCGAGCTTTTCAAACAGCCCCAGACGCAGCCCGTACAGCCAGAGCTGGGAGGCAGTTGACCTCAGTCGGGCAGCAGACTCGAAACGAGGTCCTCGACCGATAGGATCTCGTTGTCACGGTTGACGTGCACCACCCGTGGCTTGTGGACCGTCAGTTCGTGTTCGTCGTAGGCGCCGTAGGAGATGATGATGATCGTGTCTCCCCGGTGCACCAGCCTCGCGGCGGCACCGTTGACCTTGATCTCTCGCGATCCGCGTTGCCCGGCGATCGTGTAAGTCTCAAAACGGGCGCCATTGTCGACGTCTACGACGGCGACCAGTTCGTGCTCCAGAATGTCCGCGGCATCGAGCACGTCGAGGTCGATCGTGATCGATCCCACGTAGTGCAGATCGGAGTCGGTGACGGTTCCGCGGTGGATCTTCGACTTGAGCATCGTGCGCTGCATCTGCATCAGCTCGTGCTGGATCGATCACGGGCGCCGCGAACGTCCGAGAGCACCTTTGGGCGGAGCGTTGATCGAGGTTTCCGACGCATCCACGTAAGGGTAAAGGATCGCAGCCTCAGCGCGACGGGGTCATGAGCTCGGCGAGATCATTCGAATACGATCGCCTTGATGCACGCAGCCCGGCTGTGGATTGCTACGGATGAAAAGTGGACGGCATCAGGGTAACGTGGTCGAACCCCCCAGCGCGCGAGCGCTCGAGAGGAGGAGAGATAAATGCGTGATGAACACTCGGAACGTTCGACGCTGCTCGACGACGTCGAGCACCGGCCGGTTGGCGCTTCGGAGGCGTCTGACCCGTTGCCCGAGCAGCACGCCCTGACAGGGGCAGCAACCACTGGGTTCGCCCGCAAGCGGATCTTGCCGCCGTCCCGCAGTGAGGAGGACTATGCGACGCCTTCCCGTTGGTTTGGCTAAGGCCCAGGTTGAATGGCGCCCATCCGATCAGCAGAGCGTCGCGGCGACCGCCGCCGGGCGACTGACGGGAGCCGCCTGAGCGGCCGGGGTTGGAAGCGCCGTCGCCCTGGGTAGTTGGGAGAGTTAGATGGGTCTAAGGTCTGGAGGTGACGGTGCCGCGAACCGCGAACCGCGGATTACTGCTAAGCGGGGCGAACCCGGGACCAGCGAGCCCTGGCGGCTCGAGGTGCTCAATCGCCTCGCGGCCGGCGATACGCTCGACCAGGTTTCCCGGCAGCTACGCCTCGATCGAAGCCTCAGCGACAAGGACCGAGCGGCGCTCTGGCTGATGGCCTGGCGCGAGCGACGGCGCTCGACACGCCCGTCCGAGCGGCGCACGCCCGGCGAGGACGATGGCGTGCGCGAGCCCGGTTGCGCGCGCACGCCGGCGGCCACGACCGCGACCGCGACCGCGACCGCCTCAGGCGCTGCGGGGGACGCGCCCACAGCTGCCGTCGCGGACGCGCGCGCGTCCGCGCTCGCGGCCGCGCTTGCGCTCGCGCGGGAGGAGACGGCGATGGATGTAGCGGCGCTCGGAGAGATCCGCGATGGACGCGAGATCGTGCGCTCGTTGGCCGGCGACGGAGCCTCGTTCGGGCTGAAGCTAGGAGCTTCGCTCCCGATCCACGACACCTATTGCGAGCGCCTGTTGCAGGGTCGAATCTCGAGCATCGTCGGCAACGCGCAAGCCGATCAGCGGGTCAACGACCTACGGCTCACGCGTCAGGCGCGAATCGGCGCGTACATCGGGGTTCCGATCAGCACGCAAGATGCACGCCTGTACGTACTGTGTTGCCTCGCGCACGAGCAGCGCCCGGAACTGTGCGAGCGCGACGTCTTGTTCATGCGCGGGCTCGCGGCGACGATCATCGACGCTCTTTAGCTCTTTAGATTTGGTGGATGAGTCACGGGCCTTCACGCGGAACGCGTAGTCGCCCGCAGTTCACGAGAGCCTGTACTCTCGCGCAAGGGACTCCTCGTCACCCCAGCGCACCGCCCGCTCCTCCAAGAACAGGATGCTCACCGTGTCAATACAGATCGCCCGCGGGCGCATCCACCGCGGACGTTACAGTCGCAGCGCATGAGCGACTCCGTCGATTCGTGGGCTCCGCTATCCAACGACGCGCTGCAGGCACGGCGTGCGGAGCAACGCCGCCGGGCCATGCGCCGGCGTCGCACTGCGGTGGCCGTGTGCGCGATCGCGGTCGTGGCGGTCCTCGCCGGGCTGCTGACGAGCAGCAGCGGCGGAACCCACGCTCAGGCTTCCTTCGCCGGGCGCACGGGCGGCGCGGCCCGCCGTCAAGCGGCGGGGCGGGATCCTTCTGCCGCAAGCGATGGCGGTCAGAGCAGCGCCGCGCGGAGCCTTCTCGCGCATGAGAACGCAGCGATCGACCGCCTGCTCGCGCGCCAACCGTTCATCAACGCCGGCGGCAGCGAGCGACGCGAGATCGCGCTGACCTTCGACGACGGGCCCGGTCCCTACACGCCGCGGCTCCTCGACCAGTTGCAGCGACTGCATGTCCCAGCGACGTTCTTCGAGATCGGCTTCATGTTCCAATGGTTCCACGCCTCAGCGACGCGCGAGCTTCAGCTCGGCGACGTGATCGGCGACCACACCGAGACCCATCCGATGATGGCGCTCCTCTCGCAGTCCGCCCAGCAAAGCGAGATCCTGACGCAGACCCAGTGGGTGCAAAAATACGGTGGGCCTTTCCCGCGCCTGTGGCGCCCTCCGTACGGCTCTTACGACTCCACGACACTCGCGGTCCTGCAGCAGCTGCATATGCTGATGGTGCTCTGGACCGTCGACACCGACGACTACCTTCGCCCCGGCGTGGCCGCGATCGTTCATTCCGCTCTAACCGGCGCGCGCCCCGGCGCGATCATCCTGATGCATGACGCCGGCGGCGACCGCACCGAGACGATCGACGCCCTGCCCCTGATCGTCCAGGGGCTCCGCAAACGTGGCTACCAGCTGGTCACGATCCCGCAACTGATCCTCGACGACCCGCCGCTAACTCCTCAGGTCCTGCCCACACGGCTCGCCGGTGGATGAGACGGGCTGCGTATGGGTGCGCTGAGATGCCGGGCGTCTGGAAACTTAGTCGAGCACGTTCTTCTCAGATGGCGTTCCTGGCGCGAGCCGCCGACAGGAACGCGGCGTAGCTCCAGGACAGGTTGCTGACGCTCTTCTCGTAGCCGGACGTCGCGTCGAACTGCTCGCTGAGCTCCAGATGATCGCTGTGAAAGACGAGCGCCTGCAGCATCTGGTCGCCGGCGCTCTGCAGCGCCGCTGCGGCCGCGGCCGGCGTGGTCGTCGCGCTGACTCCAATCTGGCCGAAGAAGCTGGTCGAGAGATTGTCGAGCGGAACAGCTCCGGCGGTGGTGATCTGCTTCGCGAGCCGGTAGTACAGCTCGGCGAAGTTGGCAGTCGACACCGCCCAGGGATGGTCACCCACCTGCGCATCGGTGTCTCCGTCGTAGACGTCCCCCGGGTAGCGCCCGAGCAGCGGACCGATGCCGCGCTGCTGATCGGCCCCGTTGATCGGGTAGAAGTAGTTCGAGAGCGGGTCTGCCCACTGGCTGCGCAGGAGCGCGGCGGTCGCGAGCAGCTTCGTGTCGGTGAGTGCGACTGCGCCGTGGGTCGCCGCCATGACGATGTCGATGTTGGGATCGTAGGGGGCTCGGTAGTCGCTCGGGACAGGCAGCATCGACTCGTAGTACGCACCGTTCCAGTGACTCAGGAGGGCGTTCTGCAGCCAAGGTATGGCGGTGCTCAGCCAGCCGGGGATCGGGATCCCGAGGCTGTTGGCCGTGATCGCCTGAAAGCAACTCAGTTGCACGGAGCGCGCGAAGAACGAAGCGCCGTATTCCTCCTCCCAGAGGTTGTAGGTCTCACCTTGATAGGCGTTCTCGAGGAAGTTCAGGTTCGCTGCGACCACGGCGTTTGCCACGGTCTGCGTCGGCCCGTCAAGCTGCCCGAACAGCTGCAGGATAGCCAGGGTCTGCAGGGCCGGCCCGTCGGTCTGGTCGGTCCAGCTCCGCGGCGTGCCGTTGATCAAGAAAGACGCACGATCGAAGTCGCCGCCCGAGCTCTGGCAGATCTGCGCGAACTGCACGTAGTCGATCAGCGGCTGATTGGTGGGGAGCGTCCCGGCCGCCAGCTCGATCGCGACGATCGCGGCGTCGCGGGTCCAGTTGTACACGTAGTCCTGTGACACGTGCGCACCGCTGTTCTCCCACGACGGGGAGGCGAGCACACACCCGGGTTTCGACAGGACACCGGCGTTCACTGGGTCCTCGAACACGAGCCCGTCCGAGGCGATGTTGCGGAACATCAGCCAGAACATGTACTGAGCGATCGTCGTCAGATTCGATTGCGCGAGCGCGGGCTCGACCAGGCTGTATTGCAATGTGCCCATTTCGAGAACCTCCCTTTCGTTGGCAGGAGCCTAACGCGACAAGCGCCGGGGTCTTATGCCTGCGCTCAAGTGGCGCTCTCGGACCCTGGGGAGCGTCGGCGGATCGCGAGTCCATGGTACGCTGGCTGGAAGGGAGCACCAGCCTGACGCGCTCGTCCGACGAGAGACAGCGCCAATCTGATCCTCCGGAACGCTAGCCCCCGGAGGCGGTTTGTCGCTCGAGTCTGACCACGTGAACGCCGGCTGCAGCGCCGCCGCCGAGCCAGGGTTCGCGTTTCGCCGGAAGGCCGTGCTGAGCGTGCTCGGCGCTCTCGCGGTCACGGGCGCGTTGGGATTCGTGCTCGCCGGGCACCGTTCGCAGTTTGCGGCAGCGCTTCGCAGCGCTCCGCTCTCGCTGCTGTTGCTCGCGGCGCTGTTGCAAATCATCGCGCTCCTGGCTCGCAGCGAAGCTTGGTTCGTCTGCGTTCGCGCGGCGGGCGCAACCGTGTCACGCCGATTGCTGTTCCGCGCTGCCGGGGTCGGCTACCTCGCCAGCGTGTTGAATGGATCGGTCGGGATGGCTACGCGGATCGCGTCGCTACGCCGCGCCGCGCCGCACAGCGCGCCGCGAGTGCCGGCGTTGCTGGCTGCCGAGGTTCCGATCATCACCGTCGAAGTCGCGCTGGCGGCGATCTTCTCCTTCACCCTGATCGCGCCACTCGGTGCCCCGTGGTGGGCGCCTGCGATAGCGGTCGTGGCGATGGCAGGCGTGATCTTCGGCCTGCGGCGGCTTTCGGAAAGCCGTCGCACGGGGCTGTGGGCCGGGCTGGCGGTGGTGCGCAACAAGGGTCGCGTGCGGATGATCGCGTTCACGCTGCTGGCCGTCTGCGCGCAGATCGCGCGCAACTGGCTGATGCTGCACGCGATCGGAGTGAACGTCTCCGTGTTTGATGCAATGGCCCTGCTGATCGCCATGTTCACACTTGGACAGCTCCCGATCGGACCAAGCATCGGGCCCGCCGCCGCGGTGCTGATCTTGGGTGCCCACGGCGTCGCCGCGACCGCCGCAGCCGGCGTGCTGCTGGCCGTCACCGGCATCAGCGGCTCGCTCTGCTACGCCGCGTGGGCGATCGCCGACCGGACGATCGCGGGCCGGCTCGAGTCGAAGACCGAGATCGTGGCGGCACCCGCCGCGGTGGCGGTGGCGGTCCGGCTAGGCTGAGCGGTGGTATGGGAAACCGCGGACACGCCGAGCAGAGCCTCAACGCGCCGGCAATCGAGCCCACCCCGCCGGCTGCGGCGCATGAACGCGGCGCAAGTAGGTGACAGGCCGGGCGCCCCATCTGCGCGAGAGCGGAAACAATGGCGCCCACCCGCAGGTGGGCGCGATCGCAAGCAAATGTGGGGACCGTGCACCCTTCTTCGAAACCCTTACCCGTGGCGCTGCCGCCCTTCGTGACTCCGATCCGGCACTCCCGCCGCGCCTGGAGGTTACCGCTTAAGGCTGCTTCCTTCCGGACCTGACCTGGTTCACGGGCCTTCATCGTGGTGGGACCGGACCATCACCGCCACCAAAGGAGGCGCTGACCAAAGGCTCGGATCCCTCGGAAGGGGATTCAGCCCCGCTAGAGCGGATTGGCGGGTTACAGGGCACCGCTAGCACCCCACCTAGCACGGTCCAAAGCGATCGTAGCGCACCGCTGCCGCACAAACCAGACGACCGCTCAGGCGAACGCTCGTCGAGCGACTCAGGGCGGATTGTCAGCTCAAAATAAGCGCCCCGGCCCCGCGTCAACCGCGCGGCTGCCGGTTGACGGCCGCGACCCGCTCGCGACGCTGCAGGCCGCGCGGCTGCCTGTAGACGCCGGCGACCAGCTCACGGCGCCGGAAGCCGAGCGACTCGTACAGGCCGAGCGCGTGATAGTTGGGGTCGGCGACGATCACGAACCGGTCTGCGTCGTAGCGCTCAGCGGTGCGATGGGCCGCCTCGACGAGAAGTCGCGAGCAGATCCCACGCCGCCGTGCGCGAGCCGCGGTATCGACGGTCTGGAAGCGGCCGCGCTCGCCCGTGACGACCACGCCACAACTGCCCAGGACCTTGCCATCTTCGCCCAGTGCCACGTACCAGGAGCCGCGCCCAGCGTAGAACAACTCGCGTAGGTCCCGAAGCCGCCTGGTGATGAACGCTCTGTAGGCGGCTTCTTCAAAGCTCCGGTCACGACCGGCGACCTGCAGCGCGATGACCTGGCTCCAAAGCGAGTCGTCCGCGCCCGGGAGGGGGCTCAAAGGATGGACCGCGACGTCGCGACTGGCACGCGGATGCGCGCGCAGCTGCGCCGCCGTCGCGATCAGACCGACGCTCTGCTCGACCTCGTAGCCACGCCCGGTGAACTCCTCACGCGCCGCCCCGAGCGCGCCCTCCACCCGGTCCCACGCGAAGGTGCGATGCTGCACGCGAGGATCGCCTCCGAACTCGGCCTCGAACGCGTGCTCCCATCGGCGGCCGTCGCCCGCCGCAGGCGGATCGTCGAACAGCAGCAGGTTGCCCCAGTAGTGAGTCGGGTTGGCCGGCGAGCGAACGACGAGATAGTCGTGCCGGCGCTCCAACATACGGTCCGCCGGCAGCACATCGAGCTCAGTGGCCCAGACCAGCGACTGCGGCGTGACGCTCACTGCCGGTTGCGGCCGTAGCGGTCATGCGCCTGAACCCACTCTTCGGCCACCACCGCCGAACCCAGCGAAAGCTCGCCGCAGAGCACCGTCGCAGCGACGATCTCAGCGAACTTGCGGACCTTCCCGGGGCCGTGACAGTCGAGCAGCTCGAGGCACTCGCGCTGGGTGGGAAGGCCGGTGCCGCCGCCGTGAGTGGCCACGATCAACGAGGGGATCGTGACGGAGTAGTAGTAGTCGCCGTTATCGCGCCGCTCCGCGTAGATGAGCGCAGCCGAGGACTCCGCGACGTTCGCGGCGTCCTGACCGGTGGCGATGAACAGCGCCGCGATCCCGTTTGCCGAGTGCACGCCGTTGTTGTTCACGCCGGACATGAAGCCCCCGAGGTTCGAGACCTGGCGCCCGGCGAACATCAGCTTCGTGTTAGAGCGCATCACCCGCCCGAACAGCTCGTCAGGTATCAAGGCCTCGGCGACCACCCGCTTCCCCCTCGTGTGCAGCATGTTCACCTGCGAGGTCTTCTTGTCGGTCGCGAAGTTCGACTCCAGGAAGTACCGCTCGATCCTCGGGTAGTGCTCTACGATCCACTGGCACGCCGCCTGGGTGGCCTTGCCGGTCATGTTCTGGCCGGCGGCATCGCCAGTCGTGTAGTCAAACCGCGTGAAGATCATGCGGCTAGCCGTGTACTGCTCGATCTCCTGCAGCTGACCAGAGCGCGTGGTGGCCTGCGCGGCGGCCTTGATCTCCTCGAAGTGGCGGCTCAACCACTGCCCGAACGCGCGCGCCTCGCGCGCGTCGGCGAACAGGAACGCCGGCGCGCGCTGCATGCGATCGTCCATCACCGTCGTGGTGACGCCGCCGGCCTCATACAGCAGACGCATGCCACGGTTGTAGCTGGCGACGAGCGTACCCTCGGCTGTCGCCAGCGGGACGTAGAACTCGCCTCGAGCATGCTCGCCGTTGACCAGCAACGGGCCCGCGAGGCCGATCGGCACCTGGGCCACGCCGATGAACTGCTCGACGTTGCCGGCGACGAGCGCCGGGTCGAACGCGTAGCTCGTCACATGGCGCAGCGAAACGCCGGTGCGCTCGCTGAGGAACTCGACGCGGCGTGCCGCCGCCTGCGGCGTGTAGTCGTTATCGCGGTCGCGCGGCACGCGCGCACGCCCGTTGCTTACATCTGAGGACATTCGGCTCCCTTGGTCGCGACCGGCGCCAGCAGCATAGCGTCGAGGTTTTGCCGCGAATCCGCAATACCGGGCAGTTCTGGGGGTAAGCTGGCGGTGATGGCTCTGGGACGTCTGATGGTCGGGCCGCATCGCGACCCGCAGCTGGCCGCGGGCGGGGGCGTTGAGCCAAACGGCGTGGAGCTCTACCACCGCACGTACACGACGCTGCTGCGCTCCAGCGGTGAGACGCAGCTTCGCGTGCTCGAGCCCTCGCATCGCGCGATGCACTCCAGCCTGCATGCGATGGCCGGTGAGGAGCAGCCGGACCTGGGCGCCTTCCTGTACGCGGTGCGCCGACTGCCGGACGCGATCATCGGCGCCGAGCTGGTGCTGATGGGCCAGGAGCGCCACGTGTTCGAGGCGGCCGGCATCGACATCAGCAGCTGGCGGGTGCACGAGGCGGTCGCGCGACGCCGACACTGGTACGACAGCGGCACAGGCCGGCTCGCGGTGCTGCTGGCGAGCGCGTCGGATATCGATGACTTGATCCCGATGCTCGTCGCCTTTCAGATCGAGAGCAACAAGCTGCATGCCCGCCTGCGCACCTCGGGGTGCAACGAGCTGCCCGAGCACGCGATCCTCGAAGCGTGCGCGGAGGCGCTCGGTGGCGCCGAGGATGACTGGCTGTCGCTCAAGCAGACCTGGGGTCCGGAGTTCGCGCCACGGCTGCGCGCGCTCGCCGAGCGGAAAGTCGATATGCGCGTGCGGATGCTCGGTGGCACCCACACCGGATACGCACGGCTGACCCGTCAGTGGTGGGACAATGCGCATGACTTCCTGGCGCGCGAGGAACTGGCGCAGCGCCCGATCTACTTCGTGTCCTCGAACACGCACTCGCTTGCGAACCTCGTCAGCGGCATCGCGCGCAAGTTCGAGCCGGGGATCGTCTCGTTCGTGGAGCGCGACGGAAACAGCGAGCTGCGGGAGGAGCTCGCGGCGCTCAGGGAGAACCGCACGCCGGGCTCGTGGGAGAACTTTCTGTATTTCGCCGCACGCGACTACTTCGACGCCGACGATCAGCGCCGGGCCGAGCGTCGCAGCGCCGAGCGCGCTGCCGGCGTTACGCACCTGCCCTCGAAGGCATCGCTGCGAGTGCCGGTGCAGATCATCCCGCTGGAGCGCCTGAAGGCTGAGCACCTCGACCCGCGCCTGGGTAGCATCGATCGCGCCCGCTTGCGCTCGAGCGCAGCGGTGATTGCCAACATCGACTATCCCCTCGGGCTGGCCTCGTACAACATCCTGCGCGAGATCGCGATCGACGTCGAGCACTTGCGCGGCGTATACCTGCTCGGTAAGGCCGCGACGCTCAATGCCGACGTCGGTGACGTGATGATCTCCAACGTCGTCTACGACGAGCACTCGAGCACGACCTACTGGCTGGACAACGCGTTCCGTGTCAACGACATCCAGCCCGACCTGCGCTTCGGAACTGGTCTGGACAATCAGCGCGCGGTGAGCGTGAAGTCAGCGTTCCTGCAGAACCGGGCCTACCTCGACTTCTATTATCGAGAGGCGTTCACCGTCGTCGAGATGGAGGCGGGGCCTTACTGCAGCGCGATCTACGAGATCGCCGAGATCGAGCGTCATCCAGTCGGGGAGGCGGTCAACTTCGCAAAGCTCCCGATCGATTTCGGCCTGATCCATTACGCCTCGGACACGCCGTACACGCAAGCGCGAACCCTCGGCGCGCGCGGCCTCAACTACCACGGCATGGATTCCACTTACGCCGCTTCGCTAGCGATCCTGCGCCGCATCCTGCGGCTCGAAGGGATCGGAGCGGATCGGCGCGACGGTGCTCGCAACGTCCGCTTCTCGGCGGCCGACAGCCGCTGGTAAGTAGTGCTCGGAGCCTGGGGGCGTGCTGGGAGCCCGGGGCCGTACTCGGAAGCTGGGGCGTGCTGGGAGCCTGGGGGCGTACTCGGAACCTTTCCCGAGTACGCCGGCAGGCGTGCAGGCGTCGCTTCACGCAGCTTTCTTCACGCAGCTTTCAGCTGACGCGCGGTGCGGGTCTGCGGAGAGGAATCGAGGCGCCTCAACTCCTGCTGCAGCGCTCGACGGCCACGGTGATGCAGGCCGTGGATCGAGCCCTCCGTGCGGCCCATGCGGACGGCGATCTCGCCCGGTGTCATACCGACCAGGTGGCGCAAGATCACCACCTCGCGCTGGTCGGCGGGCAGCGTCGCGAGCGCGGCACGGACGGTGAGAGCAGAGTCGATGTCCTGCAGGCTCTGCGTCTCGGGGCTCAGAACCTCCTCGCACGGGATCGCCCGGTTGGCGCGGAGATGGTCGATCGCTAGATTTCGTGCGAGGCGCAGCAGCCACGCAAAGAACGGGATTCCCCGGTCGTCGTACTTGACCAGTACGGTCATCAACTTCGCGAACACATGCTGGGTAACGTCCTCAGCCTCGTGCTCGTCGCGCACGATGCTGCGCACGTACCCGTAGATGTTGTCTGAGTACCGGAGATAGAGAAAGCGCAACGCCTCCTCGTCACCCTCCTTGGCACGCGCCACCGCCAGTTGCGTCTGGCGCAACGCGGCGGGCGAATCGTCGAACGTGGACCGGCAGTGAAAGCCGATCCGCGCATGAGCCGATACCCGCAGCGGCGCCGCGCCGACCCGCCCCGTCGACCGCGTCCGTGGCGGCGACGCCGCCATTTGCTCCTGCGTTCTCGCAGGGCTCATTGCAATAGTCCCAACCATCAGATCTCCCCTGTCAACTACGGTTCCGAGCCGGCCCTGCCACCGAGTCGGGCTCGTCAGTCCGTAGCGAGTATCACGATCTGCAAGCGTCGGATCAATGACCGTCCCGGATCATTTCGCCGTTCATCCCTATGAACGAAATCCAGGCCAGCAGTACCCCGGTTCGGGGGTGTTCGGGGACCGGCTCCCTGAACAACGTCGATTTGCGCGAGCTCGAGTCGATATCGATGCGATCGCGCTCGCGCTCGCAAGCACTCCTGATTGAAGCGAAGCGGCGCAACGCGCCGACGGCCTGCTCTACAGTTCCGATCACGGCTGGCGTGCCAGTCGATTGCGTTGCCGCTGGGCATGGGGATCAAGTTCATGAGGATCGGTCTGTGGAACACGGGGCCAGCGGTGTCAAGTACCGCTGGACGGCTGCACGGTGGCTTTCGAACCCGCCTTGATCCCACTCGCATGCGCGCTGGCCGAAACGCCGGCTTGAAGGTCATTGCCGCCTGGCCCGCGCTGGCCGCGCTCGGATGCATCTCCGCCCTCGCGGCGGCAGCGCTGCCCCCGTCCGGAGAGCGCGATCCAACCCTGCGCGCGACGCTCGAGACGCTAACGGCCGTCGCCGCGTTGATCGCGGCTGCATCGCTAACAGACCATTTTCGGCAGAGCGCGCGCAGGCGCGACCTGCTGATGCTTTGCGGTGTCGGCGCGCTCGGCGCCGTAGACCTGATCTCAGAGGCCGGACCGGTGCTTTTGCGGCCCGCCTCAACGCAACCGGTCGCCGCGGCGCCGGCGATCGTGACCTTCCTGGCGGCAGGGTGCTTCGTGGCCGGAGCGCACGCAGCAGCCAAGCGGCCACTCGCATCTGGGCGTTCGTGGGAGCCGATCGCGTTCGGGGCGGCCACCGCAACGGCCGCCTGTGCGTTGCTCGCCAGTTGGCTGCTCGGGGGCCTGATCATCAGCGCCGACGAGCACGGCAACTCGAGGCTGGCTTCGGTGATCTCGCATCCGGCGGCGCTTCCGGTGATCGTCGGCGGCATGATCCTGATGGCGCTGGCCGCGGTGCGCTTTGCCGCAGATCTCGACAAGCCGGCGGGCAGCGGCGCGTTCGCCGCCGCGACCGTGCTGCTCGCGGTCGATCTGCTCCTAAACGTGGCGCGCGCGCAGCCCGCACCGGGCGCCGTCTCGATCGAGGCGCTGATCAGGCTCGCAGCCTTCGGACTGCTGGCCGCCGGCGCGCTGCGCCAGTCCAGCGCACGTCGCCGCGATGCCGCGCTGGCGATGGCCGCGCAGGAGCGCCACCGGCTCGCACAAGACCTTCACGACGGTCTCTGCCAGGACCTCGCCTTCATCGCCTCGCAGGGCGCTCAGATCGCCGGCCAGCACGGCGACGATCACCCGCTTGCAGTCGCCGCCCGGCGCGCGCTGGCCGCTTCACGCGGCGCTCTGCACGACCTCTCGGCATCTGATGCGATGGACGTGCGACAGGCGCTGCGCAGCGTCGGCGACGAGCTCTCCTTGCGGTTCGGGATCTTCATCGACGTGCGTTCGGCACCGATCGAGCTTGCACCAGCACAGCGCGAGGGCATCGTACGAATCGTCCGCGAGGCGATCGTAAACGCCGCCAGCCACGGCGCCGCCCGCAACGTAAAAGTGCTCCTGCAGCGCGAGGATGGAGCGCTGATCCTGTGCGTGCAGGACGACGGTCGCGGAATCCATCGGCCACCGAGGCGGCGCGAAGGCTTCGGTATGACCAGCATGCGCGAGCGCGCAGCCGCGTTGGGAGGCCGGCTCGAAGTGCGCGAGGGGGATCGTGGCGGCACCGAGCTGGAGCTGGTGATTCCCTGAGTAAGCACCAAGCCGGTCGGCTTATGCCGGTACGCCGGTATGCCGCGCCGGGCCCTAACCGGTGCAGGAACCGGCGTACGATGACCGCGCCGAGCTGATCATGTGCGCGGCGCCGCCGACAGTCGGGATCAGCTGGAACGCGATTGAACGCCAAGTGTGACATTTGGCTCATAGCGCCAGCTGCTGCGCGCTGGGAAAATATCGCTAAGTGGATGAGCGATCCAAAGGACGACACGCAGCCGACCGGCGACAATCGAAGCCAGGCGCGCGCAGACGACGAGCGCGAACCGGACGATGCCGCCGAGCCAGTCATCGAGGACGCCGGACCGGATGAGGACGCCGGACCGGATGAGGACGCCGGACCGGATGAGGACGCCGGACCGGATGAGGACGCCGGACCGGATGAGGACGCCGGACCGGATGAGGACGCCGAACCGGATGAGGACGCCGATCAGCTCATCCAAGAGGCGATCGACGCGGGCTGCACCTCGCTGATGGCGCTGGAGGCGAGCCTGGCGAGTGTCGACGAGATCCCCGGCGAGCACCGGCGCGAAGCGACGTCGATCAGGGCGGCGATCGAGCTCGTCAGGTCAGTGATCTCAGAGCTACAGAGACTCGGAGCACGAAGCCCCTTGTCACACGGCTTCGTGCGCGCCACACGTAGGCACCTCTCCGGCAAGCAGGATGTTTGATCGGATGGCAAGCAGTATGTTTGAGCTTGAGCGGATGGCAAGCAGTATGTTTGAGCGGAGCAACCAACGTCGCCGCTGACCGGATCGGGTGCTCCTCGCTGAGCCTCGCTGACTCACACGAGCCCGCGCCTGACCGCGTAGATCGCAGCCTGGACCCGGTTGCTCACGACCAGCTTGGCGAGGATCTTCGAGAGGTGGTTCTTGGCCGTCCGCGGGCTGATGTGAAGCTCAGCCGCAATCTCGGCGTTCTCTAGGCCACGCGCGACGAGGCGCAAGATCTCGAGCTCACGCGGCGAGAGCTGCTCCATCGGCTCCGTCTCCGGCCTCGGCGTCGACGCGATGTGATGACGGCGGACGCGGTCGAGCACTGCATTAGCCGCTCGCGGGGACAACCAGGAGTCACCCTTTACTGCCGCCCTGATGGCCGCAAGGATGTCTGCGATCGGCGCGTCCTTCGTAAGGTAGCCGCAGGCGCCGGCAAGTACCGCGGCCTCGACGTCTTGCTTGTCGGTGGCCACCGTCAGCGCGATCACACGCGACGCGGGATCCTCGATGATGATCTCCCGGATCGCGTCGATCCCATCGAGATCTGCCATCCGCAGGTCCATCAGAGTCACGTCTGGATCAAGCTCGCGCGCCAGCCGCACGCCCAGCCGCCCACGCGACGCCTGCCCGACGATCTCGATGTCGGGCTCCGCTCGCAGGATGCTGACCAGACCGGTTCTGAACAGATCGTGGTCGTCCACGACGAGAACGCCGATCCGGGGTCGCGCCTCTGCCTGGTCCCCGACCATCTGCTTAATCTGCCACGCGCGTCAGGCAAGCGCAAGCACGACGGCCTGACCGTCGCTCAGATTGTCGAAGACGTTGCTCAGATTGTCGAAGACCGACAGCGGTCACACATCTGATGAGGCTCGGCTCCTTGTTGGCAAGCACACGTGCACAAGAAATGGGGAGAGTGCCGGTCGGCCCCAGAGCCCTGATCGCGTGACGCGACGCTATGATGCCGAGCCGGATGTCCGTAGGGGTTATCGGCTTGGGATACGTGGGGCTTCCGCTGGTGGTCGCGTTCGCGGCGGTCGGCGAGGAAGTGCTCGCGGTCGATATCGACAGGCGCAAGGTCGACGCGATCAACGCGGGGGACTCCTATATCGAGGATGTGCCATCCGAACAGTTGCGCGAAGCCCTCGTCGCGGTACACGCGACGACGCATTTCGCGCCGCTGGCGCGTACCGACGCTGTCGTGATCTGCGTACCGACGCCGCTGACCGCTAACCGGGAGCCCGATCTGGGACCCCTGGAGGCCGCCGCCGAGTCGCTCTCGCACGTCCTGCAAGCGGGTCAGCTGGTGGTGCTGGAATCGACTACCTATCCGGGCACCACGCGCGAGCGCCTGGTGCCGATCCTCGAGCACAGCTCGGGGCTCAAGGTCGGGGAGACGCTGAACGTCGCGTTCTCGCCTGAACGGGTCGATCCGGGCCGGACCGACTATACGCTGCGTAACACCCCGAAGGTGATCGGTGGCGTCACCGAGCGCTGCACCGAGCGCGCCGCCGAGCTCTACAGCCGCATCTGCGATCACATTATCCGCGTCTCCTCGCCGGACGCGGCCGAGATGACCAAGCTGCTGGAGAACATCTTCCGCTCGGTGAACATCGCGCTGGTCAACGAGCTCGCGATCCTCGCCGATCGGATGGGGATCGACATCTGGGAGGTCGTCGACGCCGCGACCACCAAGCCCTACGGGTTCATGCGCTTCGAGCCCGGGCCCGGGATGGGCGGCCACTGCCTGCCGGTCGACCCGTTCTACTTGACCTGGCGCGCGCGGGAGTTCCACATGTCGACCGAGTTCATCGAGCTCGCCGGCAAGATCAACCAGCAGATGCCCTTCCACTGCGTGGAGCGGATCGAACTCGCCCTCAACGACGTCGCCAAACCGATCAAGCAATCCAAGATCGCAGTGCTCGGGGTTAGCTACAAGGGCGGGATCGGCGACATCCGCGAGTCCCCCGCGCTGCGGATCATCGAGGAGCTGGCCCTGCGCGGAGCGCAGCTGGTCTACCACGACCCGTTCGTCCCAGCACTCCCCAAGCTCGGCCTCGCCAACGTCGAGCTCGCACAAGCCGTCCAGGACGCGGACGCCGTCGTACTCGTGACCGCCCACCCCGGCATCGACCACCTTCAGATCGCCCGCGACAGTGCGCTGTTCATCGACCTACGCGGCGTCACGCGACGGATGACCGGCGACAACCTCGTGCGGCTGTAGCTTCGCTGCCGCGGCAAGGACCTCACGCGCCGGCTCGGAAAAGACCTCGAGCGCGGCGCTATCACTCAGACCGGGCGCAGCAGCGCCCTCACTTGCAATGCGTTTATTACCCCCGGGTAGAACGTAGTTCAAGTCCGCCGCGGATCGCTTAGACTCCAGCACGGTCCGGGCGCGTAGCTCAGTGGGAGAGCGCTCGCTTCACACGCGAGAGGTCGCTGGTTCAAGCCCAGCCGTGCCCATTCAGAAAGGCCCTGGAAATCCGGGCCTGTTTGCGTGTGATGAGGGAATTTGAGGTCATCCTCGGGGGGTTTGCGTTTGGGGCCCACTTTTGGGGACCACCGGCCACTTGGGCCGTTCCACGGGAGCGCTTCTGCGCGCTTCCGGAGGTTTTGCGACACATCTTCTCGCGAGCCTCGGCTGGAATGCCGAGATCGCTCAGATCCGTCTCAGCCAGCAGCGCCTCGAAGGCGCGTTTGACCTGCGGTCGGCTGAGCCGCTTCTGGACGTGGGCATAGATCTCGAGGGTCGTCTTCG
>JBKQKK010000160.1:0-4856 GCA_052147535.1 Solirubrobacteraceae bacterium | reverse complement strand
GTCGCGACCGCCGAGATCACGGTCAGCTGCGTCTCGAGGTAGCGGTACACGTCCACCATCGCGTGCACGGCACCGGCGGGACCATAGAACAGAAGCCTGCCCTGGCTGCGAGGTCCTTGCCAGTCGGGATGCCACACGACCCGGCCGCCGGCGCTGCGGGCGACCGCGCTGGCGAGGATCCGCCGCCACGGGTCGACCTTGCCGCTCACGACCTGCTCGTCGATCCTCAGCGGCTGGTGCGTGCTCGCTGCGACGGTCGCCAGCTCGATCCCATGGCGCAGCATCAGCTCCTGGGCCTTCTCGGCCGCCGCTGCGGCTTCGTGCTCATTCGGGGAGTCCGCCAGCGCGAGCAGCTTGCGGATGCGATCCTCGATCGCGCTAATCACAGCACCCGAGTTCCGTTGCTGGAACATCGAGGGCCACCTCCTCTCTGTCATGCCCCCGGCCGTCGCGAAGCAGCGCGCGGGGCGCGTTACGGGCGCCGACGTCAACCACGGCGAGGTCGAGACCAACCGCGACCTCGGCTGTGACTACGTCCGCGAACAGCCACCGACCGCCGGCCCCCCCCCGGCGCCTGATCGCTGGACTCGAAGCGCTGGACTCGAAGGACTCGGACACAGCTCCTGATAGCGGATCGTGTTCTTCGCGCTCGCGCTCGCGCTCGAAGCGCAGCGCCAGCTGATCGGGCATGTTTGGTCTCCCCTCGGGGCCGGGTCCCGTGCGAGTGCGGCGTGCGCCGCAGCCCGACGGATGTTTCAGCTCAGCGTATGCTCCCGGCCGGACGGGAGCGCCACGGCGTCGACCGCGGTCGTTACCGGCGCGCCGCCTTCTCTCGGCTTAGTCGAGAACGTGGTGGTCGACGTCGGCGTTGGCGAAGCTCGCTGGTGAGCTGAGCGCAACGAGCTCCCGCCGGGGCGAGCGTCCTGGTGCTCGATAGCGCGGCGCTAAGCGAGTCCCGCCGATCTTCGATAGCCGTGGCGATGCGCCGCCCCAATACTCCTGGGGTGACGAGGACGTCGCGTAGTCGCATCGCGCGGGCTCGGCCACGATCTCGATCAGGGTCTCCTCGACGCGATCGAAGAACTGTGCGAGGACGAGTTGAGCATGCCGGGGACCGGGGGAGGTAGCTACCTCGGCCGCAATGGGTCGATGCCGATCGCCGCGCTGACTCGCGTGACCGTTGCGGCGAGATCCACAAGCGATTCGTTTTGGCCAGTAATCAGCGCCTCGACGTGTCGAAGTCCGGCGCGTTCGACCAAACGTTTCTCATTCAGCGCCCACTCACGGCGGCTCGCCAAGCGCGAGTGCGCGGCGCACAGGATCGCGCTCGCGATCATCCCCACGCAACAGATGCGTTCGGCGGTCTGCGCGTAAACTCCCGCGAACATCAGCGACACCCGAGCGCGACCATGCCAATAGCTCGACGCCGATGCGACCAGCGCGTCGGAGAATTCGCCTCGGGGGAGCTGTCCGGTGAGCAGCTGCCCGAGCGCGAGCTCGCCAGCCAGGACGTACGTCGGGGCGCCGACGAGGCACCCATGTTGATCGAGCACCTCGAAGCGGCCTGCGTGCGCCTCGCTGAGCCAGTGCTCGACGAGGTCCAGGTCACGAAACAGAAGGTCCACTTGGGTGCCCTCGATCGTGAGCCACGCCCCGCCGTTGACGATCGGTCCCCACGCCCCCAGCCCGCTCACCTCTCCTTCACAGCCGAGCGCGCGTACGTCGTCGGGATCCAGGCAGCACTGGCCAGAGCGGTAATAGACGCCGAGATCCCAGTCGCTGTCGGCTCTTGCGCCGCCAGTTGCGCGGGAGCCACCAAGCGCGACCGCGACCACGCCACGTACCGCAGCCAGCTTTGCCACCAGCTCGTCAACCTGAGGAGACGCTGCCGCGCGTGCCATCGCCGAGAGTATGCGCCTACGAGGATGCCGGCGCGGGCCGATCGACGATCAGGAGCCTAGTCTAGAACGTCGGTCGAATGACAGTGCCGACTCGTCAGCGCACACACGTTCGCATCTGGCGGTTGTTGAGCCAACCTTGCTACGCGAGTGCGGCGAGCACGTCCTGGGGTCTGAGGATTCGCATCGCGCCGACGCTGCGGAGCGGAAGGACGTGGCGAAGGTCTCCGCTGACAAGGACGTCGGCACCGGCTTGTACCGCGGCGGCGATGATGCGGTCGTCGTCGGGGTCGCCGCTGAGGGCCGGGACCACACTCGGCGTCTCGGCGACGGCTGACGCGAGTTGAGCGACGAGTTCGGCGGCTTGCTCGGCGTCGTCGGGTGCGAGCTTCAGCTTCTCGACTAGGACGCGTCGAAGTTCCGCGAGCACGTAGGCCGGCAGGACCAACTCGGCGCGCCGGTCGGCGATCGCTTCCAGTAAGCGGCGTGGTGGTCCGTCTGCGATTACGGCTGAGACGAGGACATTCGTGTCGACTGCGAGCTTCAGCTCGCGTGCCTGAGGTCGTCGACCAGTTCTTCGACATCCTCGGGTCCGATGCCGGCGCGCTCGGCGCTCGCGCGCGCTTCCCGCGTTCCCAGCGCCCACTGCTCGCGCCACAGATAGGCGCGGAGAGCGTCACGGACGAGCTCGCTCCGAGAACGCCCCTGCGCGGCGGCGAGCGCGTCGGTGCTCTCACTGAGGTCGTCGGGTAGCGAGACCGATAGGAGTCGGCTCATGTATATGAAGCTATCATATGATCTCCGAGTGGCACCGACATCGGGAGGTCACGCTCGACGGCGGCCATTGACATCGCGCGAGACGATCTACTGACATCGACCGAGAATCCCGGTGCCGGGACCGGCGTCTGCGTTTCGCGCATAGCGAAGAAGCTAAATGATCTTCTAGTCGCGGCGGGAGCTGACCTTCAGGCGAACATCGAGGGGCGGGCGGTGCGCCGCGAGTGGTTTGAGGAGAACGTCGAGGGGATTGCGGAGCTGCGCGGGACGATCGAGGATCTGCTGTGGGAGATCAGGTGGGAGCGGCGCGGTCGGGTGTTCGAGTGGCGCGGTCCGGTGGTGGCGGTGGGTGCTGTGGTGCCGAACATCACGCGCGGTGGACGGGCGGCGCCGTCAGCTCGACGGAGGGGTGGGCGGTCGCGAGCCATCGGCCATTGTGGAACACCTCGATCCACCGCCGGTCGTGCGGCATGTGCGCGACCTCGACCTCTTCCCCGACCATCCCCCACAGCTCATCAGCGAAGTACACGTCAGTGTTGTGATGGATCCCGTCCTTCAGCACCACCTTGGTTCTGCGCGCCAAAAGCACACCACCGCGCCTGCTGATGCTCGAGCGCTCGGACCGGGGTCGGGTCCGAGCGCCACACCTCAAGCGGCGCGCCGCCCGCCAGCGCCGTGTGCCCCCGATGCGTGTTGTACCGATCCACCCACTCCGCGAACACGACCACGAACCGCCCGAGCGTCCAGCGCGTCTGCTCGACCAGCCGGCCGCGGAAGGTGGTTTCGGCGCGCTGTGTTGGCCAGAGCACGCCGGCTTTCTCCTCACGGGCTGCGGAGAAGTCGCGCGGAGCGGCGTGTGCGGCCGGCCGTGCGGTTGATTGCCGCCGGGCTGCCCAACCGGCCCTCTGGAGTACTTCGGTCGGTCGGGCTCTGGCAGCCGGGATCTTGGGCGTTTGCAAGACTGCCCGGGTGAGCGTAAACCCGAGAAATGTCGCGTACGCTGGCCAGTCGATATACACCCGAAGCGGCCTTCGAGCCTACAACGCGGTGGTGTACGGCTTCAACTTCCCGGTGCTGTGGCGCTGCCCGAAGGCACGGCTTATCGAGCTCTACGACACGCGCGTCTCCGCACGCCACCTCGACATCGGGGTGGCGACAGGCATGCTCCTCGATCAATGCCACTTCCCGTCACCGGCGCCGACGATCACGCTGATGGATCTGAACGCCAACTCGCTCGCAGTCGCCGCGCATCGCTTGGCACGATACGCGCCCCAGACACACCAGGCCAACGTGCTTGAGCCGTGGGGCTTGCCGCCCGCCTCGTTCGACTCCGTGGGAATGTTCAACCTGCTCCACTGCCTTCCCGGGACGCTCCCCGAGAAGGCTGTCGCGTTCGAGTACGCCCGCGCGGCGCTGTCTCCCGAGGGTGTCCTGTTCGGAGCGACGCTCCTCGGAAAAGGGATCGACTACACGCGGCTCGCGCAATGGGCGCTCGCGCTCATGAACCGCCGCGGGATCATGTGCAATCTGGACGACCGGCTCGAGGATCTCGAGGCTGCACTTGGTCGCGTGTTCGCCTCCCACGAGGTTAGGATTATCGGGTCAATAGCCCTGTTCTCCGCGCAGGCCCCGGTCTAAGCGGTTCGCGCGCGGCGGCCGTTGACAACTGCCGGTAGCCAGCCGAGGTGATCTGCCGCCTCTGCCCGGCTTCCAGGATCAGCGAGACAGCCGGGGCCTAGGTTTAGCGAGCGAGCCTCATACCGTCGAGCGGTTGTCCATAGCGTTCCGGTGACTGGGTCGTTTGGCGTGGTTCGGTATGAGCCTCGCTCGCGTTGGGGTTGCGGTGGACGCCTTGGCGTCGGTGCTGGCCGTGGGGGCCGTGGCCACGTTAGCCTCGGGTTCTAGTTCTAAGTTCTGAAGCCCTTTGCGGGCTTGCGACCTTTCGATCGCTGGGAGGCTCCCGTGGCCACGATCTCTAGCCTACTCGCTGACCATGTGACCTTGGAGGTCCATTCGGTCGACCGTCTGTTCGTGCAGGGGTACGTGCCGAGTGCGGAGTACATGCAGCGCGCCGAGCGCGAGGGTCGCTTCGGTGTGGTGATGATCGGGGTCGCGCAGGAGAAGACGACGGCGTGGCGCGGGTGGCGTGATGGCGGCCCTGACGGGCACCCGCATTTCGAG
>JBKQKK010000159.1:0-14545 GCA_052147535.1 Solirubrobacteraceae bacterium | reverse complement strand
GGTTGACGAGGAAGATCGCGCGCCACCCCAGGTACTGGGTCAGCAACCCTCCAGCGATGATCCCGGTGGTGGCGCCGGCCGCGGTCGTCGCCTGCCAGATCCCGAGCGCACGATTGCGCGCAGGGCCCTCTGCGTTCATCGTCGTCAACAGCGACAGCGCCGAAGGCGAGACCATCGCACCGGCCGCACCCTGAACCACGCGCGCGATGATCAAGAACACCGACGACTGAGCCAACCCCGCCGCGAGCGAAGCAGCCGCGAACAACGTCAAGCCAACGCTCAACAGACGCCGCCGACCGAGCAGATCAGCAGCACGACCACCGACGAGCAAAAGCGACCCAAAAGTCAGTGCATAGCCCGTAACGACCCACTGCAACTGCGATGCAGCCAGACCAAGCTCGCGCTGGATCGAAGGCAGCGCGACGTTGACGATGCTGAAATCCAGCTGCAGCACGAACTGCGCGGCACAGATCAGCGCCAGCGCGAACGCCCCGGTTCGCCGCTCAGCCCATGTCATGGCCAGACCTTCCGAGGTTGCGACCGTTTCTGACATCAGGCGCTCCGTATCAATCGTTACATGCAGCGGCGACCGATGGTGTCGCTTCGGTTGCTGGGCGAGTCCGGTCGCTGCGTCGCCTCAACCGCCGATGGCAGGCAAGCTCGGCGGCCAGCACGAGAGGCCCAGCTGCCGTTCACCCGGGGGCTTGAAGACCAAGAGCGGCTGTCCCCTTGAAGGAGCGGCGCGCACGACGACGATAGGCCGATCCTCGCCGCCTGCTCGGACAACGGCACTGAAATGACCGCGATCGGATCGCATCGGGCGCCATGAGCTGGCGCGTGTCCGCCACCTACTACGGTCGGCCACCGCCTCGGCCCAATATCCACGTCTCGTTTGCGTCGGCACAAACGACGGCGGACGGATCGACGCGCTCGCGTTCGTCGAACAGCAGCCGTTCGACCCGCTGCGCCGGCACCGAATCATGGGGACGCGCTATCCCTGGTCGCCGGGAGCGTGTGTGTCATGCGCTGCTGTAGCGTTTGATCGTCTCGAGCATCGCGCGGGTGGCGGCGCTGAGTTGGCGGTTTGCGGGGGCGGCGATGGCGGTGTGGAATTGTGGTGGGTGGTCTTGGATCGGCACGAACGCGAGTTCGGTGGTGGTCTCGACGAGTGAGCGGGGGAGCATCCCGATCGCGAGTCCGTTGCGGATGAACTCGATCATCGTGGCGGTGTCGTTGACCTCGTAGGCGATCGTGCGCGTCACGCCGGCGGCGGCGAGTGCGCGGTCGACTGCCATTCGGATGCCCCATCCCGCGGGGAGGTCAACGAGGGTTTCGTCTTGGAGCGCCTGGATCTCGATGCCGGTGCGTTTGGCGAGTGGATGTCCGGCGGGGACGGCGAGCATGATCGGCTCGCTCGCGAGCGGCGTGAGTGCGACGCCGGGCGGTCCGCTTCCGGGAAGCGCGACGAACGCGAGGTCCAGGCGCCCCTGGAGGACGTCGCGGGCCATTTCCTGCGAGCCGCCGACGTGGCGGATTTGCACTTCGACGGCGGGATGCTCGCTGCGGAACGTGGCGAGCACTCCTGCGAGGTCGATCGCGCGCATCCCCTGGGCCTGCATCGTGCCGAGCACGACCGTGCCGCGCAGGCCACCGAGGGCTTGGTCGACGGCATCTTTCGCCGCGTGCGCCGCGGCCAGCGTCGCACGCGCGTCGGGCAGTAGCGCGCGTCCGGCGTCGGTCAGCTTGACGCTGTGCGTGGAGCGGTCAAACAGCGGCGCGCCGAGTTCCTTCTCGAGGTTGCGCACGGCTGCCGAGACGGCTGATTGGACGACGTGCAGCCGGTCCGCCGCGCGGGTGAAGCTGCCCTCCTCAGCGACCGCGACGAAGGTGGCGAGCTGCCGTAGCTCCACACCTGAAATCTATCGCCAGAACAGATAACCGTCAGCACTGTTTGGCGTTGATCGCGATCCGGTTGAGAGGGACGATGCGCAAAGACAACACTCTGATTCCCCATCAGCACTCAGAAGGATCGCTCGATGACATTCTCCACCATCTCACCACTGCAGCTGCGTCGTAGCCATGGCTTCGGTTTTTGGGCGGTCGCGTTCGCGTTCGCGACCGTCATGGCCTTCACGACGGCGCCGACACCATTGTGGTCCCTGTACGCGCAGCGCGATCACTTCTCGTCGCTGACGGTCACGATCGTGTTCGCGGCCTACGCGCTGGCGGTTGCGCTGAGTCTGTTCCTTGCCGGCCACCTGTCCGACTGGCACGGTCGCCGCCGCGTACTGATGCCGACGCTCACGCTCGAGATCCTGGCCGGCGTGGTGTTCGTGGTCTGGCCGTCGCTGCCCGGGCTGCTGCTCGCTCGGGTGCTGAGCGGCCTTGGCGTCGGTGCGGTGACCGCGACCGCGACCGCTTGGCTTTCGGAGCTACGTGGCGTCGGGAGCCGGCGGGCGCAGATCGTCTCGACCTCCGCCAACCTGGGCGGCCTCGGCCTCGGCGCGCTGATCTCGGGTGTGCTGGCGCAGGCGATCGGACACCCGCTGGTCGTGCCGTTCACGGTGTTCATCGTGGCGCTGGGGCTGGCGTGGGTCGCGCTCCTCGCCGCGCCCGAGACGCGGGATCGGCGCTCGCCGCGACCGCGCTACCGGCCGCAGCGGATATCGGTGCCGGCACGCTCGCGCGAGCGTTTCTTCGCCGCCGCATTCGGTGCTGCGATCACGTTTTCGGTCTTCGGGCTGTTGACCTCGCTCGTGCCGAGCTTTCTCGCCGGGACGCTTGACCAGCCCTCGCGTGCGCTCGCCGGAGCGGTCTCGTTCATCGCGTTCGCGACGGCGGCGCTCGCGCAAGCGCTGACGGCCTCGCGCACCACACAGCAGTTGCTCGCCGCGGCGATCCCGGCGCTGCTCGCAGGACTCGGCCTGCTGACGATCGCGGTGTGGCTGCCGGCCCCAAGCCTCGGCGTCTTCCTCGCCGGTGACATCGTCGTCGGCGCCGGCTCGGGTCTCATGTTCAAGGGATCGATCGCCACCGTCTCGGAGATCTCCTCGACAGAGCACCGCGCCGAGGCGCTTTCCGGCGTGTTCCTTGCCGCCTACCTCGGTCTCGCAGGACCGGTGATCGGTCTCGGCGCGCTCACCCAGATCGCGTCCACCCGTGTGAGCCTGCTCGTGTTCGCCGCGCTGCTCGCCGCCGGAATCCTCCTTGCCACCCCCTCGCTGCTTGGCCATCGCGGCGTCGGGGCAGCCTCGCAACCACAACCAACCGCCATCTGAGAGAGGCAACCATGTACCAGACACAACTGAAGACAACCCAGCTCGGCCACACCGGCCTCGAGATCACTCGCATCGGGTTCGGCGCGTGGGCGATCGGCGGTGGCGGTTGGGAGTTCGGCTGGGGCCCCCAAGACGACGAGCAGTCGATCGCCGCGATCCACCACGCGCTCGAGCACGGCATCAACTGGATCGACACCGCCGCCGCGTACGGGTTCGGGCGCTCCGAGCAGATCGTCGGCCGCGCGCTGCAAGGAGTCACCGAGCGACCGTACGTGTTCACGAAGTGCTCGCTGCTGGAAGGCCTCGACCGCAAGGTCCTGCACAGCCTGAAGCGCGACTCGATCCTGCGCGAGGCCGACGGCAGCCTACAGCGGCTCGGGGTCGACGCGATCGACCTCTACCAGATCCACTGGCCGATCCCCGCGGCGGACATCAACGAGGGCTGGGCAGCGCTCGCCGAGCTCAAGGAGCAAGGCCTCGTGCGACACATCGGCGTCTCCAACTTCACCGCCGACCAGCTGCGGCAGGTCCAGCAGCTCGCCCCCGTCGAAACGCTCCAGCCGCAGTACTCGCTGATCGAGCGCGACGCCGAGCGGGACATCCTCCCGTACGCCGAGCGCGAGGGGATCGGGGTGATCGTCTACTCGCCGATGGGCTCAGGGTTGCTCACCGGCAGAATGACCCGGGCGCGGATCGAGCAGCTACCCGAGGACGACTGGCGCAAAGACGACGCACGCTTCAACGAGCCACAGCTGTCACGTAACCTCGAGCTCGTCGAGCGCCTGACAGCAGTCGCCGATCGCCACGACAGCACCCCGGGCGCCGTCGCTGTCGCGTGGACACTCGCCAACCCTGCCGTTGACGGCGCGATCGTCGGCTTCCGCCGCCCCGATCAGGTCGATCCGATCCTCACCGCCGCGAACCTCGAGCTCACCAAGCCGGACATCGCGGACATCGAAGGGAGCACACCATGAGCAAGGAATACTCGACACAAGAGAAGGTTCGGGTCGGGCTGCTGGGCGTCGGCCTGATGGGGTCCGCAATGGCCCACCGACTTCTGGATCGGGACATCGCAGTCATCGCGTGGGACCGCAACGCTGAGCATCTTCGCGAGCTCGAAGGCCGTGGTGGCGAGCCGGCTGAAGAGCCGAGCGAGGTGGTCAGCGGCGCCGGGATCGTGATCACGATGCTCCCCACCGCCGACGTCATCCTCGACGTTGTCGAGCCGTTGCTCGACGATTGGCCCGAGGGCACCATCTGGTTGCAGATGAGCAGCGTCGGAGCGGACGAGGCAGACCAGCTGACGCAAGCCGCCGAGGCACACGCGGTCAAGCTTGTCGACGCACCCGTCTCGGGCAGCACTCATCCAGCCGAGGAGGGTCAGCTGACGATCCTGGCCTCTGGACCCGACTCCGCGCGCCCAGCTGTCGAGCCGATCTTCGACGCGCTGGCGTCGCGGGTGCTCTGGGTGGGGAAGGCCGGGATGGGCTCGCGTCTGAAATTGGCTGCCAACCACTGGATGATCACGATGGTCGCCGCACTCGCAGAGACAATGCACCTTTGCCAGGCGATGGGGCTCGATCAGCAGGAGTTCATTGCCCTACTTGACGGCGGTCCGCTGGGCTCCGTCTATGCCCTGCAGAAGCTGGACGAGATGCGGCGCCATCAGTACCCGGCGGGCTTTCCGGTCCGGCTGGCCGTCAAGGACCTAGAGCTCGTACGCGAAGTCAAACACAGCTCCCGAGCCACGATGCCGCTGCTGGACGCGGTTCTCGAGCGCTTCATGGCCGCAAGCCCCGACCTCGCCGACCAGGATCTCGCTGCGATATACGAGCGTGGCGGGCCCGCTAATGCCTGAGTAAGCAGCGCGTCTCGCTCTCCCGCCGGCCGGCAGCTCAGGACGATGGTCGTCGACGGCCACCGGGTCGAGCAGGTACTGCTCGGCGAGGCGGGCGCGGGCCGCGGCTCGGCCAGGGACGCTGTGCATCGACCGCTCGACGATCGGGCCATCCGCGACCCGGGAGATCGGCGCGAGGCTCACTGAGCGCGGGATCCGGATCGTCGATGCCCGGGTCACCGGCTCCTCGACGGGCGCCGAGGTCGGCCCGCTGACGATCATCGTCGGCGGCGACCCAGATACCTTTGAGCGCGCCAGGAGCGTCCTTGAGGCGATGGGGAAGGCTGATCGTTTACTGCGGCCCGCTCGGCCAGGGTCAGATAGTGAAGCTGATCGGCAACGCCGTCGCCGCCGGCAACGACGCGGTCGTTGGTCAGCACTTGCTCGTCGACTCCCCGGACCGGCGTCGATCTCGACGCACTCACGACCGTGATGGCCGCAAGCTCGGGCGGTTCGACGACGCTGGAGCTGAAGGCTCAGCCGAAGCGCGAGCACGATTACACGACTCGGTTCAAGCTCGTGCGCCCGCGTCACTCCGCCCTGCTGTCAACGTTGATAGTCCCCCACGCGACCCCTGCTGTGAGCGATCCTCCGCCCCCTTGAGCGTTTCCGAGCCCGTCCGCAGAGCAACCTCCCGCCTGACGCTCCCAAGCGAGCCCCTCCCCTGATCTGGACAGGTTGCCGCGCAGCGCCATCGGCGGCGACCCAATTACGTCAACCGGCGATGCACGTTGGTGGCGCCAGACTGATCGCGTGCGAGCACCACCAGCGTGTCGATGTTGACGTGGCTCGGCCGCGTGACTGCGAACGCGATGCAATCCGCGATGTCCTCCGGCGTAAGCGCCGTCACGCCTTCGTAGACCGCGTCGGCAGCGCGCTCGTCACCGCGAAACCGTACGGCGCTGAACTCGGTCTTGACTAAGCCGGGATCGATCTCGGTTACTCGGATCGGTCGCCCTAACAGCTCGAGACGCAGCACCTTCGTCATTGCCCGCACCGCAAACTTCGCCGCGTTGTAGCCGCCACCACCGGCATAGGGCTCATAAGCCGCGATCGAGCCGACCATCACCACATGGCCGTCGCCGCTCGCTTCGAGCTCCGGCAGGAGCGCCCGCGTCATACGCAGCGAGCCGATCACGTTCGACTCATACATCGAGCGCCAGTCCTCGTCGCTCGCGTCCTCGACGCGATCGAGACCTATGGCACCGCCCGCAGCGTTGACGAGAACGCGGCACTCGGGCACCGCTGCGCAGAAGCGCTCCACCGACGCAAGGTCCGTGACATCGAGGCGGATGGCGCGCGCACCGAGCTCCTCAGCGAGAGCACGCAAGCGGTCTTCTCGGCGCGCACCCACCACGACGTCGAAGCCCTCGGCGGCTAGACGCCGCGCGGTTGCCATGCCGATGCCGCTGCTCGCTCCCGTGACCACCGCGGTGCCCAGGCTCATCGTGCAAATCTATAGCGCACTTGCTCTACAGCGTGCTTCCGAAGGCCACGGATAGGCCATATAGGTGCGGATGACTTCGCGCCGCTGTTCCAGCTCGGCCACGGTGACGACGACTTCGCGGCGCTGATCGAGGTGCTGGAGGCGGCCGCCGGCACACGTCTCTCTAGGGCTCCTGGTGAGACGGAACCCAGTGGTTCGGAGCCACGGCTGTGTCCCCTCTCGAAACGTCGAAACGACGAAATTTGCAGCAGGATTTGCGAGTCAAGCGGGTTCAGAGTGCTTCCCGCATCCCCGCTCGTTTGCAAACGCCTGCGCAGCGTCGAGCCAGCTTCGCGCAGCGACCTGCTCCTTGCCCACCAGCAGGGCGGCGCCGGCAGCGCCGCTCAGACCGCATTGCCGACCCCCGGGCCTGCAGCACAGCCGGTCGCGTCAGGCGAAGCAGAAGCGCGTCGCGTTCGCGGCGGCTCCGCTCGGAACCGAGCTTGCGTGTCAAGTCCATGGTGTCCTGAGAAGTTCGATCCGGATCTGACCGAGTGGTGGGCGAACGCGATCTGGGAAACGATCGATCGCGACGGCCTAGCGGTCCACCGCTGCTGAGTTCCTCGAGGCGCATCCGGAGCTTCGGCACGGCGATCTGTTCGGGCGCGTCGGCCGAGCCGAGCACCGCCTCAGCCCACCCGCCGACGTGCTGTGAGCCTTCGGTCCCGGGCGCCGCGTCGCGCTCCTTCGCGCGGCTCCGGAGCGCCCACGCTGGTCGACCGACGTGACCGGCTTGGAGGCATCCAGGGCGCGACAGGACACCGGACGGCCGAAACGGAGTCCCGGGAGGCCTCCGGCGGGTGCCCGACGATACGCGAGCTCGGCGACGCCCATCAGGGCCTTTGACGCGTCCGCCGCTCGATCGGCCGCCGGGCGCGCCGCGGCTCGACTGCGGTGAGTGCCCGGTTTCCGCGCGGAGCAGGACACTGACCAGCGCAGTGGAGATACCCAGTCATGTCACCCGACGCGCCCGCCGACGACGGAGCGCGCCGGTGCGGACCTCCAGCGCCGCTGGGGCTGAGGCGATACGGTAGAACTCGAAATGGAACTCGCCTCTCCATTGCTCCGTGGCGTGCTGGGCCCGTTGTTCGTCGGTCATGGCACGCAGAAGCTGTTCGGCTGGTTCGGCGGCCAGGGTCTTGAGCGGACCGGCCAGTACTTCGAGTCGCTGGGGCTGCGGCCCGGACGCCGCCAAGCGCTCGCGGCCGGCACGGCCGAGGCCGTCAGCGGCGCCCTGCTCACGGCGGGCGCGCTCACGCCGCTCGCCGGTACGGTCATGTCGGCCACGATGGTCACCGCCATCCGCCGCGTCCTGCTCGAACACGGCCCGTGGGTCACCGAGGGCGGCTACGAGTACGCCCTGACCATCATCGCAGCCACTGCGGCGATCACGGAACTCGGCCCGGGTCGGCCCTCGGTCGACACGGCGCTGATGCCGCGAATCAAGGGCCCCCGGCTGGCGGCCGCCCAGATCGGCGCCGCCATCGTTGCGTCCTACCTGTTGGACCGCCTGAGCAAGCGAGCCCCCGGAGCGGGGGCCGAAGGCCAAACCGTCAGCGCGGTCGACGCTTCTGCGACCGGACCGGGCGCGGACGTGGGATCTCACGGATAGGGCGTCCTCTACCGTGTTGCTCCAGCCGACATCGACACGGGTAACTCCGCCCCTGGCATGCACGACCCCCCTTTCGCACGCCACGACGCATAGACTCGAAGGCGATCAGTCGGAAGAGCGGATGTTCTCGGTCGCCACCGGATCGCCGCGCACGGCCGGAGAAGCGGCTCGAGGTAGGCCTGTCTCCCCGCAGGCCCATTCATCACGTCCATCCACTTTCTCCTTGTCCAGCAGGCGAAGAGCCGACGCGCCGTGCCGCAGATGCTCGAACCTTGTGCTCCTCGATCAGCGCCAGCATCTGCACGTCGTGCGGCTCGGCTTTCGCCGTGGTTCGAGCTGCGACGAAGGCAACGGGCAACTCCTTTCGCAGCATCCCTCGCGCCCCTGCTTAAGTTCCGCGTTTGCGAGTAGAGGAAGCGCGCCGCCACTCTAGCCCGCGCACCTCCTCCTCGCGCCTCACGTGCGAGGGTCGGCCTCTTTAGATGTCGCGGTCACCGATGAGGACACAGCGCAACACCTACACGGCGTACAGCATCGGCTGCGCCGGCGTGTGGGGCGTGATCCTCCTGCTCGCGCGGCGCCGGTTGGATTCTCAGACCTGGAACACGCTTCGGCTCGTGTGTAGCGCGGGTGGTGGATGGGATGGACGTCGGCCACAATCGCCCGGATCGGCTATCCACCGCCCAAGCAGCTCACGCCTGCCGGCGAGAAGAGGCTCCGCATCATCTCGATCGGGCTGATCGAACTGGGCCTCACCAGCACCTTGCGCATGTTTGCCGCCGGCAAGCGACCGCCCGGAAGCACGCCCGGCGCCTGAGCTGAGACGGTGGGCCCAGCCGCGCGTCGGCGGGCCATACCATCCAGCACCGCAATCCAAGCCACCGCGCCCGATCAGAGCCTCCAGCCTCCACCACGCTGCTGCTCGCCTCCGGCATTCCGAGCGTATGCACAGCGCCAAACGACACGCCCGCTTGGGAACAGTTGCGCGCACGTCGGCGACGCCATCGAGGACGGCGCCATCGCCCCGGAAACGCGGCACTGAGGATGCATGTCCTGACCCGAACGCAGGTCTCGAGAATCGGAGTGGTCAGAGTCGCGGCTCTCGCCACAGGCGGGCCCAGCGAAGCGCTAGCACGCGATCCCCAAGGCTGCCAAGCACAAGGCGGGAAAGACACCATCTCGGCTCTGCCAGTGAGACCGCTGCAATGCCGCTGGACCAGTGCTCACGGTAGACGCCTGCTTCGAGGTCGGCGCCGGCGAGAGCAGCCACCACGCGTGATGCCTCGAGGGCGGTGATAGAGGCACATCACCTGGATGCGAGATCTGTCAAGGTGTCTGGCCAGTCGTCAGTCGGTGAGCAACTGGTGTAGGAAGCGCTCGCGTGCGTCGAGGAAGCTTCGGGTGAGGCGAACGAGGTCGGCGTCGTCGTATGCGACTTCCTGGGACCCTGTGTCGCCGCATGCGTAGATCGTCGCCTCGGGATACGCGAGGATGATCGGCGAGTGCGTGGCGATGATGAACTGCGACCCCTGCCGCACGAGCTCGTGGATCCGGCGCAGGCACGTGAGGCAGTTCTGCGTGGACAGGGCGGCCTCGGGCTCGTCGAGCAGGTAGAAGCCCTCAGCGCCGAATCGGTTGATCATCACCGCGAGAAACGACTCCCCGTGCGATTGCTCGTGTAGCGAGATGCCACCGTACGCCGTGAGCGGGTTGCCCGCACGTGGGTGGTTAGCGAGCTCTTCCACATAGCTGGCCGCGGTGAAAAGACTCTCAGCGCGCAGAAAGAAGTCGGCGTCTTCGGGCGCCGGACGCCGCGAATCAGTTGGATCGCCGCGGCGAGTTCGGAGTTGGAGTCGCGCGTCGAGAACGCGAAGTTAGACGAGCCGCCCTCGGGGTTTATGGCAGCCGCGACGGCAATCGCCTCCAACAGCGTGGACTTGCCGCTTCCGTTCTCGCCGATGAGGTAGGTCACGCTCTTGTGCAGCCGTAGACCGTCGGCAAGCGCGGCTACCGCAGGCAGATCCCAGGGATAGCCGCTGCGTCCGCTGAACGGTTCGTCCGCCCGCAGCCGGACCGCCTTGACCAGCGCTTTGTCCATCGCCGCAACCTACGCGATGATCGCGACCGAAGTTTCCGCTCGTCGAAAGGGAGAACTCAGCGGCGTTCGCGAAAAAGTCGCACGCCGAAGACGTCGCCATCCTGGGCGCGATCGGGAGCTATGCGCGCAGCTGGCAAGACGTCAAGACTCAGCTGCTCGGCGCCGGGGAAATTCTCGATTGGACCGGCGTCTGGGTGAAAAGGATCGTCCCGGCCGCGCTCGCCGCCCTGGCGGTGTCCGTCGTTCTCGCGCGGATGAGTCGAGAGGTCAACGGCCAGACAGAAACGAGAACGCTGTGCGTCACCCACGCGTAGCGACCGAGCGCGGTGGAGGCTGATCCTGCGTCAGCCAACGGAGTCAGCGCAGCAGACGAGGATGCGGAGCGGCCACTCCTCGCCGGCGACCGCGGCTGACGGTCATTGCGGACCCGGCGGGGTTGTGGTCTGATCAGCCGAGGCCGCGAGCCAGTGCGTGACGATGGTGGGCTTGCTTGGATCGGTCATGGTCCTGATCTCGTCGAGGCGCTGCTGGTCGCGGCGGCTGACGCGCTCATGCTGGCGAAGATGCTCCTCCCAGGAGCCGACGACGAACTGTTCAAGAACGCGCCCGGGGTCCGTCGCGTCTCGCCACACGCGCCAGCTCACCGCCCCCGTGCGGCGACGGGCGTAGCGCCCTGCGTACAGCGCCTGCACAAGTTCTCCCTCCAGTTCGGGTCGGGGTCGGTACTCGACCGTGACTAGCACCGGCCCGCCGGTGGTCGTCGCGGCGACGAGTTGCGGGTCAGGCCAGTCACCGGCCGGCAGCAGATCCTGGGGCGAGATCGCTTTGAACGGCAGCCACACGCTGGCCAGGGCCACGAGCGCCAGTCCAACGCCAGCAGCCAGGAGCGCGCCCGTGAGGCCAATGTTCTGCGCGATCGCACCGAACGCGGCGCTTCCCGCCGCCCCGCCGCCCTGGAACACCACCAGGTAGTACGACATGCTGCGCGCCTTCGCCCAGCCGGGCAGCGTCGACTGGTACTGAGAGTTCAGCGTCGAGAGCACGAGGATCCACGCAACGCCGCCGATCACGAGCACCACCGCGACGACGGCGCTGGCACGCGCGTAGGCCAGCGCCAGCGTCACGCCGGCGAACACAAAAGTGCCGCTAATCATCAGGACCGTCGCCGACACGCGAGAGCGCAGACGCGGGAGCAGCGCGGCGCCGGTGACCGCTCCGACGCCAACGCCCCCGAGCAGCAGCCCGTAGCCGCCGGAGCCAAGATGCAACCGCGTGCGCGCGAGGAGCGGCAAAAGCGCCCAGATCGAGTTGGCGAACAACATGAACAACCCGGCGCGCAGCAGGATCACGCGCAACGCCGGGCTCGCGGCGACGTACCGCGCTCCCGCGCGGGTTGCCTCAACGACATGCTCACGAGCGACGCTGCTCGCCGGGCGCTCCCGTCCTCGCCAGCGGGCGACCGCACCGATCACCGGCACGAAGCTCACGGCATTGACGATAAACAGCACCCCAGCGCTGCTCGCGGCGTACAGCGCACCGCCGATCGCCGGGCCGATCGCCCGGCTGAGATTCTGGTTCACAGCACCCAGCGCGATCGCCTGCGTCCGGTCCTCGGACGCGACGAGCTCGGGCTGCAGCGTCTGCCACGTCGGCGAGGTCAGCGTCTGACCAGCGCCGACAGCGAAGATCAACACCAAGAGAGCCAACGGCGTCACCAACCCGGCGAGCGCCAGCCCGGCAAGCAGCGCCGCCGCGAGCAACATGAACGACTGCGAGACGAGCAGCAGCCGGCGACGATCGACAAGATCACCGATCGCGCCCGCGGGTACCGCAAGCAGGACAACCGGAAGGCCGGCAGCCGTTTGAATCAGCGCCACCAGCGTCGCCGACGTCGTCAACGTCAACATCAACTCCTGAGCGCCGACCGTCTGCATCCAGCTACCGACGTTGCTCACGAACTGAGCCGACGCCATCCTCGCGAAATCCCGAGAGCGAAACGGCGCCCACGGCGACGAGCCAGCTCCCGCTTTCACCGCTTCCATCGCCCTAGCATCGTCGATGGACGCGCTCATCGCCCCCAATATCTTCCCGGCTACGGGCGCCAATCCACGCCGTCAACCGATCACGCCTGGGCCGAGCGAACGTCCACTCACGCACGAGAAACGTAGCCCCAGCGCGATCAACCGACGCCAGACCCGCCAGCGAGCGCTCGACGCGATGAGGTAGGCCGGGTTCCGCGGGGGCCTTGAAACAAGGGATTGGTCCCTTGAGAGAGGAACTCCACGTTCATGCCACGAGCAAGGAAGTATCCGCAGGAGCTGTTGGACCGCGGTGTGCGGCTTGCGCTGGAATCGGGTCGTCCGGTCGCGCAGGTCGCGCGTGATCTCGGGATCGGGTCTGAGGTGTTGCGTAAGCGTGTGCGGCAGGCTGAGGCCGATGCTGGGCAGCGCGGCGACATGCTGACCAGCCAGGAGCGGGAGGAGATCCGCAAGCTGCGCAAGGAGAACTTCGAGTTGGCCAGGGCGAATGAGATCTTGAAGGCCGCCTCGGTGTTTTTTGCCAAGGAGCTCGACACAGACCGACCGAGGTGAGCGCGTTCATTGATGAGCGTCGCGCGGACTTCGGGGTCGAGCCGATCTGCAGGACCCTGGACGTGTCGGCGTCCGCGTACTACCAGCGCGCGAGCGGTGAGCGCTCTGAGCGTGTCGTCGCTGACGAGCGGCTGTTGGGGGTGATCACCGAGACGCATGCGGCCAACTATTTCGCGTACGGGAATCGGCGGATGTGGAAGGCGCTGGCGCGCGCTGGCGAGGACGTCCCGCGCTGCCAGGTGCAGCGTGTGATGGCCTGCAACGGAATCCAGGGCGCCAAGCGACGCGGGAGGCCATGGCGCACCACCCACCCGGATCCTGGGGCGCTGCGGAGCCCTGACCGCGTCAAGCGGGACTTCACCGCGCAGCGCCCGAACCAGCTGTGGGTCGCGGATTTCACGTATCTGCGCTGCTGGGAGGGCGTTCTGCCACGCTCAACAGCCGACCCCGCAAGACACTCGGATGGAAAACCCCTGGCGAGGCGCTCGCTCAGTTGTTGGACGACGCCTACACGTCGGGCCGCGTGACCGGACCCTTGCTTTCCGGACTTCACAACCAAACCGCGCCGGACGGCGAGGCTGTCACCGAGCGCAAGCGAGGGCAAGGGAGCGTAGCGACCTTGACAGCCCTGACGCCGGCGCCACCATCATCGAAGTCCGGCAAGCAAGCGGACACCAACAGCAGATGAGCATCTGTCTGCAATCATTGCCAACGAGACACTGTTGCGAGGACCGGTTGAATCCGCCCAGTACACGAGCGTCGACTACACCCATGCGCTCGATGACCATCTCGTGCTCGGGTCGATCGGGACCGTCGGCGATGCGCTGGATAACGCGCTCGTGGAATCGTTCGTGGATTCCTACAAAACCGAGCTGATCTCCGACCGAGTCTGGCGCTCCCAGGCGCAGCTCGAACTCGCGACCGTCGACTGGGTCGCGTGGTTCAACCACGACCGCCTGCACAGCTCCCTCGGCGACATCCCACCCGTCGAATTCGAACAACACGCCGCCGTAGCTGCGCTCACGGTGAACGCTCAGGGTGCGGTCGATGGATCGCTCCAGGCGATCTGCCAGACGCCCGCACACGAGCCCCGAACGAGCCGTCCCTCGACGATCGGGCTCGAATCCGTCCTCGAAGGTTCGATGTCTACCGAGAACGCTTCCGTCCGTGGGAGCGGGGGATCCGCTCAGGCCGCGACAACCGTGGTTAAGCGACGAGAGCTCGAGTGTGGCCTCTCCGCTGTACGGTCTGGTTTCACTCACACCCACAGAACCATCAAGACCAACAACCAAAACACCGTCAGACCCACCTAACCCAGTCTCCGCGGAACCCGGGTCACCTCACGATGCGCGACCTGGCCACCAATGACACCGACAAGACGGCCGTGGCATCAAGGTCGGAGTTCTCCTTTCCGTCGACTGCCCAGCGCCTCCTTTCAACGGAATCCGGCAGCGGTTGGGCGCTTGCAGCGGTTTGTAGCCGACGCCACTTTGCAAGTGCCCGGCGTTATCGATGGCCGCGCTGTGGGACGCTTGTTCTGCGTCGTCTTCTGAAGCCGCGGGTGACGGCGGGTCGCGCTCGGA
>JBKQKK010000158.1:0-3136 GCA_052147535.1 Solirubrobacteraceae bacterium | reverse complement strand
AACCTCAAGGGCACCGTCTGCCAGCCTCCCAACCCCGCCGCCTTCCAGCTGAAGACCTCGGACATGTCCGCGATCTGGAGTGGCAACGACCTCACCTGGAACCAGGTCGCTACGGCCGACACCACGGCCGGCTTCCCCGCGGGCTGCGCGGGCGGGGCGGCAGTGCCGATCGTTCGCGTCGTGCGCGCGGACAACTCGGGTACTGTGCAGTCGTTCCTCAACTACCTGAATGACGCCACCGGTGGCGCTTCGACCGCTCCGTGCGGTACCGCGTCACCGACCGCCAGCTTCGCCCAGATGCAGGCAAATCAGGGCGCCGCCCTCGGCAACAGCGACGTCAACTGGCCAAACGGACCGCAGAACGGTAGCGTCAACCCCGCCGACGTGCTGGGCACCGGTGGCTTCCTCTACCCCGCCACCGCCACGTGCAGTGCCGTCGAGGACAGTGCCTTCAAGATCAGCGGTGGACCGGCACTGATCTACCAGCTCGAGCAGACCGTCGGCGCCATCGGGTTCGCCGACTACGCCGACATGAAGAACGATCCGGCAAACCTCGTTGGTCTGACGACCGCGAAGATCCAGAATTTCCCGACCACGACCACGACGTATCAGACCGCGAACAGCGGTAGCGCTTCGAACTGCAACTTCTCGAACGCGACGCTGCCGGGCGGTGGCGGTTCGGGTGCCGTGCAGCTCAACGGCGCTGACTGGAATCTCGACAGCGGGACCTCGGATGACGTCAGCTGGACGCATCAGTCCGGGTCATACCCGATCTGCTCGCTGACCTGGGATTTCGTCTGGGCAGGCATTGACGGTAACCCATCGAACACCATCGTGACTCCGAGCGTGAATGGCGCCGGCGTCACGACCGCGGGCCCCATCCCCGTTGCCTCGGCGGCCGAGATGGCGAACGCGGGCTCGTTCACGGTCACGGTGACGCCGACGGTGGCCCCGACGACCACGATCACCGCCGCGCAAACGATGCCACTTGCGAACGCGGCGATCCAAGTCGGCAACACCGCCGGCCTGGCACCCTCGGGCACGTTCACGGTCCCGAGCAACAACGGGAACGGCATCCAGACCCTGACCTACACCGGAATCAGCGGCGCGTTCCTCACTGGTGTTAGCGGTGGCGCCGCCCCAGCGACGACCGCCGCCGGTGCGACGGCGACGTTCACTTCACAGAACGAGATCCTGTCGTACACCGCGATTACCGGTGCGAACCAGAACGCGGCGAGCCTGACGATGGCCGCAGATCCCTACGCCGCGGGGAGCATCGCCAACGGTGCAAGCCTGACGTTGCCGGCCGGCAGCGGTGGCCCGGAGCCGGGCTTGACCGCTGATCAGCGACGGAACCTCTACTCGTACTTCACGTACGTGTTGTCGCCCGCCGCCCAGGAGAGCGAGCCGGGTGCGGGCTACGCCCAGCTTCCGGCGAGCTGGCTCGACGTGATTCGAGGAGGCTTCCAGGGCAACTTCTAGACGCGAGAAGCGAACACAATCACATCGCCGCTCCCGGGTGCCCCGGGGGCGGCGATGCGCAGTCCGCAAGGTCATGCAGAGTGACTATCAGATCGAAAGGAACCACCTGATGCACCATCGCAAGATCGCATCGAGGTTGCTACGGAGGGGGGCCATGGTCCTCCCCGTCGCGGCCGCGGCGCTGGCGTTCGCACCGCTTGCGAGCGCCCAGTACGCCCAACCGACAGTGACGTACACGCCGACCTCAACCGCTGCTCTGGAGGCGGACGTGTCTGCCGCCGACGGGGCAGCGGCCGGCACGCTGAGCATCATCCAGCTGCAGCCAAACTCGGTTGTGGGCAATGACTACCTTCCGACGGTCCCGCTGATGCTCCAGGGGGACATCGAGATCACGGGCCCACCCACCTACCAGAACAACGTGACCGTCCCGTTCGGCGGAGACGCCAACGTCAACGGCCAGGATGAGCAGACCACGCCGAGCCCGGTCGACCTATTCACGGTCGAGAACGGTGCCAACGTGCTGTTCAAGGCGTTTGACATACAGACCGGATCTCCGATCGGCAACGCGTCGATCCGCGTGAATGGCGGTGGTGTTGCCGAGATCGACAACATGGGCCTCGACGGCGATGCCACGGTTGTCAAAATCGACCCCGGCAACGGCAGCACGATACCCGACGGCTTGGCAACGATCACCAACTCGAACCTGTCCGACGGCGATTACGACGCGGTCGAGAACAACAGCTCCACCGCGGTCGCGATGGTCAATGACACGATGATCAGGAACGAACAGGGAGCGATCGGCAGTGGCCCTGTCGACCTGGTCAACTCGATCCTCGTGAACAACGGCTTGGGGAAACATGAGTGCTTCCAGCCGGCCACCCTGGTGATCGACACGATCGTCGACGATTCGACCTGCGGTACGCCGAGCGCCGGTGGTGTGATCACGGAGACCTTCAAGAGTCTGAAGGTCGTCACGACCAACGGTGTGTACAACGGTGGACCGAGCGCGTCGATTTTGATCGGCACGGGGAGCACCGCGATCGGCAAGGCGAATACGGCGTACTGCTCGATCAGCGATCAGCGGTTCTTCCTGCGCACTCCCAGCACGTGCGATGACGGCGCCTACCAGACCACCGGCACGCAGGACGCGTCGACCGCGGGTCCGGTCTGCACCCCCAACGCACCGGTTTACAGCACCAACCCGGCGACCATGACGGTCGACGCGCAGGACAGTGTCAACACAATCGGTCTGGGTCCGGACTCGATCACGAACCTGCAGAGCGTGCTCAAGTCGAACCCGGCCGTTGCGAATGGTGCTGCTACATGGCCGATCGTCAACACCACGTGGTTCGATGAGACCGACCCGGGCGCTCCGGCGCCGTACCTGAGTGACTCCGCGTCGACTTCGGCGTTCCCGGTCACGGATGCCAAGCCGACGAATGACAATACGGTCGGCGACACGTCGTGGTCGTTCATGGCACAGAACTGGCTGGGCTTCACGACGCTCTGCCAGTAAAGCGGGGCTAGGAGGTTGAACTGTAAAGCTACTGATGAGCCTGATAAGGAGCAGTGGATGAACACCACCAATAGCAAGCGGGCATACAGGAAGCCCGTTCTGCGTCGCCTTGGATTGCTGCGGCGCCTGACGCGCTAC
>JBKQKK010000157.1:0-15865 GCA_052147535.1 Solirubrobacteraceae bacterium | reverse complement strand
TAGCTAGCGCGCGCCACGCAGACGCGCGGCGCGGCTGATCGGGTCCCACGCCTGCGTTTCCGAGCGCCGGCGGTCTATCGCCAAACGCCGGAGCTCGCGCGGAGTGATGTTGCTCGCTCGGAGATGGTCGACACTCCGGTCGATGATGGCGATGATCGCCTCCATCGAGCTCGCGCTCTGTGTAGCGGCGTTCTGCACCGCTGGATCCAACTTGTCGCGCTGCGCTTTTCCCAGCATTGGCGTGCACCTCGATTGAAGACCGGAAGACCGGGACACCACCGCTGGGCCGTTGCCTCCCGGTCCGGTCGGCAATCAACGTTTTGGCCCTCTGGCCGGACTTGATCGGCAGGGGCGCCAGCTACTTGAGTTCCCGCCGCCGCCGCAGCGCACTGTAGGCGAAGGATGGCTCAGGCAGCGCTGGAGTGCAGGTGCGGCGCGGCGTACTGCGCCGCCAGCAGAGCCACAACCTCCTCGCCGGAAATGACAGCGAAATCTCCGTAGAACTGCTCGAGCGGCCCGTCACCGACGCGGATCGCCGCGCACATCAGATCATCGACCCACCTGCGTGCCTCTCGCGCCGCTTCCGATGCCGCGACAGGCACGGCAAGGATCACCCGTGTGGCGCCACATCGGCGCAGTGCTCCTACGGCGCCGCGCACCGACGCGGTGCTGGCAAGCTGATCATCGACGAGCACCACAACGGCTCCGCGTACATCAAGTCTGCGCCGGCCCGCGTGATCCCCACGCGCGGTGCCCGGCGCCAGTGCTCGGAGCGGTGCGCCCAGCGAGCGGGCGATCTCTGCGGCGACCGGCATGCCACCGCGTGCGATGCCGACGACCACCGGGCTCTGGCAGCTGAGGCCCGCGAGCATCGTGCCCAGCAGCCTGCCCGCATCGCGCCGGTCGGCGAAGTAGACGCCGCTCTCAGACGGCGCCGGCGGGTCCGAATGCACGGCCACGCTGCGGACCCGCGCCGCACCCAGCCACGGCCTTAACTGCTGCTGGACAACCACCTCCGCATGATCTTGACTCCACCCGCTCAACGCAATCGGTGGAGATTGCTGGTTGCGCCACGGGTTTCTACTGACTGCGGTCAACCCGGTGCTTCTACTGACTGCGGTCAACCCGGGAGGTCAGTGCCGTGTCACGCGCGGGCTCGTGAAGCGCTCGCCGCGGGCGGCCGCGCGAACGGCGTCGACCAGTTCGGTCTCAGCCAGGTCCTTGCGTACGAACCCGACCGCACCAGCGGCGATCGCCTTGCTGACGAACGCCTCATTTTCCTGCATCGTGACCACGACGACCTGCGTGCTCGGCATCTCGGACCGCACCAGCGCGGTCAACTCCAACCCCGAGCCGCTGCGTTCGCCGGTCGCTGCATCCGGCAAGCGTAGATCCAGCACCAGCACCTGTGGAAGGTGCGCGCGCACCTGATCGGCGGCGGCGACCAAGTTCCCGGCTTCGGCGACAACGCGGATGTCGTGCTCGCTATCGAGCAGCGCTTTGAGGTTGCGCCGCATCACATCGTGATCATCCGCCAGAACGACGCGAACCGGAGCGTGCGGTACTCCGGGTCGCGAAGCGCGGCCGTGACGATGAACAATTGACTCTGCCTCCCTCATCGAAGCAGGTCCGGCCCATCGTCCACCGCGGCCCGTCTGACGTTGCGCCGGCATCGTCCGCGCATGCCTGAGGACCCTACGGACAATTGGCCGCGCGCAAATCGTGGAATCGCACCGGAGCGCCCTGCGGGTAACTACGGTTGTAACTACTCGCTCGGCACGCGCTGTCTCACCGGTTGTGGCCAACTACTGATACTCCAGCGGGTCAATACACGATGCTTGCGGCGCGGACTCCGCTTACCTTTCGTAACGTCACCTGACTGTCGGAAAGGAGGTGAGTCATGGCCGGTACACTTACGCGCTGGGATCCGTTCGCCGAGCTGGGCGAGTTCCGCAGCGGCTTTGACCGCATGTTCGGCGGATGGCTCGAACCCCGCGAGCGTCCTCGGACGCCGGAGATCGACGTCATGCGCGACGACGGCAACCTGATCGTTAGGGCTGACATGCCGGGGATCAAGCCGCAGGACGTCAAGATCGAGATCGAGGACGACATCCTCACGTTCACCGGCGAGCATGCGGACAGCAAGGAAGAGAAGACGGAGCACTACGTGCGGCGCGAGCGCCGCTACGGATCGTACTTCCGCTCGATGGTGCTGCCTGCTGGCGTCGATGCCACGAAGATCACGGCGACCACGCACGACGGAGTCGTCGAACTGACGATCCCGCTGGCGAAGCAGGCAAAGAAGGAGACGGTCCAAATCAAGGCGACCGCCGTCTAAGGAAGTGCTGGCCCGGGGCCGGCCGCCACCATGATAGCGGCCGACCCCGGCCGTGCCTGCGACCACCCCGGCGATCGCGACCGTGCCGTCGGATTCCGGCCACTAATTTTCGCGGGAGCCCTAACCTAACCGGCGAGACGGGTAGATCAGGTCGGTATCGTGCGTTTCATAGATGTGGCACGTAGCAGCACGCGCGAACGGGCGCTCGCCCACCGTCGCGATCGTCCGCAACGCGCGGCAGCGCCGGCGGCGTCGATCGGAGGTGTCGACGTCGAGGTCCGTGACGTGGTCAAGCGGTTCGGCCCGATCGAGGCACTGCGCGGCGTCTCGATGCAGGTCAGCGCGTCAGAGTTCGTGACGATCACGGGTCCGTCCGGGTCCGGCAAGAGCACGCTGCTGAACATCATCGGTAGCCTCGAGCGGCCTGAGCGCGGCACGATCAGCGTCGGCGGCGTGCCGGTGCCCGAGCCGCGTCGCGCGGTCGAGTTCAGGCGCCGAACCGTCGGCTTCGTGTTCCAGGACTACATGCTGCTGCCGTACCTGACCGCACGGGACAACGTCGCGGCGGCCTTGATCGCAACCGGCATGGGCCGCCACGCGCGACGTCAGCGCAGCGCCGAGCTGCTGGCCGAGGTGGGACTCGCGGACCGCGCCCGGCATCTTCCCTCCGAGCTGTCCGGCGGTCAGCGCCAGGCGGTGGCGCTGGCGCGGGCGCTGGCCAACGACCCCTGCCTGCTGCTCGCCGACGAGCCGACCGGGTCGCTCGACTCCGACAGCAGCACGCGCGTGCTCGAGATGCTCACGCGGTTGCGCGACAGCCACGGGATGACGGTGATCGTGGTCAGCCACGACGACGCTGTGGCGCAACGAGCCGATCGCGTGGTGCGACTGGTCGACGGACTGGTCGTGAACGGACCGGTCAGCGCCTGAGGGCGGCGCTCAGCCAGCGACGCTCAGCCAGCGGCCGCGCTTGCGATCAGCGCGCGCGCCTCCGAGCGCACCGCCTCGGTCAGCGGCTCGATCGCGGCTTGCACAGCTGCGCTGGGCGCGCTGCCGGTCTCAAATCGCTCCCCCTCCACGCCGTAGACGAAGACCTTGGCGGGAAGCCTGCCGAGCGTGCGCGCGAGCTCGATCGCCGTCGCGACGCTGATCGCGTGGCCTGCCTGGCGTCGCAATCGGCTGGGCAGCGGACCATCGCTGATGTCGAACCTGTGGACGGTCCCGGGCGGGGCTCCGGAGCGGACCGTGTCGACCAGGAGGACCGCGTCGGCGCCCTCCCACATCGCGATCAGATCGATCCCCTCGCCCGCGTGCGCCTGCACTTCGATACCTGGCTCGCCACGCAGGCGAGCAGCGACATCCAAACCTGCGCCGTCATCACCCCGCAGAGAGTTTCCGACCCCGATCACGACGACGACGCTCATGCCGGCGGAAGCGCATCCTCACGGAAGCACGAAGTGCATCCCGAAGTGACGCACCAGGCTCAGGCCGGCGGAAGCGCTGCGCGACGTACCGCTCAGCGTTCGACCGTCAGCTCCAGGAAGTGGGTCGCACACGAGATGCACGGATCGTGGTTGCGGATCGCCTGCTCACAACGGTGCCGCAGCTCGTCATCGTCGAGGTCGTGGTAACGGTCCACTACCGCGCGCAGATCCTCTTCGATCGCCAGCTGATTCTGCGAGGTCGGCGGGACGATCCGGGCATCGAGGATCGTTCCGTCGTCGTCGAGCTCGTAGCGGTGGTAGAGCATCCCGCGCGGAGCCTCGCTGACGCCGTGCCCGACGCCGCGCCGCGCCGGCACGTCGATCGCGGGACGGTCAGGCTGCTCGTAGCGGTCGATGATCGACAGCGCCTCGTCGCACGCGTGCACCAACTCGACGGCGCGGATGATGATGCTCTGGAACGGATTATGGCAGTTGCCGGCCTGCAGGCCGGCCTCCACAGCCGCCTCCTTAGCTGTCGGCCGCAGCTGCTCGTAGGCGAGGTTGAAGCGCGCGATCGGGCCGGTCAGGTATGCGCCGCGCTCACGCACGCGGGCGTGCAGCGCATTGGAGTGCTGGACGTGCTCCTCCACGATGTGCCGTGCGAACTCGCCCGGCGCGATGTCGAGGCCCCTGTTCGAGACGATCTTGCCGCGGTCGATCGGGTACAGATCGCCGTCGCTCAGGCAGACCAGCTCGACGTCGCGCTGCACCTCGGGCATCGGCAGCGTCGCGACGAACCGAACCGTCGCCAGCGACTGCTCGAGCGCCTTCTGCACGGGATCGCGCAGCGTCAGCAGCTCCTTCCTCGTGGGGGTTCGGTAGAAGCCGCCAACGCGGATGTTGATCGGATGGATCTCACGACCGCCGATCAGGCTGACGATGCGGTTGCCGGTCTTCTTCAGCTCCAGCCCCATGGTCGCGACGTCAGGATGCGCGGCCGCCAGATCGATCACCGACTCGAACCCGAGGAAGTCCGGCGCGTGCAGCGCGTAAATATGCAGGCCGTGGCTCTCGATCCACTCGCCGTGGTAAATCAACCGCCGCAGGTCGCGCAGCGGGCCCTCGTCGATCGCGACCCCGCAGGCATCTTCGATCGCCCGAATGCCGCTGGTCTGGTAAGCGATCGGGCAGATCCCGCAGATCCGCGAAGTGATATCGGGAACCTCCGTGTAGGCGCGCCCGCGCAGGAACGCCTCGAAGAACCGGGGCGGCTCGTAGATGCGCAGCTTCACGTCCTGCACCTCGTCGCCCGAGATCTTGACGTACATCGCCCCCTCGCCCTCCACGCGGGCGAGGTAATCGACGCGCAGCGTGCGTTGCTCGCTACCAGTCCTAACGCTCATGAGCGCGGCTCACCTCCTTGAATGCTTTAGCGTCGGCGTTGAAGGTCCGGTAGATGCGGACCAGGTCGCGGTCACCGAGATCCAACCATGTATTCAGCGATGCCGGGTTCGGCGTCTCCTGCGGACCGAAGCAACCGAAGCAACCGCGGTCATACGACGGGCACAGGGCGCCGCAACCGGCGTGGGTCACAGGACCCAGGCACGGCGTCCCGCGCGCGACCATCACACACACGTTGCCGCGGCGCTTGCACTCGATGCAGACACTGTGCGAGCGCACGCGCGGGGAGCGTCCCGCGAGCAGCGAGCTGACCACCTCGAGCAGCACGCGCTTATCGATCGGGCAGCCGCGCAGCTCGAAGTCGACAGGCACGTGGTCGGCGATCGCCGTCGAGGTGCGCAGCGTCGAGATGTAGTCGGGCGTCGCGTACACAATCCGCGTGAACTCGTCGACGTCGGCGAAGTTGCGCAGCGCCTGGATCCCACCGGCCGTCGCGCAGGCGCCGATCGTGATCAGCACCTTGGATTGCGCGCGAATCTCGCGCAGGCGCTCGGCGTCATGCGCGGTGGTGACCGAACCCTCGACCAGCGTGACGTCGTAGGGGCCCGGCGCAACGGCGCTGGAGGCCTCCAGGAAGTTGGCGATCTCGATCCGTCCAGCGATCGCCAGCAGCTCGTCTTCGCAGTCGAGCAGCGTCAGCTGGCAGCCGTCGCACGAAGCGAACTTGAACACCGCCAGGGTTGGCTTGTCGGTGGTGGTGGCCATCACAGCTCCCTCATGTCGATCCAGGGCTCGACCTTCGACCAGCGATACACCGGCCCGTGCTTGCAGATCAGCGTTGGCCCGAGCTGGCAGTGGCCGCAGTGGCCGATCCCGCATTGCATGTTGCGTTCCATCGACACGTACATGCGCTCGGTTCCGACGCCCACCTCGAGCAGCGCCTCGACCATGAACTTCATCATCACCTCGGGCCCGCAGCACAGTACGGCCGTGCGCGGGGCGTCCAGATGCGCCCGGCGTGCGAGCCTGGTGACGACGCCGACGCTCCCGAGCCACTCGGGTCCGGCGCTGTCAACCGTCACCAGCACTTCGAGGCCCCGGTGCGTCCAGGCGTCCAGCTCATCGCGGTAGAGCAGCTGGTGGGGGTTGCGGGCGCCGTACAGCAGCAACAGCCGCCCGTAGCGCGCACGGCGCGCCAGCAGCCAGAGGATCGCGCTGCGCAACGGCGCGAGCCCGATCCCGCCCCCCACGATCACGATGTCCGAACCCTCCAGGTACACCACCGGCCACGGGTTGCCCCACGGCCCGCGCACGCCGAGCACATCGCCCGGCTCGGCCGAGCAGATCGCCGCGGTCCGCAGCCCGAGCGAGCGCACGGTGTGTATCAGGCGCTCGGGACTGTCGGGATCGCCGCTGATCGAGATCGGAACCTCCCCCGATCCTCCCCGGGACAGCATCACGCACTGCCCGGGCAGGAACACCAGCGGCTCGCCGGAGCGCGCTCGCAGCTCGAACGTGTAGGTGTCGGTTGTGTCTTGACGCTTTGAGACGACCTCGAACGGCGCCGGCACCGTCGCGGCGCTGACGCCGACCGGGACCTCAGCGGATTGCGCGAGCATTGCCGTAGACGTCCAAAAGCTGCATCCGCGTGTTCTGCAGCATCTGCTGTACGACGCTAGCGAACCGGCGCATCAGCTGATAGCCGAACTCGTGGTCGTCCTCGCACATGTCGCGCAGGCGGGCGCCCTCGATCGCTACCAGGCTGCATGGCTCGGTCGTGCGCCCGTCGAACTGCCAGCGGTACGGAGCGAACAGCCACGACCAGCCGACGATGTCGCCATCATGCTTGGTGTCGACGATCAGCACGGCGCGGCCGGCGCCGCGCACTTCGAGCGCGATCGCGCCGCGGCGGATTATGTAGAACGTCTGGGCGCGCTCGCCCTCGCGCAGCACATACTCGTCGGCATCAAGCTCGACCAACCTGCCCCAGCTGGAGATCAGCTGCAGGTAGTCAGGTTTGAGGCCCGCGAACACGGGCGCTTCGGCGATCAGTTCGTCAATCGTTTGCATGCTCTCTCACTCCTCGCTCGCGCGGATCACGGCGGCTTCCTCGGTGATGTCGATCCCAACCGGGCACCAGGTGATGCAGCGCCCGCAGCCGACACAGCCGGAGCTGCCGAACTGGTCAAACCAGGTTGCAAGCTTGTGCGTCATCCACTGGCGGTAGCGCGACCGTGTCGAGGATCGCACGGGGCTACCGTTCATGTACGAGTAATCGACCGTGAAGCACGAGTCCCAGCGCTGGTGGCGCTCGACCTGCGTGCCGGTCAGGTCGGTCATGTCCTCGATCGTCGTGCAAAAGCAAGTGGGGCAGACCATCGTGCAGTTGCCGCACGTCAGGCAGCGGTCGGCGACTTCGTCCCAGCGCGGGTGCTCCATGTTACGGTAGAGCAGCTCCTTGATCCCGTCGGTGTCAAGCGAGCGCTTGATCTGCGCGGCGGCGCGGGCCGGCACGTCTTTCACGGCCGCGATCGCGTGTGGCCCGGCGGGCACCGTCTTGACTTCCGACAGCACGTCGGCGCCCTTCCTGGTCCCCGATGCCGCCACGAAATAGTGCTCCCCGTCGTCGAGCACCTCGGTCAGCACGATGTCATAGCCGCTGGTCACGGCCGGACCGGTTCCCATCGACGTGCAGAAGCAGCTGCCACCGGCCTGACCGCACTGCACGGCGATCACGAGCAGCTGCTCGGTACGAGCTGTATCGCCCGGGTCGACGCTCGAGGCACCTAGCAGCACGTGGTCGAGCACCTGACGCGCCTGGAGATCGCACGAGCGCGCTCCGATGACCGCGATCCGAGCCACCTCCGGCGGCCCGGCAAGATCGCTCAGCTCGCCGTCCGGGGCCAGGTGCGCTCGCCACAGCAGCTTCTGCGCCGGCAATTGATAGCTCTTCAATGAGTGTGGTCCGACCACAAACCCGAACAGCGCTTGATCGTCGCGGCGCTTCAAACGGTAGCGCCCCGCATCCTGCTCATCGGTCCAGCCAGCCGGCAAATCGGCACTACTCTGAATCTCGTCATAGACGATCGCGCCGTCGCGGGCCACCGGCCCGACGACGGTATAACCACGCTTTGTGAGCGCCTCGAACAGTTGATCGAGGTCGTGTCTCTCAATGATTTGTTCAGCAGCCATGCTCCTCGAGTCCTTCCTGTCGGCGCACCCTACACGATTTGGAAAGGGCCGGTAAATCCTTGCTCTACGGTCTGAATTGCCGCTCTCAAGCTCCTGCGCCCCGGGGCTGTGCGGTCATCAACCTGGTCCTACTCCGACGCCGACGCCGACGCCAGTGCCGCGACCGGGATCACGACAACTGGGCGATCGGCGATGTGGATCAACTCGTGCGAGACGCTGCCCAGGAGGGCGCGCACGCGGCCGCGGCCGCGTGCCCCGACCACGATCTCGTCGGCATGGCGACGGCGCGCCAGCTCCGCGATCGCCGGCGCCGGCGCCCCGGCGATCAGCTCGGTCTGATAGTGCGGACCCGCGAGCGCCTCTGCCTGCAGCGGTATCTCGCGCAGCAGCGCCGCGCCCCGCTCGCCGCGCTGCGAGAGCAGCTGATCGTCGTGGGTGCCACCGATCAGCTCGGCAGGCAGCTCATACGCATGGACGATGATCACGCGGCCGCCGGCGCCCGCCTGCCGCGCGGCGAACAGCAGCGCCGCACGCGAAGCTTCCGAGCCGTCGTAGCCGACCACCAGCGTGGGCGTCGCAATCGATGTGCTCATCGCGCGAACGGTACGCCGACGAAGCCCGCCGCCGCAAGTCGAGCGAGCATCAGCGCACGAGCGAGCATCAGCGCACGAGCGAGCATCAGCGCACGAGCGAGCATCAGCGCACGAGCGAGCATCAGCGCATTCAAGATGGCGCCAGCCCTGCGGCGGAGGAGATCCGTGTCACGCGCCAGATCGGATAGACGGCGCCGAGCACCCCGATCGTGACGCCGATCAGGCAGGCGCGACCCAGCCCCCAGGTGGTCAGCTCTGGCGAGATGAAGCTCTGCAGCCCGAGCGCGGTCGGGAGCAGTCCGCTCGCGAGCGTGCCCAGCAGCAGCCCCGCGGCGGTACCGATGACGCTCACCGCAATCGCCTCACCCAGCACCAGCACGGCGAGCTGCGACGGGCTCCAGCCGATCGTCGCCAGCAGCACCAGCTCACGCCGGCGCTCGAGCACCGCGGCCAGCATCGTATTGGCGACCGCGAGCACCCCGATCATCAGGGCGAGCACGACGATCAGGAGCACAGCCTTGCTGATCAGCTCGCTGTTGACCCCCGCCCGGATCGCCTCGGTCGGATCCGAGATCACGACCACGCCCGGCAGCTGCTTCGCCAGCTTGCGCGCTGCCGCCGAGGTGGACACCTGCGGCTGCAGGCGAACCGCGATCGTCGTGGTCTCGTCGGAGGTCCGCCCGGCGAGCGACTGCGCATCGGCGAGCGTGGTGATCACGCCCTGATCCTCGAACGGCACCCCGGAGTGGAAGATCGCGCCAACCCGGAAGCCGCGGCCGTCCAGGTCGATCTTGGAGCCGACTTGGAGCGCCAGCCGTGCCGCCAGCAGATCGCCGAGATCCGCTTGGCCCGGGTCGATGCCGCCGCCCCGCGTGAACACGAGCCGTCTGGCCACGAAGCCGTCCGGGTCGACTCCGAACACGAACGCCGGCGGGGACTTGGCGACCGCGTTGACAACCATCTGCAGGGGCGTGGCCTCGGTCACCTCGGGGTCGGACCGGATCCGCGGCAGCAGCGACAGCGGCAGCACCGACGTGGTCGGGTCGGACGCGTCGGCTTGAAACAATCCCAGGTCCGCCTTGCCGAGGTGCACCAGCTGTCCGGCGGTCCGGTTGAGTCCGGCCGACAGCGCGAGCAGCGCGACGACCGCGGCGACCCCCACCGCGATCCCCGCGGCGGTCAACGCCGTGCGTGTCTTACGACGCCGCACGTTTGCTGCAATCAGCCCGAACAAGAGTCCTTATCGATATCGAGCACGGCGATTAGTTTGGCTAGCTACCCACCTTACAACCACCCAAACCGCCAGCTGTGATGCTGGTCGCGAAAGCTGGCAGCCGGATCGCGTGCGATCGACGCTCTCTCCGTGAAAACTACGGACCCGTGGGGTAGCCAAGCCCCGATGACGGCGCTCACGACTCACTTTAGGTTGGGCATGTGAAAGCAACAGAAGACGCACAAGGCAGCTCGAGCGCATCGGGCATGCATGGACACGCGCAGGCTCGCGGCTTTGCCGAGCTGAGCACGCTCGGGCAGATGGTGCTCGACGCCGCTGGCCGCCACAGCACTGTCGCCCTTCAGTTCCAGCGCGGGGGACACACCGCGTTCATCTCCTACCCCGAATTGGGGTCGATCGCCAGCGAGATCGCGCGCGGCCTGATCGGCCTCGGCATCCAGGCCGGCGAGCGCGTCGCGATCCTCGGGCTGACGTCCGCTGACTGGACGCTGGCCGACTGCGGCTCCCTGTGTGCCGGCGCGATCGTCACGCCGATCTATCACACCAACTCGCCCGAGGAATGCGAATACGTGCTCGCGCACTCCGAGGCGAAGCTGGTGTTCTGCGAGAACGCTTCCCAGGCCGCGAAGATCGCGCATGTTCGCGACCGCTGCCCGGCGCTGGCGCATGTGGTCGTATTTGACCACTCCGATCCCCAGGCGATGACGCTCGATGAGCTCCGGCGCCTCGGCATGGAGACGCCACCCGAACGGGTCCTCGAGCGAGTCGCCGCAGCCAACCCGGACGACATCGCAACGCTCGTGTACACGTCCGGCACGACGGGTCCCCCTAAAGCGTGCATGCTCAGCCACGAGAACCTGCTGTACGCAACTCGCGCCTACGCGCAGCGGCTCGGCTTCGAGCACTCGCACTCGCTCTACCAGTTCCTGCCCCTGGCTCATGTGCTGGCGCGCGTCGCCCAGATGGTCGTGCTCAGCGTCGGCGCGCGGCTCGTCTACTGGACCGGCGATGCCTCGAAGATCGTCGACGAGCTGGGCCAGACGGCGCCGACGCACTTCCCGGCGGTACCGCGGATCTACGAGAAGGTTCACGGGGTCGCCGCCGGCAAGGCCGCGGGCGGCCGGCCAGAGCAGCGCCTCCTGTTCCAGTGGGCGCTGTCGGTAGGAGCGCGCGCACGGCCGGCGTTGCGCGATCGCAGACAGCCGGACCTGCTGACCGACCTCCAGTATCGACTCGCGGATCGGCTCGTGCTATCCAAGGTCCGCAACGCTTTCGGCCCCGCGCTGCAAATGGGGTTGGTCGGCGCGGCGCCGGTCGCCAAGGACCTGCTGACGTTCTTCGACGCCTGTGGCGTGCTCGTGCTCGAGGGCTACGGGATGAGCGAGACCTGCGCCGCGGCCACGATCAACACGCTCGATGCCGTGCGCCTCGGCACAGTCGGCCGGCCGCTGCCGGGAAGCGAGGTCGCGATCGCTCCGGACGGCGAGATCATGATCCGGGGTCCGCAGGTGTTCAAGGGCTACTACAAGGACCCGGAGTCCACCGAGCAGATCCTGACCGAGGATGGATGGCTGCATTCCGGCGATCTCGGTGCGATCGACGACGACGGCTTCGTCTCGATCACAGGTCGCAAGAAGGAGATCATCATCACCTCGAGCGGGAAGAACATCACGCCCGTCAACATCGAAAGTCAACTGCGCGACAGCCGCTTCGTATCCGAAGCGGTGGTGTTCGGCGACGATCGGCCATATCTTGTGGCGATGCTCACTCTAGATCGAGACGCGGCGGTGAAGCTGGCCGGGCGGCTCGGAATCGCCGATGACGCGGCCACCATCGCGCACGACCCGCGCGTCCACGAGGAAATCCAGAAACAGGTCGACGGCGCAAACGCCAGGTTTGCGCGGATCGAGCAGATCAAGCGCTTTGGGATCCTCGACCACGATCTCACGCAGGCCGCTGGTGAGTTGACACCGACGCTCAAGGTCAAGCGATCGGTGGTCTACCGGAAATACGAGGACTTCTTCGCCGACCTCTACCTGGACAGCGGTGAAGCATGAGCGAATGGCTGTCAAGCGCCGACGCAGCCTGGCTGCACATGGACCGCCCGTCCAACCTGATGGTGATCAACTCGGTGCTGCTGTTCGAGAAGCCGGTCGACTGGGAGCGGATCCAGGCGATCATGCAGGAACGCCTGGTGAAGCAGTATCCGAAGTTCCGCAAGCGCGTTGTGGAGAGCACGCTGCGGCTGCTGCCGGCCAGATGGGCCGACGATCCGGACTTCGCAATCGGCCATCACATGCACCACTTCGCGCTGCCCGCTCCGGGCGATGACCGCGCCCTACGCGAGCTGGTCGGTGATCTGATGACGATGCCGCTCGACCGCAATCGCCCCATGTGGCACATGTATCTGGTCGACGGCTACGGCGACGGCTGCGCACTGATCGTGCGCATCCACCATTGCATCGCCGATGGAGTCACGCTCGCCGAGACGATGTTGTCGCTCACCGACGGCGCGCCTGGCACGCAGGTCGCGACGCTCGAGCCCGAGGAGCAGGGGCACGGTGGCCTGATCGGCGTCGGCGCAGGTATCCGGGTGCTCTCGAGCGCCGGCTCCAGCGCCACCACGCTGGTTCGCCAGGGCACCAACCTGGCGGTCTCACCGTCACGGACGGCTGGGCTCGCGCGCGCCGTCGTCCGCGACGGCACCACCGCGTTCCGGCTGCTGACGATGTCATCCGACGCGCCGAGCTCGTTGAAGGGCGATCCCGGAATCAGCCGCCTCGTCACCTGGACCTCGCCGATCTCCCTGACTGACGTCAGGCGCGCAGCGCGGGCACATGACGGCACCGTCAACGACGTCCTGCTCGGGGCCGTAGCCGGGGCGCTGCGCCACTGGCTCGAGGCTCGCGGCGAACCGCTCGCCGATGTCCAGGCGATGGTGCCGTTCAACCTGCGGGCGCTCGATCAGAAAGTTCATCGCGACCTGGGCAACCACTTCGGCCTGGTGTTCCTGCCGCTTCCGGTGGCCACCAGCGGCGCCGACGCGCGGGTGCGTGAGGTTCGCACCCGCATGGAGGAGATCAAGCGCTCGCGGGACGGCCAGGTCACTTACGGTCTGATCAGCGTGGCGGGAAGGACGCCGGAGCCGGTCGAGCGTCTGGTCGTCGACATGTTCACGGCGAAGGTCACGGCCGTGATGACCAACGTGCCGGGCCCCAAGGAGCCTGTCTACGTGGCCGGCGCACCGATCAGCGCCGCGCTCGTCTGGGCGCCGACCTCCGGGCACATCGGCATGAGCGTGAGCATCTTCAGCTACCGCAACGAAGTGATCATCGGCCTGATGGTCGACGCCACGTTGATCCCGGACCCCGAGCTGATCATCGCGCAGATCGAAACCGAGGTTTCAGCGCTCCTGCAGCCCGCGCCGTCCGTCAACAAGACCGAGCCGTCCGTCAACAAGCCCGAGCCGTCGGTTAAGCGGCCCCAGCCGTCCGTCAACAGGCCCGAGCCGTCCGTCAACAGGCCCCAGCCGTCCTTCAAGAAGCCCGAGCCGTCCGTCAGGTGAAGCTCATCTGACCGCCGGCGGCGCGGCCGTAGAAGGCCCGCTCAGAAGTTCAGCGGGAGCTGGCCGTTGCCAGTAGAGTTCGCGTCTCTGCTCCCGCGCAGAGCAAATTACCTTGTCATCGACCCCTGAAAAACACATGGCGACCACGACCGAAGAACCCACCGCAGAACACGACGCCGAATGGTCAGCCCGCCTGGACGGCTTCGTCGAACGCGCACATACGGCCTCAACCGCATTCCGCAAACTTGATCAGAAGGCCGTCGACGAGATCGTCTGGGCGATGACCGTCGCCGGGCTCGAGAACGCGGTCGAGCTCGCCTGGATGGCGATGGAGGACACGCATTTCGGCGTGCTCGAGGACAAGGTGCTGAAGAACTACATCGCCACCGAGTTCCTGTACGACTACTTGAAGGACAAGAAGTCCGTCGGCGTGATCGACGAGGACCGCGAGCGCCTGATCCAGTACATCGCCGAGCCGATCGGCGTGGTGATGGCGCTGCTGCCGATCACCAACCCGACCTCGACCGCGCTGTTCAAGTCGATCGTCTGCACCAAGACCCGCAACGCGCTCATCATGCGCCCGTCGGCAGCCGCCGCGCGCTGCTGCATGGAGGTAGCCAGGATCTTGCAAGAGGCCGGCGAGGCGGCCGGCCTTCCCCCGCACGCCTTGCAGGTGATCCCGGACCCGACGCTCGACGTCTCGCAGTACCTGTTCCACCACGACGGCGTCGACTTCATCTGGACGACCGGCGGACCGAAGGCGGTCGCGGCCGCGAACGCCGCCGGCAAGCCGTGCCTCAGCGTCGGCTCGGGCAACGCCCCCGTGTACATCCACGCCAGCGCCGACATCCGCATGGCCGTGATGGACATCCTGATCTCGAAGACGTTCGACTCCTCGGTCATCTGCCCGGCCGAGCAGACGGTCGTGATCGACGACGGCATCTACGACGCGATGATGGCGGAGTTCCAGAAGATGGGCGCGCGGCTCCTGACCACGAGGGAGACCGACCTCCTGGCCGCAAAGTCGTTCACGCCGGATGGCCGCGTCGAGCTGCAGGTGCTCGGACAGTCGTGCTTGAACCTCGGCCAGATCGCCGGATTCAAGACAGCCGAGGAGGACAAGGTGCTGCTCGCGCCGCTGCCGTCCGATTTCGAGCAGCTGGCCGCGCATCCACTGATCGCCGAGAAGCTGATGCCCGTGCTGGGAATCGTGCGCTCCTCCTCGGTTGACCACGGGATCCGCTGCTGCGAGATCGTCACCGACCACCTCGGCCTGGGCCACACCTCGGCCGTGTACGCGACCGACGATGCCGTCATCGACAAGTTCGCACACGCGATCCGCACCGGCCGGATCCTGGTCAACGCTCCTACCGCGGTCGGAGCGCTCGGCGGCGTCTACAACTCAATGACACCCACGTTCTCGCTCGGCTGTGGGACCTGGGGGGGATCGAACACGACCGAAAACGTGAACTACCGCAATCTGCTCAACATCAAGGCCGTGTCCCGCCGTCAAACTCCACCGCAGTGGTTCCGCGTGCCGTCGGACACGTACTTCAACCCGGGAGCGCTCGAGAACCTGCGGATGCTCGAGCTCAACGCGCCGATGATCGTCACCGACGGTCCGTCGGAGGCGCGCGGCGTCGCCGACGTGATCCGCAAGGCACTCGGCGCCGACGCCCGCGCTGTGCACGTGTTCTCGGCGATCGAGCCGGAGCCAACCGAGGAGCAGGTCCGCGCGGGGATCGAGGAGCTCGAGCGCTTCGGCGCCGACGCGATCATCGCCGTCGGCGGCGGCTCGGTGCTCGACGCGGCCAAGGCGATGCGGCTATTTCACGAGAACCCGCACCTGAGCGTCAAGGAGCTCTCGCTGCCGTTCCTCGATGCTCGCAAGCGGATCGCGCAGTTCCCCCAGAAGGCGCACAAGGTGAAGCTGATCGCGATTCCGACGAGCTCTGGAACGGGCTCTGAGGTCTCGCCCGCGGCGATGCTCTCGCTCGGCAACAGGAAGGTGACGCTCGTCGACTACACGCTCGTGCCCGACACGGCGATCATCGATCCGACGCTGACCCTATCGATGCCCCCGCAGATGACCGCGGACACCGGCATCGACGCGCTCAC
>JBKQKK010000156.1:0-4297 GCA_052147535.1 Solirubrobacteraceae bacterium | reverse complement strand
CAGGCTGCCCCGGCCGCTGCAGGCGGCGAGCTACCAGACGCTGATCGGGCTGCTCGCGGTCAGCGGGCTGCGCGTCGGCGAAGCGATCCGCCTGAACCGCGACGACGTCGACGCCCGCGATCAGCTGGTACGGATCATCAACACCAAATTTGGCAAGAGCCGCGAGGTCGCGCTGCACCTCAGCGCGATGAACGCGCTCAGCGCCTACGGGCAGCTGCGTGACCAGCTGTCCCCACGACCTCGCTGCGAGGCGTTCTTCGTCTCGACCGCCGGGACCCGACTGCATGCCGCCAACATCAACCGGACGTTCATCGGGCTGGTGCGCGCCGTTGGCCTGAAACCACGCTCAACACGCTGCCGGCCACGCGTGCACGACCTCAGACATGGCCTTGCCGTGAACACGTTGCTGGACTGGTATCGCGCCGGCATCGACGTGCACCGCGGCTGCCGTGGCTCTCGACATACATGGGGACACCGAACCCTCGTCGACGTTTTGGTACCTGACCGCCGCGCCTGAGCTGCTCGCACTCGCCGCCGAGCGGCTCGAGCCGACCCTGAACCCCACCGCCCTCAAGAAGGGGTGGCCGATCGCGACCGGCGTCATCGAGGGCGCCTGCAGACACGTCGTCAAAGACCGTATGGACATCACCGGCGACCGCTGGGGACTCCAAGGCACCGAAGCGATCCTCAAGCTCCGCGCCCTCATCAACAACGGCGATTTCGACTCCTACTGGGTCTACCACCTCGCCCACGAACGCCACCGCAACCACGACCAACGGTATGTCAACAGCGTCATCCCCCGCGAAGCATAACGTCCCTCTCGGCGAGCCGCACCCATATGTAAACCGGCGCAGCTTCTGGCCAAGCAGGACGCCTGCGAGCGGTGACCCGCGAACCTCCTCCTCCCGGTCGTGAGAGCGTTTTCCTACAGTCGTGCGGGTCCGGCCCGATGCGGCACGCTCGCAATCGTCGCAAACCATAAGCCCGCGAAGGCCCGTTCTGGGACGGAAAAGCAGGCGTCAGGGAACGGATCTCGCGGACCTGAGTTCCGCGCGATGCGGGTCGCTTGTCCTCCGCGGTGAGATGGTGGTCCTCGCACGAAAGTCAGGTCAGGTTGCGAGCAGCACTCGGACGGCTGTCACGGTCATGATCACCGCGACGAAGCAGTCGAGCGCGTGTGAGGCTCCCGGTCGCCTGAGGATGGGACCAAGAAGGGCGGCGCCGAAGCCAAGCGCCGCGAACCACATGACGCTGCCGAGTGTGGCTCCGGCACCGAACCACCACTGGCGGCCGGGCCGCGCATTCGCGACCGATCCGAGCAGGACGACCGTGTCGAGATACACGGCTGGGTTGAGCCAGGTGAATGTCAGGCACGCGGCGATCACCGCAGGCCGGGGCGAGGCTCGCGAGGAGGCGATGTCCGGGTTGGTCTGACGGTCGAGCGCTCGGCGGGCCGCGAACGCCCCGTAGGCGAGTAATGCTGCCGCACCGATCACGCGGACGAAACTCAGCAGCCATGGTCGCCCGTTGAGTACCGCGCCAGCGCCTGCCACGCCGGCGGCGATCAGGATCGCGTCCGACACGGCGCAGATCGCGACGATCGTCGGCACGTGTTGGCGGAGCGCCCCCTGTCGCAGCACGAACGCGTTCTGGGCGCCGATCGCGACGATCAGCGACAGTCCGAACACGAGGCCGGAGATGAATGCGCTCAGCGGACCGGAAGCGATCACCGGGTCAAAGCTACGATTCGGCAGACCGTTCGTAAAGCTAATGTTTCTGACGTGCCGTAAGCAAGCCTAATGACGAAACTCGACCCGGATCAACTGCAGGCCCTGGCAGCCGCCGTCTCTGAGGGGACGCTGGACGGCGCAGCGCGCACGCTGCACGTGACGCCGTCGGCGATCAGCCAGCGGATCAAAGCGCTCGAGAGGTCGACGGGGCGGGTCCTGCTGATCCGCTCCAAGCCAGTCAGGCCGACTTCCGCGGGGGAGACCCTGTTGCGAGCCTCGCGCCAGATCGACGCGATTACTGCTGACGCCGCACGTGAGCTCGGCGACGGGGAGGCGGGCAGCCCGACGGTCATCGCGCTGGCGGTCAATGCGGACAGCCTCGCCACCTGGTTTGTCCCAGGGCTCGCCTCCATCGACACCGATCTGGCGTTCGACCTTCGGCGCGCCGACGAGACCAGGACGGCCGAGCTCCTGCGCGACGGCACCGTTATGGCTGCCGTCACCGCGTCCGCGCGGCCCGTGCCCGGCTGCACCGTAGAGCCGCTCGGGCAAATGCGCTACCGCCCCAGGGCCTTGCCCGAGTTCGCCGCAAGATGGTTCGCCGGTGGCGTCACCGTGCACGCGCTGGCGCTGGCTCCGGTGGTCGTGTTCGATCGTGAGGACCAGCTCCAGGACCGGTATCTACGCCGGCGCACGCGCCTGCGGATCGACCCGCCACGCCACCACGTCCCCGGGTCAAGCGCGTTCGTGCACGCCGTTCGGCTCGGTCTCGGATGGGGAATGGTCCCCGATCTGCAGGCCGAACCGGGCACCTTCGTCGAGTTCGATCCGCGCGGCAGCATCGACGTCCGGCTGTACTGGCAGCAATGGCGCACGGGCTCAGCCGCGCTTGAGCGGATCGCCCAGGCGATGCGCACGCAGGCAGCCACCGCGCTCCGGTAGGCCCGCTGTCCTGTAGGCCGACGCCCGTCGGGGAACTCGTGGGTGTTCGCAGAAGGCTCGGACTCCGACAGCGCACCGCTGCTGCTTCGCACCGAACGGAGAACCAGTTTCGCGTGCCACCGCGTTTCCCTTCAACATTCCGCGCCTGCCACGCAGCTGTCCCAGGAAACCCCCAAGCCAGCAAGACCCAGACTCTTCTGCCGACGGCGAGCAGAAGCCCGAGAGCTTCGCCGCCGGACGCTCGCTCCGCCAGCGACCGCACGCACGCCTTCAACGGGATCCGCGCGCGCCCGCACGACTCGGCGTGACCATGCAGTCGTTCCGGATCCGGCCCGATCGGCGCACTCGCAACCGTCGCAGAGCATAAGCCCGCGGGAGCCCGTGCTGAGACACGAAAGGGAGCGTCAGGGGTGGTTCCCGAGGCCCTGGGTTCCGCGCAAACCGCGGCTCTTGTCGCCTCGGTGCAAGTGCTGGCGGCCGAGCAAAGCAGACGTCCTGACGCGGCCGCATCCTACAAGAGGAGAAGTCCGCTGCGCGAAGCGGGGAGTTCGGATCGACCGGACGTTGACACGCCGGGGCGGGCTGCTCGAGGTGACCCTCGGTCTGTTGGTGCGCGACGTGATCACCACGGGAGCGGGCCGTCCTCGTTGAAGAGCGTGCCCGTTGTCCGTCCGGGCCGATCAACGCGAGCCGCACCGGTTCGCGTGCGCCCTACTCAACCGTGCGGGTGCCTCGAAAGCAATTGGGTGCAGGTCGTTTGTAGTGGGTAGATAGTCCGGATCTGTTGGGCGAATAGCGCGTCGAGCGGCGCGTTCTGGCGGGTTATGCCGGTGGTTTCGGGAGGACTCCCGGTAGGTTACGGCGAAAGTCAGGGGTGTTATGTCCTTTTCGGACCGCGATACGGAGGTGATCGCGTGGCTCCTGATCTGCTGGACTTGTTCGTCGGCGCCCGGCAAGCTAACGGCTCTGTGAGCGAGCCGTCGTTGCCGTTGGTTGATGGTGATCGGCAGCCCGCGGGTGGCGAGGATCCCCGCGCGGCGGGATCCGATGTGCGCGCGGTCGCGGGGTTTGAGCGCTCGCGGGCTCTGTTTGCGGGGTTGCTCGCGTGGGCGGCGGGCGAGGAGGCGTTGGGTCTTGAGCATTCAGGGCTCGAGGCGCGGTTGGCGGAGGACGCTCGCGAGTTAGCTCGCCAGGTGTTGCAGGACCAGCTCGATCTCCGCGCGCGGGTCGAGCAGCGTGCGGACGGGGTGATCGGCAGTGACGGCACGCCGCGGCGCAGTGTCGAGCGTGGCCACGAGCGCGATCTGCATACCGTGCTCGGCGAGGTGCAGGTCACGCGGCTGGCCTACCGGGCGGCCGGCTGCGAGAACTTGTATCCCGCTGACGCGCAGTTGAACCTTCCTGCCTCGCGCCACTCGCATGGGATCCGCAGGCTGGCCGCGCTGGAAGCGCCGCGCGGCAGCTTTGAGGACGCGCAGGCCGCGATTGTGCGCCAGAGCGGCCAGCAGATCGGCACGCGTCAGCTCAGAGAGCTGACGCTCGCTGGGGCCCAGGACGTCGGTGCGTTCTACGCGCAGCGCGAGCGTACCGTGGCGGACGGGAAGGATCTGCTGGTGCTCTCGTGC
>JBKQKK010000155.1:0-107473 GCA_052147535.1 Solirubrobacteraceae bacterium | reverse complement strand
GCGGGCGGGGTCATTGACGCGCTCGTACCTCATCACCCGCGCACGCGCGAGCGTGTCCAACAGCGCCTTGACGGTGCTGCGGCCGGCCTGGCCACGCGCCACGAGCGTGTCGTAGCTGACCCGCACGGCAGAACGGGCACCATTCCTCCAGCCAAGCGCGACGGTCGCTCACCGCTGCTCACCGCCGCTATGACCGCCTGAGTCGGATGCCGCGAAGCGCCATCGCGATCCTGGTGCACCCCTGGTGCACCCTAAGCTTCGCCCGACGCGGTCCTCGTGGCCCCTGTCAGGTGGCGAAAAAGTGCCGTTGTGCAGGGAGTTTCAGCTAGTGGGCGATCCAGGACTCGAACCTGGGACCTCTTCCTTATCAGAGAAGCGCTCTAACCGACTGAGCTAATCGCCCGTCTCCTGCGACGGCCATATTACGCGGTGCAGCTACGTTAGCGACCTGCTCAGAGCCACACGCGCGTGCGGGTCGCAGTCCGCAGTCCATCTTATCGTCGTGGTGTCGGAGATAGGTCACCCGCGAGGCGGCGCGACATCGCGGCCGCTCAGCCCGAGCGCGACGCTTGAGCGGACAGCCTCGCTCTGCCGGTTAGGTGTCCCGCGGGAGCGCTACTGCAACTGGCTGACGCGCAGGCGAGTGGCAAGCGCCCGCGCTTCGTCGAGCGACTCGAAGCTGACGGTCGCGCGAAAGCCACCCCCGGAGGAGCGTACGGTGACGTCCACGCCCAGGACTTCGCCGAGCAGATCGCTGATCTGATCGATCGCGGCCTGGCGATCAGCGCTGGAATCGATCCCGCTGGAGCGACCCGGGCGACGCGGACCGGACGGCGGCGGCCGGGATGCGGTGGCACGCGCGCGTGCTTCCACTTCCCGGACCGACCACGAGGACGCCACCGCCTGTCTGGCAAGACTACGGCGCGTGGCGTTGTCGTCGCTCAGGAGTAGCGCGCGACCATGACCTTCCGTGATCTCTCGGCGCTCGAGCAGATCAAGCGCCTCGTCGGGCAGGTCGAGTAAGCGCATCAGATTCGACACGGCGACCCGGCTGCGTCCGACACGGAGGCCGACCTCCTCGCGAGTCAGCCCGAGCTCCTCGACGAGCGCAACGCAGGCGCGAGCCTCTTCCACCGGGTTCAGATCCTCGCGCACCATGTTCTCGATCAGCGCGACCTCGAGCGAGCTCGCGTCGTCGTGATGCCTGACGACGGCCGGGACGAAGGCCATCTCCGCGATCTGCGCCGCCCGTAGACGGCGCTCGCCCGCGACGAGCTCGTAGCGGCCGCTGGCGAGTGGGCGTACCAGGATCGGCTGAAGGATTCCGCGGGCGCGGATCGACTCGGCGAGCGCGCCCAGGCTTTCCTCGTCAAAGGTCCGTCTGGGCTGGCTGGGGTTTGGATCAACAAGCTCGACGGGGATCTGCCGCAACTCTTCGGGCTCATCCTTGGGCGAGACTGTCAGGATCGCCGCGAGGCCGCGGCCGATTCCCTTCTGTCGCTCAGCCACGGGCTGTCACCTCCTTTGCCAGCTCGAAGTAGGCGTCAGTGCCCGCGCAGTGGGGGTCGTGGAGGATCACCGGCTTGCCGAAGCTCGGCGCTTCGCTGATCCGCACGTTGCGCGGGATGACGGTATCGAACACGAGGTCGGGAAAATGCTCGCGCACCTCGCGCGCGACATCTTGGGCCAGACGGGTTCGCGCGTCGTACATCGTCAGGAGCATGCCGGCTACCGTCAGCCTCGGGTTCAGCTCGCGCTGGATTAGCGCGAGCGTGTCGAGTAGCCCCGCCAAGCCCTCGAGCGCGAAATACTCGGCTTGGACCGGAACGATCACGCGATCAGCCGCGACAAGCGCGTTGACCGTCAGCGGACCCAACGACGGCGGGCAGTCGAGCAGCGTGAACGCGTACTGATCACGGACCCTGGCCAAGGCATCCCGGAGACGCGTCTCAGATCCCGGAATTCGCGGCAACTCAACGTTCGCTCCGGCGAGGTCTGGTCCAGAGGGAGCAACCCAGAGTTGATCAATCAGGCTTGGCACAACTATCTCATCGAGCGTTGCCGAGCCGCTGATGAGGTGATAAGTCGTGCGCTCGGTGTGCTTGGCGATGCCGAGCCCCACCGTCGCGTTGCACTGCGGGTCGATATCCACCAGGAGGGCGCGATAACCGGCCTCCGCCACGCATGCGGCCAGGTTGATCGCCGTGGTCGTCTTGCCGACGCCGCCCTTCTGGTTGGTGATCGCGTAGATGATTCCCATCGGCATCGCTGAAACTAACGCCGAGCGCGGTCAGACGTCTGCTCGCGGCCATCGTGGGCGCCGGCAGGACGTCCAGGACCGCCCAACGGGCGCTTACGCGCAACCCCAGGGCGACGGGGGAAGCATCGAGGCGTCTCGCTCACCTTTCTCAGAAGGTGCAGGTGTCGATGCTCCGCCTCGGCATAGGGACAGACGTGGACCGGTTCCTCCACCCGTAAACCCAGACGCGCGGCCGCCACCCGCGCCTGCATCTCGACCGCCGCGTCGCGTCGGCCGCGCCACGCCACGAGCGTGCCCCCGACTTTCATCAGCGGCGCGGCATACTCTGCGACCACGTCGAGCCGGCCCACGGCCCGCGCAGTCACGATGTCGAAGCTCGATTGCCCCTCGGTCCACGATTCGACCCGTAGGTGCAGCGTCCGTGCATTGCCCAGAGCGCACGCGGCGATCGCAGCACGGATGAACTCCACCTTCCGAGCGCCGCTGTCGATCAGCGCGAACTCCACATCCGGAAGCGCGATCGCGAGCACCAACCCCGGCAACCCTGCGCCGGCGCCGATGTCAGCGATGGACCCCGCGGCACGAATCGCGTCGATCTTCAAGGCCACCAGGGAGTCAGCGATGTGGTCGTCAAGAACGCGGATCTGCTCGCGGATGGCGGTGGGTGCGTGCGGATCGCGTCCGAGCAGTTCGGCGAGGGTCCGGAGCTTGTCCACAGCGACATCTTCCAGGCGGTAGCGTGCGGCGAGACCGCCAATGCGTGCAACTGCCGGAGCTGCGGTATTGGCGATCACTCGCCGCCTACGGCTGCCGGGGGTCTGGGGCGCCATCTCTCGACCGTCGCCGCTCCCGTTCGATGTACTCGCGGTAGCGCTCGCGCATCCCTGTCAGCCGTGATGCGGCATAAGCATCCAGTGAGCTCACGAGATCCGGCTCCAGCAGGGGCAGAAGGTCCTCGACCAGCATCCTCCCCCTCGCCATCCACTGGTAGTAGGACCGACCGCCATGCTGGTATGGACCGTAGAGCCTGCTTCTCGGAAAACGATCCAGCAACCACGCAAACAGGGCCTGGTGGCGTACATGCATGCGAAGCGTGATCTGTGGTTGCTTCCCATCGCCCCCGAACGACCCTTCTCCGATCAGCAGGCCGATTAGAACACCGCGGTCGAAGTCTGACAGGTGCTCCACGACCTAGTTGTACCGCGGCTCTTGTTTCACCGTCAAGAAAAACGTGAAACAGCACCCGCGCGCCACGCCCACGGACCACTACTCGACGACGGGTGCAACGACGAGGCGCCGCGACGGCTCCTGGCCTTCGCTGTAGGTCTCCACACCGGCCCGCGTCTTTAGGTGCTCGTGCACCACCCTGCGCTCCTGCGCGCTCATCGGATCCAAGACCACCGCCCGGCCGCTTCTCAGCGCCGTCTGCGCCGCCTCGTCCGCCGACCCCCGCAGGCTCGTGGCGCGCCGCTCACGATAACCCGCAGCATCCACAACCAACCGCTTTCGCTGTTCGCACCCCTGGAAGACGATCCGGTGGACGAGATGCTGGATAGCGTCGATCGTCTCGCCGTGGTGTCCGATCAGCAGTCCAAGCTCATCGCCGGTGAACGCCGCCATCACGCTGTCGGCATCCTCCCAGGCCGTCACTTGCGTCTCAACGCCGACCTCGTCGGCGATCCGCTCGAGCACGCTGCGCGTTCGCGCGACCACTTCACCCGGTCTCCCAGCAGCGCTCATCGCCTGCGTCCCGATCGCTTCTTCTTCTTGCGTGGTGACGGCGGCGGCGTCGCCCCTCTCGCTCGGCCAGCGCTCGACGCTTTCGGCGCCGCCGTCTCACCTCTGACCTTCTCACGCAGGAGCTTCGCCAGCCCTCCGCCGTCAGACTTCTCGCGGTTCCTCCCGTCCACCGACAGCGCCTTCTGCCGCGACGACGAGGATCCACCGGAGCTCCCGTCACTTCCGCGCGCACGCGCCGCGGGCACAGCGGCTACAGCGGGCGCAGCGGGGACCACCGGACCAATCCGCCGCTTGATGATCAACTGCTGCCCGATCGTCCAGGTGTTGGTCGTGATCCAGTACACCAGCACCCCGGCCGGGAACTTGATCACGATGAACACGAAGATGAACGGCACGCCCAGCATCACCATGCGCTGCGTCTTGTCCATCGTCGGCGTCTGCATCACCAGGCTCGATGCCAACTGGGTGCCCACGTACAGCACCAGCAGGATGATCAGCGTCGCCCCGGTAGCGGCAGCCGTAAGGTCGCTGATGAACAGGAAGTTCGCGCCGTGTCCGGCGCCGCAGGGAGTCGTCTGGCCCATCGCGACCGCACGCGAGACATGATGGGTCAGCAGATACTTCAGCTGATACCGCGCCTGTATCTGCGGACAGATATCCGGCCGAAGGCTCTGTTTCAGCATGTAGAACAGCGAGATGAAGACCGGGAGCTGCGCCACCATCGGCAGACACGAGCCGAACGGGTTGACGTTGTTCTCCTTGTAGAACTTCATCACCTCTTGCTGCTGGCGCTGCTTGTCAGCCTTGTACTTCTGCTGGATCGCCTTCAGTTCGGGGCCATGCAGCTGGAGTTGACGCATCGAGTGGAACTGCTTGACCGTCAGCGGCAGCATCAGCGCCCGGATCACGACCGTCAGCAGGACGATCGCCCAGCCCCACGGAATCCCCCACGAATTGTGGAAGAACTTCAGAACCGCCTCGAACACGTCGATCAGCGGCTGGAAGATGTTGGCAGTCAGCATCATCATCGAGCGTTTACCGGTGGCCTGCGCGGCGTGAACAGCCGCTGGTCCTCAACCGGGTCATACCCCCCACGGCTCCAGGGGTTGCATCTCAGCAACCGCCAGCCGGCCAGCACGAGCCCGCGCAGTATCCCGAACCTGCTAATCGACTGCGCAGCATATTCAGAGCACGCGGGGTAGTACTTGCATCGTTCTCCGAGCATCGGCGACAGCAACCGCTGGTACAGCCGGATCGGAAAGATCACGGCCACCCTGAGCGCGTTCATGGCTCGCCTCCATCGGCGACGCCCAGGTCCCGCGCGAGAGCTCCCGGAGCGCGCGACAGCAACTCAGACAGGGCTGATCGGATCCCGCCCAGACCTTCGCGCTGGGCCAGCGACCCAGCGCCTGGCCGCGCGATCACGACTGCATCAGTGCCATTTGGCAACCTCCATGCCTCCGCCGCGAACGCCTCCCGCAAAAGTCGCTTCACCCGATTGCGCTCGACCGCCCCGCCGACCTTGCGGGATACGGACATCCCCATCCGTGGGGGCTCAGCTCCCCCACGTGGAAACGTGTACAGCACGAGGTCGCGCCCGCCTTGCGAGCGACCACTCCGAAACACGCGGTCGAACTCTGCGCTGCGCGACAATCGGCCGCGACGCCGTGAACGCGGGCCAGCCACGTTCGGCATCACACCGTCAAGCGCTCGCGGCCCTTGTCGCGGCGGCGCTTGAGAACCTCTCGCCCGGCGCGAGTACTCATCCGCGCGCGGAAACCGTGCGTGCGCGCACGTTTGCGCTTCTTTGGCTGGTACGTTCGCTTCATGATTATCGACGTCCGGGGACGTCACGCCAGTATACGCAGCACCCCGCGACGCGTCTCGCCGATGCCCCGCTTCGCCTCCTAAGGCAGCTTCCCGTGTTTCCCGCGCATATTGCGCCAAGCCATCTTGAGACGTCCCTCCGCACCATCCGCCCGTTGGTATATTCGCCCACCCGGACCTCGCTCCGGGCCTCTGCACAAGTACCGATCGCCTCCACCAAGGAGAAGCTTGGAGCTGCCCGGGCATCACGAGCTCGCGAGAGCTTCGCGGCAAATCCGCGACGACATCCGCACCACCGTCGGGGACTCCACGTTCGAGATCTGGTTCCGGTCGCTCGAGGTTGGCGCATGGGACGGTGCTGTCGCAGTTCTCCAAGCGCCACCCGAGACGCAGGCTTGGCTCTCGGACAGGTTCGCGCACGTCATCGCACGCTCCGTGCGCGCCGTGTTCGGACCAAGCGCCCGCATCACCTTCGCGCCAGACATCGGCAGCCGCCCGCCAGCTGCGCATGCCTCCCCAGCAGCAGCGCCATTGCAGCACCGAGACCACTTCAACCCTCGCTACAACTTCGCCCAATTCGTGATGGGCGACGGTAACCACCTCGCACACGCGGCCGCACTAGCCGTCGCCGAGAATCCCGGCCACGCCTACAACCCCCTTTTTCTCCACGGACCCCCGGGACTGGGCAAGACCCATCTTCTCCATGCGATCGCCAACTACATCGCCGCTTTCAGCCCGACCACATCGGTCCACTACACCACCGTTGAGGCCTTCACGAACAGCTTCATCACCGCGCTCGGCACCCGGTCCCTGAGCCACTTCAAGCACACCTACCGCAACGTCGACGTCCTCCTGATCGATGACGTGCAGTTCCTCGCAAGCAAGGCCAAAACCGAGGAGGAGTTCTTCCACACCTTCAACGCGGTCTACGACTCGGGGCGCCAACTCGTGCTCACGTCCGATCGCCTTCCGAGCCAACTCCTCGCGATCGAAGATCGCCTGCGCGACCGCTTCCAGTCAGGTCTGGTGGCGCAGATCGTGCCGCCCGACCACCCCACCCGCGTCGCGATCCTGCGCAAACGCGTCGCTGTCGACCGACTTCGCATCTCCGACCCAGCAGTTATCGACATGATCGCCCACCGCATCGCCGACAACATCCGCACGCTCGAGGGCGCCCTGATCCGCATCGTCGCCAACCACTCACTCACCGGCCATCCGATCGATCTCGAGCTCGCGCGGCGAGTGCTCGACGACATCCACCCCCTTACCGATGACGGAGCAGTCCCGACGATCAGCGCGATAACGGCAGTCGTGGAGGGCTATTTCTCCCTTCACGACGGCGCGCTAGCGTCGCCCAGCAGGACCGCCGCCGTCGCATGGCCACGGCATCTCGCGATGCAATTGTGCCGCGATCTCACGCAGGAGTCCCTTGCCGCCGTCGGAGAGGCGTTCGGAGGACGCAGCCACGCGACAGTCCTCAACGCCTGTCACCGAGTTTCCGACAGGGTCTCCACAGATCCAGCTGCCGCTGCCGACATCTCGGCGCTGCGCGCATTGCTCTCGGCAGACCTGACGTGACGACCGGCGTTGTTGACAGACTGCAGAATCCAGCCGCGCACCTTGTTCGCACGCTCCTTGCGGGAAAAACACCCTCTTTCAACAACCCTTGTTCACTCTATGACTCCTAGGTTCCTTTGAGGTATCAATCGTGAAGATCTCCCTCGAGCGAGACGTCTTCCTCGGTCAGCTCCAAATGGTCACGCGGGTCGCCTCTACCCGGAGCGCGATCCAGGCGCTCTCCGGCGTGCAGCTTGCGGCCACGGGATCGAGCTGCGAGCTACGTGCAACCGATACCGAGGTGAGCCTTCGCGTCCCACTTGAAGCGGTGGTGGAGCGTGAGGGTTCTGTGATCCTCCCGGCACGCTTGGTCGTCGACCTCGTACGTGCGCTCCCTTCCAGCCGCGTATGGCTCGAGTTGCGCGCTATCGAGCACGATGTCGAGATCATCTCAGGGAACGCTACATTCCACATTCGCACGCTCCACTCCGAGGACTTCCCACCGTTCCCAGAGCCCGATCCGACGACTGCCGTATCGCTTGGAGCTGCTGCGTTCGTCGAGACGGTCGTCAAGGTGGCGGGGTCGGCCTCGCATGACGAAACGCGTCCGGTCCTCACCGGGATCTTGGTCTCCGCGTCCGACTCGGAGGTGACGATGGTCGCGACCGACTCCTACCGCCTCAGCGTCAAGGAGACCCCGCTGCCTGTGGCGCTGCCAGTTGGCTTTGAGGTCAACGTGCCCGCCAGGGCGTTGCAGGAGTTGTCGCGCATCGCGAGCCACTCGACCGAGGAGCAGCTCACCGTCAGTGTGCGGCAGAACCAGGTGGTGTTCGTGTTGGGCGACGTGGTTCTGTCCTCGCGACTGATCGATGGACAATTTCCGAACTACCGTCAGCTGCTCCCGGACAGCTTCGAGCATGAACTCCGGATCTCCGGTGCCGAGCTGCGGGATGTTGTGCGGCGCGTCAGCCTTCTGGCCCAGAAGAATGCTCCGCTGCGGCTCGCGTTCGCGCCGGGCGAGCTGACCGTGTCCTCGCAGACTCCGGACGTGGGCGAGGCCCGCGAGTCGCTTCCGGTGCCGTTCCAGGGGGAGCCGCTCGAGATTGGGTTCAACCCCGAGTTCCTCCGCGACGGCCTCGACGCGATCGAGGACGGAGACGTCGTGCTGAAGCTGATCAGCCCGCTTCGCCCCGGACTGCTCGAGTCTGGTGACGGCAGCGGCTTCCTGTATCTGATCATGCCGATCCGTCTAAACGTCTGAGCTGACCGCGGGCGGATCGCTTGCAGGTGCTGTCAATCGCCGTGCGTGACTTTCGTGGCTACGAGAGCGGCTCGGTGCGCCTCGGAGCGGGGATAACCGTCGTGTGTGGGCCGAACGGCGCCGGCAAGACGAATCTCCTGGAGGCGCTGTACTTCGGTTGTACCGGCTACTCCTGCAGGACCAGTAACGAGCGAGAGATCCTCAGATTCGGCGCGCAGACGTTGCGTGTGATGGTGCGCACCGAGCAGGACGGCGATGCGCACGAGCTGGCCGTCGGCTTCGCTCCCGGGCAACCGAAGCGGATGTCCGTCGATGGCGCCTGGGTTGAGCGTCTTCTGGATGTGTCGCAGAGGCCCTTGGTAAGCGTGTTCCTGCCTGATCGCCTGGAGCTGATCAAAGGGGTTCCGGCGCTGCGCCGCGCCCATCTGGACAGGGTCGTGAGCGCGCTGTGGCCTTCGCGGGCGCTTACTCGCCGGGCTTACGCGCAGGCGCTGGCGCAGCGGAACTCCCTGATCATGCGGCTGCGGGCGGGCAGTGGGGACGTCGCAACGCTGGCCGCGTGGGATCTGCAATTGGCGCGCAGCGGGATCGCACTGATGCAAGACCGGAGCCGCGCTACGAAGTTGATCGCCGACTCGTTTGGGGTGATCGCCGCGAGACTCGGCCTGGATCAGCAGCCCGCGGTCGCCTACAGGCCGAGATCCCGTGCGCACGATGAGGCCGAGCTCGCCGCGGAGCTCAGCGAGCGCGTGCAGCGCGACATCGAGCGCGGCTTTACCACGCACGGCCCGCACCGGGATGATCTCGTGTTCACGCGCGCGGGCCGCGAGCTGAGGGCGTTTGGCTCGCAGGGTCAGCAGCGGATCGCGTTGCTGGCGCTACTGCTGGCCGAGCGGGATGCGCTCGGGGCGGTCCATCGGGCCGTCCCTCTGCTGTTGCTCGACGACGTAATGAGCGAGCTGGATGCGCAGCGTCGGGCGGCGCTCGTCGAGCTCCTGCGCAAGCGCGGGGGACAGGTTCTGATCACCACCACCGATCTCGAGCATGTGCCGGGCGCCCACGACGACGCGACGGCGCGGGTTGAGGTGCGCGCCGGGAAGATCGTCGGGGAGTTGCTGGCCGCGTGAGCCTGTACCGCCGAACGCCGCGTCGGATCGGCGGCGCGCTGGGTGAGCTGACCAGGATCTGGGAGCCGGATACGGTTCTCGCCGAGGTGCAGCGAATCTGGAGCGCTACGGTCGGCGACGTGATCGCCGCAGAGGCGCAGCCGGTGGGTGAGCACGCGGGCATTGTGAGCATCGCTTGCTCAGGGTCGGTGTGGGCGCAGGAGCTCGATCTGCTGGCGCCGGATATCGTGAATACTCTCAACCGGCACCTCCGCGGGGGGCGAATCCGGAGGCTCCGCTGCAGCGCAGCGCGCTGAGCGGATCCTCCAGCGACGGGCACAAGTGCTCATTTTATGACTGTTTGCAGGAAGAATCCACACGGCTGGGCGCCTGAATGACGGTCTTTCTGTGCTATTGTCCTAAGGGTCATTTTCCGACGCCCCGGCGCGTGATGGCTATGCGCGGCACCGGGGCGTCGCGACGTCAATCGGAGGGTTGTTGACGAACCACGACGGCGCTGAGAAGCGCCCAAGTACGCAAGGCAGCTATGACGCGCAGGACATTACGGTTCTCGAGGGGCTCGAGGCCGTCCGCAAGCGGCCGGGTATGTATATCGGCTCGACCGGTTTGCGTGGTCTGCACCACCTCGTCTATGAGGTTGTCGACAACTCGGTCGACGAGGCGCTCGCTGGGCACTGTGATCAGGTGTCGGTGGTGCTGCATCCGGACACGTCGGTGACGGTCGCTGACAATGGTCGAGGGATTCCGGTGGCGATCATGGAGAAGGAGAAACGACCGGCGCTCGAGGTCGTGCTCACGGTCTTGCACGCCGGCGGCAAGTTCGGCGACGGTGGCGGCTACAAGGTGTCCGGCGGCTTGCACGGCGTCGGCGTGTCGGTCGTCAACGCACTGTCGGAGCGGCTCGACGTCGAGGTTCGTCGTGACGGCCACGCGTGGCGGCAGACCTACGAACGTGGCAAGCCGATGAATCCGCTCGCACGTGGTGAGGCGACGAACGAGACGGGGACCACGGTCACTTTCGTGCCCGACTCGGACATCTTTGAAACGCTCGACTTCGACTTCAAGGTGCTAGAGGAGCGGATGCGTGAAACCGCATTCCTCACGAGGGGCTTGCGGATCACGATCGTCGACGAGCGCGGTGACGGCCAGAGCGCGGCGTTCATGTACGAGGGGGGGATCGTCGATTTCGTCGCCTACGTGAACGAGAACAAGGAGCCCGTGCACAAGCGGGTGATGTCGTTCTCGGGCGAGAGCGAGGAGGGGGCCATCGAGGTCGCGATGCAGTGGAACGCCTCATACCAGGAGTCTGTCTTCTCGTTTGCGAACAACATCAACACGCACGAGGGTGGCTCGCATCTGTCTGGCTTTCGCTCCGCCTTGACCTCGGCTCTCAACAAGTACGCGAAGGACAAGGGCCTGTTGAAGGAGAAGGACGACAGCCTCAGTGGCGAGGACGTGCGCGAGGGGCTGACGGCCGTCGTGTCGGCGAAGTTGAGCGATCCGCAGTTCGAGGGCCAGACGAAGACGAAGCTTGGGAACCCAGGCATGCAGGGGTTCGTCCATTCGATCGTCTACGAGCGCCTGTCCGAGTTCCTCGAGGAGAACCCTCGCGACGCGAGCGCCGTCATCAAGAAGGCGGTCCAGGCGGCGCAGGCGCGCGCCGCCGCCCGCAAGGCCCGCGATCTCACGCGACGCAAATCGGCGCTCGAGAACTCGAGGCTGCCCGGCAAGCTCGCGGACTGCTCGGTCAAGGATCCCTCGCTGTGTGAGATCTTCGTGGTCGAGGGCGACTCTGCCGGCGGGTCCGCCAAGCAGGGCCGTGACCGCTCCGTTCAGGCAGTGCTGCCGCTGCGCGGCAAGATCCTCAACGTCGAGAAGAGCAGGATCGACAAGGTTCTCCAGAACCAGGAGATCCAGGCTCTGATCACTGCTATCGGCACCGGCGTGCGAGACGAGTTCAACATCGACAACGCGCGCTACCACAAGGTGATACTGATGACCGACGCCGACGTCGACGGCGCGCATATTCGCACGCTCGTCCTGACTCTGCTGTTCCGTGAGATGTCGGAATTGATCGACGCCGGCTACGTCTACATCGCCAAGCCGCCGTTGTACCGCCTGAAATCAGGCAAGTCCGAGCGCTACATCGAGAAGGAATCCGAGTTGGAGCAGATCCTGCTCGATGGCAAGCTCGAGCGCTTCCAGATCATTGATCGCCACAACGCACGCTTCAACCTCACCGATACACGCTGGCAGCGATTCGGCAAGCTGCTCAAGCAATACGAGGGCTGGGCGTCCGCGCTGCGACGCAGCTTCGGCCACGACACCGTCGTGTTCGTCGAGGAATCTGGAATTCTCGACGATTCGATCTCCGCTGCCGCGGACCTGGCGCGATTCGCAACCATGACCGAGTCCAACGGCCATCCGTTCGCCACCACGATCATCTCCGAGGACGCAGACGAGATAGTGATCCGCGCGGTTGAAGGCAAGACTGGTCTGGCGCGTACGCATCGGCTGCGCCGATCGCTGTTCGACGCGCACGAATACCGTCAGCTGCTGCGCATACACGAGCAGCTCGTGAGCACCGCTGGAACACCCGCGTTCACGATCGCGCTCGGCGACCACCGCGCCGACGCGCTGACCTTCGGCGAGCTGCGCCGGGCGGTGCTCGACTTGGCCGGCCGCGGCGTCGACGTGAACCGCTTCAAGGGCCTTGGGGAGATGAATCCGGACCAGTTGCGCGATACGACGATGGATCCGGCCAGGCGCACGCTCGTGCGCGTGACGGTCGAGGACGCCGCCGCGGCGGACAGGGTGTTCTCGATGCTGATGGGAGATCAGGTCGAGCCGCGCCGGCAGTTCATCGAGGATAACGCGCGCCTGGTAGCCAACCTGGACGTGTGAGGCGATGTCCACGATCGACACTCTGAGCGGCGGACATATCGAGCCGCGCGGGCTCGAGGAGGAGATGCGCTCCGCGTATCTCGACTACGCGATGTCGGTGATCGTCGGGCGGGCTCTACCCGACGTGCGCGACGGCCTGAAACCGGTCCACCGGCGCGTGCTGTACGCGATGAGCGAGATGGGCGTCCGCTGGAACCAGTCGCGCTCGAAGTGCTCACGGATTGTCGGCGAGGTGATGGGCAAGTATCACCCGCACGGCGACGCTGCGATCTACGACACGCTTGTCCGGCTCGCGCAGGACTTCTCGATGCGCTACATGCTGGTGGACGGCCAGGGGAACTTCGGCTCGATCGACGACGACCCGCCCGCGGCGATGCGCTACACCGAGGCCAGGCTAGCTCGCCTGGCGAGCGAGATGCTCCGCGACCTCGACGCCGACACGGTCGATTTCGGCGCCAACTACGACGGCAAGAACCGCGAGCCGCTGGTGCTGCCGTCGCGCTTCCCGAACCTGCTCGTGAACGGCGCCGCCGGGATCGCCGTGGGGATGGCGACGAATATTCCTCCTCACAACCTCCGCGAGACGGTCAATGCTGTGATCGCCTATATGGACGATCCCGCGATCGAAGTAGACGGTCTGATGCGCCACATCAGGGGCCCGGACTTCCCAACCGGCGGAACGATTCTCGGCAGCGCCGGGATCCGCGACGCGTACGCCACCGGACGCGGTCGCGTCCGCGTCCAGGCCCGCGCACACGTTGAGCCGCTGCCGCAGGGGAAGGAGGCGATCATCGTCACCGAGCTCCCCTACCAGGTGAAGAAGGGCGGTACCGGCAACCTGATCGACAAGATCGCCGAGCTCGTGCACCAGAAGAAGATCACCGAGATCAGCGACATCGAGGATCACTCGAGCGACAAGGGCATGCGCCTCGTGATCGAGCTCAAGCGTGGCGCGATCCCGAAGGTTGTGCTGAACAAGCTGTATAAGCACACGCCGATGCAGACCACGTTCGGCGTCAACATGGTGGCGCTCGTCGACAACGTGCCGCGGACGCTGTCGCTGCGCGAGGTCATCGGCCACTACGTGGATCACCAGCGCGAGGTGATCATCCGCCGGACCAAGTACGAGCTGCGCCGCGCCGAGGAGCGCGCGCACGTCCTCGAGGGGTTGCTGGTCGCGCTGGCCAACCTCGACGAGGTGATCGCGTTGATTCGTGCATCGCGCGATCCGGAGGCGGCTCGGCACGGGTTGATCGAGCGCTTCGAGCTGACGCTCATCCAAGCTCAGGCGATCCTGCAGCTGACGCTCAGCCGCCTGACGGCGCTCGAGGCTGGCAAGATCAAGCTCGAGCATGCAGACCTACTCGAGCGGATCAAGGAGCTGCGCGAAATCCTCGGCGACGAGAGCCGCATCTCCGGACTGATCAAGGACGAGCTGCGGGAGCTCGCCGCCACCTACGGCGACGAGCGTCGCACCGAGATCGCGCACGCGGAGGGCGAGATCGACATCGAGGACCTGATCGCCGACCAGCAGATGGTGATCTCGATCACCCGCTCCGGCTACATCAAGTCGTTACCCCTGTCGACCTACCGCCAGCAACGCCGCGGCGGCATCGGGGTCACCGGCATGGGCATGAAGGACAACGATTACATCGAGCACCTGTTCGTGTCATCGACCCACGACTACCTTCTGTTCTTCACCAACCGCGGCAAGGTATATCGCCTGAAAGTCTACGAGCTGCCGGAGGCGTCACGCACCGCCAAGGGAGGCGCGCTCGTCAACCTGCTGCCGCTGCGCGAGGGGGAGCGCGTGCAATCCGTGCTCGCGACGCGTGACTTCAGCGAGGGCAAGTACGTCGTGTTCGCCACCCGCGACGGGCTCGTGAAGAAAACCGAGTTCCTCGCCTACAACACACCGATCAAGGCCGACGGCATCATCGCGATCAACATCCGCGACGACGACGAGTTGATCGCGGTGCGCCGCACGAGCGGCCAGGACGACATCATCATGGTGTCGAGATCAGGCCAGGCCGCTCGTTTCAGTGAGGCCCGGGTCCGCGCGATGGGCCGTGATACCAGCGGCGTGCGAGGCATGAACGTCAGCCAGCGCGGGAATGCGCTGCTGGCGATGGACGTCGCGCGAGATGACCAGGAGTTGCTAGTGGTGACCGAGAACGGCTACGGCAAGCGCACGGCGATCTCTGAATATCCCTCCAAGGGGAGGGGTACGATGGGAGTGAAGACGATCACTCTGACCGAGAACAAGGGCCAACTCGCCGGCGCGCTGGTCGTGCGCGAGCATCAGGAGCTCGTCTTCATCTCGCAGAACGGCATGGTTCAGCGGACCTCGGTCCGGGGAATCAACCGCTACGGGCGATCCTCGCAGGGCGTCAGGGTGATGAACATCCGCGACGACGACCAAGTCAGCGCGGTTGCGCTGGTGGTCGAATCAGACCCCGTCGCGACATCGGCGGTCACCGAGTTAAGGCTCCCGCTGGAGCCCTAAGGGCCCGCACTAATTTCCCCGCGAGCCCTCAGACTCGCCCAGCCACTCGTCATCTTCGTGCCCTAATTTCCCCGCGGGACCTAAAGTAAGCTGGTGTCAGGCGGCAAAGCGCTGCGCCGATCTCGCCCGCGCCCGCGCTTCTTCCACGGCACGGTCCTTCGCCGGCGCAGCCGTCTGGAGCTCCGACAGCAGGCGTCCGGACGCGGCAGCGATCTCCCTCACCGCGCTCGCGAACGCCACCTCGTTGGCACGCGATGGCTTGCCGAAGCCGCTGATCTTACGAACGTACTGAAGCGCGGCCGCTTCGATTTCTGCCTCCGTCGCGGGCGGCTCAAAGTTGTACAGCGTGCGGATGTTGCGGCACATGGTGAGGGTTGTGCGAGGGGCGCCGTCGAGGACGCCCCTCGCGGGTACTTCGTGGCTGGCTCACAGCACTGGATTTGACGATACCGGCGGGACCAGCTCCGGCGTCCAGCGCAGCGGCGTCCGGTGGGACTCCGCCAAGCGGGGTCAGCCTCCGAACCTAGCGGCCGGACACCTCCAGGGTCCCGCAATTACTGTCAGACAGGGCGGACCACCTCCTTTCTCTGGTTCGCCCAGCTTAGCGAACCCGCGCGACGCTCACGCCGATACGCCCGGAAGTCAGGCCGCCAGGTACTGGCGCCATGCGGCTGGAATCGTCGGGCTCGCGACCCGTATGAAGACGTGCGCGCTCGGCGTGCGCGGCTGGCTGAGTAGGTGCATCCCGGCCTGTCGCGGGAGCGCGTCGCCCTTACGCCGGTTGCACGGCGCGCACGACGCAACGATGTTGTCCCAGGTGGAGGTGCCACCCTTGGAGCGCGGAACGACGTGGTCGACTGTCAGTTGCGAGCGTGCGCCGCAGTACTGGCAGGTCCAGTTGTCGCGTGCGAACACGGCACGGCGCGTGATCTTGCGCCGGTGCGTGTCGCGCGGAATCCGCACATAGCTGACCAGCCGGATCACCATCGGGCGCGCGAGCGTTGAGTTGGCGGAATGAAGCTCCCATTCGGCCCGTTCGAGCAGCTCCGCCTTCTCCTTGAGCAGCAGCACGACCGCGCGGCGCACGGTGCAGACGTTCACCGGCTCGTACGTGGCGTTTAGGACGAGCACCCGCCCAACTTCTGGCCCGCGCCGCTGGTGCTCAGGAGGCGGCGCGGACCAACGCGGCGCTGGTATTGGCGTGCCTGGGGTGCCCATGGCACCCGGGAAGTCTAGCGATGGTAGTGGCGGCGCCCGGGGGCACGGCAACGACGCGGCCGGGGGCGCCGCCTATGACGCGGCCGGGAAGGACCCGAGCACGCGCAGAACCTCCACGCGCGCACGCAAGCCGGCGAGCGCCTGGTGCACGCACGGATCCGCGCAGCCGCCCTCGAAGTCCGCGAAGAACATGTACCTGCCCAAGCCCTGCTTGAGCGGGCGCGACTCGATCCGCGTCAGGTTCACACCGCGCGAGGCCAACTCCGACAGGCAGGCGACGAGCCAGCCCGGGGAGTCGGAGCCGGCGCCCCAGAAGACGATCGCGGTCTTCGACGGTCCACGCGCGCCGGGCGCGGCGGCGCCAGAGAGCCCAGCTGCGGCTGCCGACCGCCGGCCGGCGCCGGGCGGCTCTCCGGCGCGGGCCGCAAGCGCGAGCCAGACGAAGCGCGTCTCGTTCCCGGGCACATCCTCAACGCCTGCTCTGAGCACCTCGCAGTCGTACACCTGAGCCGCGTGCGCCGTCCCGAGCGCCGCCCACCAGCTCTCCCGCTCAGCCACCAGGCGGACCGCCTCAGCCGTGGAGGTGGCTGCGAGAAGAGTCGCCTGCGGTAGCTGCGTGCGCAGGAATCGGCTGCACTGCCCGAGCGGCTGGGGGTGGGAAACGACGACCTCGACGTCGGTCAGCGCGATCGGCCGGCGGGCGATCAGGCACTGACGGATCGGGTGCACGAGCTCGCCGACGATCGCGACGTCCTCGGTGTCGATCGCGAGCGTGTCAAGGGTTGCGTTGACCGATCCCTCGAGCGAGTTCTCGATCGGCACGAGCGCCTGATCGACGAGCCTGTCCGCAACCGCCAGGACGGTATCGTGGATCGTCCGCAGCGGCACCAGTTGGACGTCCACCGCGCGGGTGGCCGCGGCCACGGCCTCGTGCGTGAACGTGCCCTCAGGGCCGAAATAGCCGATCCGCACCGTTCCTCGTCCTACTCGGGAGCGGCGCTCGGCGCCTGGTCGCCCAGCAACGCGAGACGGATCGCCTCGTTCTCCTCGGGCGAGAGCTCCAGCTCCGGCTTGCCGGCGTAGACCTGTTTCGCGTACAGACGGAACTGGTCGCGGTGGTGGATCGACGACAGGACGATGCCCGACCGCCGCTCGTCGAGCAGCGCGATCGACGTCGACTGCCGTCCGGACATCTCGCCGTAGGCGTCGTATCGAACCAGTGCCCGATAGGCGACCGCGCCGTCGAGGCGCTGCTCGGCGTGCGCAACACGCGCATCGAGCCGCACGGCGACATCGTGAACGTAATCCGTCAGTGCCTCGAACTCCCGATGCAAGGTGGCGGCGTGCGAGACGAGATCCTGCTCGCGGTCCCCCAGCACGGCGCGCTGAGCCAGGCGGACACGTCTGAGCGCGAGCGCCAGGCCGGCGGTGCCCGCAAGCCCCACGACGGCTAGCGCGCCGGCGGCGATCGCGACAATGCCGGCGGTGCTGGTGAGATCGTTCACGCCGAACAGGATAGGCGGATCGTCCGCCGGCACCCGCTGCGCCGCGGTGGGCGGACTTCCGTCGCGGCGGCGCTCAGCTGAAAGTGATCGAGAACGTCAGCGTGTTGTTTGCGACGTTGGTCTCGCCCTCGACCGGCATCACCTCTGCGGTCACTTGGTACGTGCCGGGCGTCGGCGCCGACGGGAGCTTCACCGGGCAGCTCGAGCCCTGGCCGGCGAAGGTCTCTGGGATCGTGTAGCTGCCGCTGTCGCTGAGCCCGGTCACGGTGACCTTGCAGACCACGCTGTACTCGTTGAAATCGCCGCCGTTGGTGATGCTCAACGTGAACGTCGGCGGCGGGCTCGAGGGGATCGACGCGTTGCTCGCGGGCGTGGGGCTGAGCGCTGTGCCGGCGACGCTCACGGAGTTCAGCGAATGACCGTGCAGGCCGGCTACGAATGGGTGCGATGAGCCGCTGCTCGCGATCGGCGTCCCCAGCTTCGTGGCAACGAAGGACGGCGCCAGCCATCCCAGGTCCGATAGGACCTGGCCCTCATCCATGACCTCGCCGTTGACGCCGCCGACGGCGATTCCGGCAGCTTGCAGAGCGCCCCCGATCCCCGGTAGCACGTAGCTCTTGTAGACCACGTCCGAGGCGTAGAACTGCGCGCTCGCGCCGGCGATCGTGTCGAGCGCCTCCTCGCGCGTCGTGTTGCCGACCGCCGGCTCGACCTGCTTGGCGATCGTGGTGATCGCGTCGTGGCGCATCTGCAGCGTCAGCAGCAGGTCTTGCTGTGCTTTCTGCATCTGCCCGGGAACGCTGAGGCTCCCCGCCTGGGCGAGCTGGTCCGCTGCGTGCTCGGCAGCGTTGTTGAGCTGCATCGTGAGCTGTTCCTCGTTGCTCGCTGAGGCGCCCTGGGAAAGTAGCCTGAAGACGTTGTCGCCGGTGGCGTTGGACTGCTCGATGAGCTGGCGAACGCTCGTGTTGTAGTCCTTCAGCGAGTTGTCGGTCTGAGTCACCTGGCAGCTGTGGATCCCCACCGCCGCCAGGACCACGACGACCACAAGCGCCACCGCAGCGATCAGCCGCCGCATCAGGATCGCCTGCTGGTCTCTTGGTGGGCGCCCGGGCCCCGAGGGGCGCCGCCGACGCGGGTCCTGACGCGGGGCCCTGCGGGGCGACTCGTCCGCCTCGTCGAAGAACGACAAGATCTCGCTCCTTGCGGAAAGTGGAAAGACCCAGTATGACCGGGGCGCCGGACCGGGATGCAAGTCCGCAAGCCTTCGTGCAAGCCGCTAACCGTCCGCTCCGGCGCAGGTCTCAGCGAGATCGACGTGGAAAACTGCTCCTGACGTGAGCACGAGCCAGATGCCGAGCGCGGGCGCCGCGCGACCTCGCTCAGCGGCCGGCTTCGAGGCCGGCCCCGCGCAGCGACTGGTGCTAGGACGCTACCGCCTGCAGCGCGCGCTCGGCGCCGGCGGCTTCGCGACGGTCTGGTCGGCGCGCGATGAGCGCCTCGAGCGCGACGTGGCCGTCAAGATCCTGCCGCGCGACCGGGTCCAGCTCAGCCGCTTCGCGCGCGAGGCGCGAGCTGCGGCACGGCTCGCCCATCCAGCGATCGTGATGCTCTACGAGGCGGCAATCGACGACGAGGCGGCGTACCTCGTCTCCGAGTTGGTTCGCGGCAAGACGCTCGGTGAGCTCCTCGAAGCGGGCCGCTGCTCAGATCGAGACGTCGTCTCGATCTCGATCTCGATCTGCGACGCGCTCGCTCACGCGCACGCCGAAGGGGTAATCCACCGCGATGTCAAGCCGTCCAACATCCTCGTCCCGGCGCGCTCGAGCAGCGCCGGAGTGGCGGCCAAGCTGACTGACTTCGGCGTCGCGCGGCTGATCGGAGTCGACGCGCTCACGCAGACCGGCGAGGTGATCGGCACCGCGGCCTATATGGCGCCCGAGCAGGCACGGGGACGCGAGGCGGACCACGCCGCTGACCTCTGGTCGCTCGCGCTCGTGACCTACGAGGGGCTGAGCGGCGTGGGCCGCGCGCCGCGCGCCGCGCAACTCGACGGTCGCCGGTGGCCGAGCACCGACGGGCGCGCGAGCCGCCATGTTCCGCCTCTGCGCCGGCAGCGACGCGCCGTCTCAGCCGACCTCGCCGCCGCCGTCGATCGGGGGCTGCGACCGGATCCGCGAAAGCGCGGCACCCTCGAGGAGTTTCGCGCGGCGCTCGTGGCGGCGCGCGAGCAGGCTGACGACACTGCGGGCGTGATCGCGCGCAGCGGCTGGCTCGGGCGCCAGCCGGATCGCGACGACGCCGAGCCAGGGCGAGGATGCGAGGAGGCTCCCACTCGTCTCGCCGGCCCGCGGGCCGGCGACACGCTCCGCGGCGCGACGCCGGATCGCGTACGGCACGAGCAGCGCATGGCCCTCAGGACCGCGGGCGCGAGCTGGCCGTGGCGCGCGCTCAGCGCAGTCTGCGCCGCGCTGACCACATGGTGGCTGTGCTCGAACCTGCTTGCGCGCGCGCCGATCGCTCCGACGGCTGGCGCCCTGATCGCCGCCGCCGCGGTGCTCGTGGTGCCCCGCCTCGGCCTGAGCCTCGGCGGTCTGGCACTGGTCGTGCTCGCGGCCGCACAGGGTCGCCCCGGCGGCGGGTTGTTGCTGGCGCTTGTGCTCGCTGCGACGGTCATTGCGATGCCGATGCACGGCCGCGCGTGGACGTTGCCCTGCGGGGCGGTCCTGCTCGGGATGCTCTCGCTAGCGGGCGCCTGGCCGGCGCTGATCGGACGCAGCGGCCTGCCTGCCCGGCAGCGAGCCGCCCTCGCCGCCGCCGGCTTCGTGTGGCTGGCAGCGGGCAGCGCGCTCAGCGACAGGATCCTCTATGCGCACGTGCATCCGAGCTTTCCCGCCGCGGCTGCGTGGATCGGCTCGCTGCCCGTGACGCTGCACGACATTGTGATCGTGATGTTCGACTCGGGGATCCTGGCGGGCGCCGCCGTATGGGCGCTTGCGGCCGTGCTGGCGCCGACGCTCGTCGGGGGGCGTTCAATCGTCCAGGATGCGCCACTCGCGGCGATCTGGGCGGCGGTCACGCTCGTGGCGACGGAGCTCAGCGCGCGGCTGTTTGCCGTCGGTGCGCTGGTGCCGTCGCCGAGAGGGGCGACGCTCGGTGCCGTCCTCGGCGGGGCGATCCTGCTTGCCCCGGTGCTGGCGCGCGAAGGTCATCCGGCCGGACGCCAGCGTGTCGTCGGCGACAGAGTTCCGTAGCATGGACGGTCAGGGAGCCTCCTTGCATGAGCGTCCTCAGAAGCCTCGAGAGTAAGATCGCCGACCTCGTCGAAGGCACGTTCAGCCGTGTCTTCCGCTCCGAGGTACGGCCCGTTGAAATTGCGCGCAAGCTCGCCCGCGAGATGGACGAGCACAAGGCCTACTCCCTATCACGTACCTATGTTCCCAACGAATACCGCGTCTACCTCTCAGTCCGTGACCGCGCCCAGTTCGAGGGATACGCGGACGGCCTGGCCGACGAGTTGGCCGCCTACCTGCTGGAGCACGCCCGGCGCGAGCGCCTGGTGTTGATCGCGCGCCCGATGATTGAGTTTGAGACCGACGAGCGCCTTGGAGTCGGCCAGTTCGGGATTCAGACCGGCGCCGTCAATCCCGAGCCCGACGGCGACTCGCCGCTCCAGCAGGACGGGCACACGGTCGTCTATGGGAGCGTCGGCGACCACGGCGCCCCGCCGCCGGCGCCGATCTCCGCAGGCAAGCGCCGCGCCGTGTTGCTCGTCGGCGGCCGGCGCCTGTTGGTGGGCCCGACCGGTGCGACGCTCGGCCGCAGCCGCCAATGCGACATCGTGGTCGATGATCCCAACGTCTCACGCCAGCACGCCGAGGTACGCCCGAGCGGCGCCGGCTGGGCGCTGGTTGACCTTGGATCGACGAACGGGTCGGTGCTGAACGGCAGGCGGATCGACCGTCCGCAGGAGCTCGAGCCCGGGGACACGATCGAGGTGGGCACTTCGGTGATCACCTTCGACGTGGAGTAGTCGTTCGTGCTCGGGCCAGTCTCGGTCGGACTGAAGTTCGGCTTCCTGGCGGTGCTGTACCTGTTTCTGACGTGGGTCGTGCTGAGCTCGCTGCTGGACCTGCGCCGCGGCACGCGGCGCTCCGGTTCGTGGGTGCCGGACGCGACCGGCATGTACGCCGCGACTGACGCGGCGCTGGTGCCGGGCGAGGACTTCGAGCCGCGGCTGGTGGTCGAGCGCGCCGCCGGTCACTCACCGGGGGTCGCGTACGATCTGAGCGAGGGCGCTACGCTCGGGCGCGGTGACGTTGAGATCCAACTCGACGATCCGTTCGCTTCGTCCCGGCACGCAACGATCACGCGGCAGGGGCGGGCGCTCGTGATCGAGGACCTCGGATCGACGAACGGCACCTATCTGAATGACGAGCCGCTGACGGGGCCGCAACTGCTGCACGATGGGGACCGGATCAGAATCGCCGGGTGCGAGTTCTGCTACTTCCAATGACGACCAAGCCGCCATGCTCCGGGCAGTAGAGACGACTGCGCGAACCGACACGGGCCGCCAACGGCGCGGTAACGAGGACGCGTCCTATGCGCAGCCACCGCTGTTCGTGGTGGCGGATGGCATGGGCGGCGCTCGTGCCGGCGAGGTTGCCTCGCGAATCGCAGTGGAGATGTTCGAGCAGGGCCTGCCCGCGGAGGGAACCCCGGAGAGGCGCCTGTCGACTGTGGTGCAGAACGCGAACCGGGAGATCTATGAGCTGTCGCGGACCGAGCGCGAACGCGAAGGGATGGGGACCACGCTGACGGCCGCATACCTCGATCAGGACCATGTCGCGATCGCGCACGTGGGCGACAGCCGTGCGTACATGTTCCGGGCCGGTGAGCTGGTCCGCCTGACCCAGGACCACTCGCTCGTCGACGAGCTCGTAAAGGCCGGCAAGCTCACCGAGGAGCAGGCGCTCGAGCATCCGCAACGGTCGATCATCACACGCGCGCTTGGGCCCGAACCGGAGGTGACGGTCGACACCTGGAGCTATCCAGCGCGGCCGGGCGACGTGCTGCTGCTGTGCAGCGATGGGCTCACGGGGATGATCTCCGAAGCGCACATAAGCGCGATCCTGGCCGCCGCACCGTCGCTGCAGGGCGCGGCCGACGCGCTGATCGACGAGGCCAACGAAGCCGGGGGCCGCGACAACATCACCGTCGTCCTGAGCCGCTTCGAGGAAGCGCAAGGGGCCTACGATGCCGAGCAGCCGACGGTCGTTGGGATCAGCGGCACGCTGCACGGCGAAGCCCACGCCGCCGCGGCCGGCGCCGGCGCCGGCGCGCAACTTGACGAGCCACCGGTCAACCGGCCGCCGGCGCCGCCGGCACCGCGGTCGCCCGGACGCCGGGCGCGCCTGGCGCGCACCCAGGGACTCGTGCAGCGCCGGCCGGCGCAACGTGAGCTCGGGCGTTTAGGCAAGACCGTGAGCGCGCTGGTCGCGACCTGCATCGTGCTGTTCCTGTTCGGCGGCGGCGGCTATCTGGCCTCGCGGCAGCTGTACTTCCTCGGGACCAACGCGCAGGGGATGGTTGTGGTCTACCGCGGCTTTCCGTACGTGCTGCCGTTCGGGATCCGCATGTACGAGACGTTCTACGTCTCAGGAGTCCCGGCGTCGCTGATACCGCCCGACCGCCGGGGGACGCTGCTAAATCACGACCTGCGCTCACAAGCGAAGGCAACCGAGCTGATCAACGATCTGGAGCTCAATCAGGTCAGCGGATGAAGGCGCGCAACCGGGAGCTGGCCGGGCTGATCCCAGCCTCACTGCTCGTAACCGCCGGTTTTGCCGGCGTCTTCATCCAGCGCTCGAACCAGATCTCGAGCGTGTCGTTGACGATCGGGCTGGTGTTCCTGGGGCTGTGCGTCGCCGGGCACATCTTCATCCGCATCGCGCTGCCGCACGCCGACCCGTACATGTTCCCGCTGGTCGCGGTGCTGGCCTGCTACGGCCTCGTGATGGTCTACCGGATCGCGCCCTCAGAGGCCCGCTACCAGGCGCAGTGGTTTGTGCTCGGGCTGATCCTGATGGCCGCCACGGTGATCGTGTTCCGCGACTACCGCAAGCTCGAGAACTACCGCTACCTGATCGTGAGCGTGTCACTAGGCCTGATGCTCCTGCCGCGCGTGCCGGGGATCGGCGATCAGGTCAACGGCGCCTACCTCGGCGTTCGCGTACCAGGGCTGGTCATGTTCCAGCCGACCGAGTTCGCGAAGGTCGGCCTGGTCGTGTTCCTGGCCAGCTACCTGCGCGACACGCGCGAGGTGCTGGCGTCCGGGCGGCGGATCCTGGGTGTCACGTTCCCGCCGCTCAAGCAGTTCGGGCCGGTGCTGGTGATCTGGGGGGTCGCGATGCTGATCCTCGTCCTGCTCCATGACGTCGGCTCGTCGTTGATGTTCTACGGCGGCCTGCTGGCGATTCTGTATGTCGCCACCAGCCGGGTCTCGTTCGTGGTCGTCGGCTTGGTGGCGTTCGGGATCGGAGCGTGGTACCTGGCCACCCACATCCCTCACATCGACGCCCGCGTGCAGGAATGGCTGCACACCCTGAGCCCCCGCCTGTACTACGCGAAGTCCGGACCGAGCAGCTACCAGCTCGCCAACGCCCAGTTCGCCCAGGCCGCTGGGGGTTTGTTCGGCCAGGGCTTCGGCCGGGCGCTGATCACGATCCCGGGCACCCACAACCCCGTGCTGTATCTGCTGCCGGTTCCCTCCACCGACATGATCTACGCGGTGATCACGGAGGAGCTCGGGCTGTTCGGCGCGTGCGCGCTGCTGGTCACCTACCTGCTGCTGGTCGCGCGCGGGTTCAAGGCCGCGATCCTCTCCCAGGACTCGTTCTCGAAGCTGATGGCGACCGGGCTCAGCGCGATCCTCGCGCTGCAGGTGTTCGTGATCGTCGGCGGCGTCACGCGCGTGATCCCGCTGACCGGCGTGACCCTCCCGTTCGTCTCCTACGGCGGCTCGTCGATCCTCGCCAACTTCGTCCTCGTAGCGCTGCTATTGCTCGTCTCAGACCGGGCGCGGCGGGAGGCGACACGGTGAACGCGTCGATCGGCCGCCTGTTCGGGTTCGTCGTGCTGCTGTTCGTGCTGTTGATCGCGTTCACATCGAGGTGGACGGTGTTCGACGCGACGGCTTTGAACGACAACCCGCTCAACCATCGCACCTTCCTGCTTGATCTGACGATCAAGCGTGGCAGCATCGTCGCTGACGACGGCGAGGTCCTCGCGCAGTCCGCTCCGGCTCCCGGCGGCACCTGGACGCGCAGGTACCCGACCGGCTCGCTGTTCGCACAGGCGGTCGGCTACGCGAACGCCGCCCAGAATCAGTTCGCCGGCATCGAGCGCTACCGCAGAGCCGAATTGGAGGGCGCACCGAGTGGGATCAGCTCGATCTTCGGCACGCTCGACACCTCCAGCCAGGTCGGCGATGACGTCTACACAACCCTCGACCCGACCGCGCAGAAGGTCGCGGTGAGCGAGCTGGCGGGCCGCCCCGGAGCGGTCGTCGCGCTCGACCCGACCACCGGGGCCGTCAAGGTGCTGTACGCCAGCCCCAGCTACGACGACAATCCCCCGATCACCGGCACCCAGTTCGACGCGGCGCTGCAATCCGGCTTTCCACCCGGCTCGACGTTCAAGGTCGTCACGGCCGCGGCGGCGCTCGACACGGGCGCCTATACGCCCGATTCGGTGATCAACGGAAACTCCCCGATCAACGTGTCGGGAGTGCCGCTTGAGAACGACGGCAACTTTAGCTGGGGACCGATCACGCTCACCAAGGCGCTCACCAATTCGGTCAACACCGTGTTCGCGCAGGTCGGGGAGAAGCTCGGCGTGGACACGATGGCGCAGTACATGAAGCGGTTCGGCTTCTACTCGACGCCGCCGCTGGACTTCCCCGCCGACGAGATGGCACCCAGCGGTGAGTGTTGTCGTGCGAACGGGGAGCTGCTGTCGCCGACCAGCGACCAGATCGACGTCGGGCGGATGGCGATCGGACAGGGCGGGCTCGCGGTAACGCCGTTGCAGATGGCGATGGTCGCGGCCGCCGTCGCCAACGGCGGCAAGCTGATGCGGCCGCACCTGACCTCGAAGGTCGTCAACCAGGACGGCGTGGTGGTCCAGACCGTCGCACCGAGCGTCTACAGCCAGGTGATGAAGCCCTCGACCGCGAGCGAGCTCAGCGCGATGATGACTGATGTGGTAGAGGAGGGGACAGGCCAGGCGGCGAACCTCGAGGGCGTCCAGGTTGCGGGCAAGACCGGCACCGCCCAGGTCGGTCCGCCTGGCTCGATCATCGACAACCCGTGGTTCATCGGGTTCGGGCCGGTGTCCGATCCGCGCGTGGCGGTTGCGGTTGAGCTGGAGAAGATCCCGAACGGATACGGTGGTGTGTACGCGGCGCCGATCGCCGCCCAGGTGATCAAGACATTGCTGGCGGAGGGACAATGACCGACATCGAGCTTGGCACGCTGGTCGACGGCCGCTATAAGGTGCTCTCGCGCTTGGGCTCCGGCGGGATGGCGGATGTGTTCCTGGCCGAGGACCAGCAACTCGGGCGCAAGGTCGCGCTCAAGCTGCTGCACCGCCGCTTCGCCGCGGATCCCGGCTTCGTCGAGCGCTTCCGCCGCGAAGCGCAGTCCGCTGCCGGGCTGCAGCACCCGAACGTCGTCAGTACCTATGACCGCGGCACCTTCGAGGAGACGTACTACATCGCGATGGAGTACCTTCCCGGCCGGACGCTCAAGCAGCTGATCCGCCAGGAGGCGCCAGTCGATCCGCTGCGCGCGATCGACATCACGGTGCAGATCCTCAAAGCGGCCCGCTTCGCCCACAGGCGTGGCGTGATCCACCGTGACCTCAAGCCGCACAACGTGATCGTCGACGACAGTGACCACGCGAAGGTGACGGACTTCGGGATCGCTCGAGCGGGCGCCTCCGACATGACCGAGACCGGATCGATCATGGGCACCGCGCAGTATCTCTCCCCGGAGCAAGCGCAGGGCTTGGCGGTCCGCGAGACGTCGGACCTTTACGCGGTCGCGATCGTCCTCTACGAGATGCTCACGGGCCAGGTCCCGTTCGACGCTGAGTCCGCTGTGACGATCGCCCTCAAGCACGTCTCCGAAGGGCCGCCGCCGCCGCGCTCGATCAACCCGAGCATCCCGCCGGACCTCGAGCAGGTGGTCCTGTGGGCGCTCAACAAGAAGCCGGAGGATCGACCGCAGGACGCCGATCAGTTCATGACCGTGCTCGAGCAGGTGCGGGAGCAGATCGCGGCCGCCGCACGGGGTGAGGAAACCGCCAGCATGGCGGCGGTCAATGCCGGCGTGCAGAGCGCTGTACCGACCGCCCTGATGGCCGCCGGCGCGGACGCCGCGAGCGCCTACGCGGTGGCGGCGCGACCCGACGAGGATCAGCAACCGCGTGACCACGTCGATCACGGCGAGGAGCAGCCCGCGGACCAAGATCGCGAGGAGCCCGGTGCGGAGGAGAAGCGCGGCGGTGCGCGCGTCTGGCCGTGGGTGCTCGGGATCCTGATCGTGCTGCTGCTGGCCGGCGGCGGTGTCGCCGCGTATCTGCTCACGCGACCGACGAAGGCGACGGTGCCGCCGGTGGTCGGTTACACGGTCGCGGACGCGACCACGATCGTGACCAACGACGGGTTCACGCCGAACGTGATCAACGAGACCTCGAGCTCGCCCAGTGGCACGGTGATCGCCCAGAGCCCGACCGGCGGGGTGCGGATCAACGCCGGCTCGATCGTGACGTTGAAGGTGTCCCAAGGACCTGGTCAGGTGAGCGTTCCCCAGGTGCAGGGGGACTCGAAGAGCGCCGCGACCAAGGCGATCACCGCAGCCGGACTGACCGTCGGGCAGACGCTGACGCAGAGCTCCGCCACGATTCCCGCCGGGGCCGCGATCGGCACCGATCCGCCGTACTCGACCTCGATGACGATTGGCAAGCCCGTGACTCTGTACATCTCCTCCGGTAGGGCCCTCGTGACTGTGCCGTATGTGATCGGGTTGAGCGCCGGCGCGGCCAGCGCCCAGTTGAAGAGCGACGGCCTCGAGGTCAACCAGACCAGCCAGACTTCCAACGACTCGAGCCAGGCCGGCAACGTGATCAGCCAGACCCCGTCCGCCTCCGGGACGGTCCAGCCTGGCACGATCGTGACGATCGTCGTCGCGACGCCGACGTCGACGGCGACGGCGACGGCGACCACGCCGACGGTGGCGAACGTGCCCAACGTCGTGGGCGACACCGCCGCCGCGGCGAGCGGCAACCTGGCCGGAGCCGGCTTCAACGTCAAGCAGAGCACCGAGGTCGTCAACAAGCCGAACCAGGATGGCATCGTGACCAAGCAATCTCCGGCGGGCGGCAGCGCCACGAAGGGCACCACCGTGACGATCACCGTCGGCAAGTATCAGGCGCCCGTGACCACGACGACGACGAAGTCGCACACCACCACGACGCCGACCACGCCGACCACCACGACGCCGACCACCACGACGCCGACCACGCCGACCCCATGACGGCGCTCAGCGTCGCGGTGCTCGGCGGTGGAAGGTCCTCCGAGCACGATGTCTCAATCGCCTCGGCGGCGTCTGTGGCCGAGGGCTTGATCGAGGCTGGACACACCGTCCGCAGCATCGAGGTCGGCCGCGACGGCTGCTGGCGCGAGCACGGAGTGCCGCTGATGCTGGCGCCGGGTCGGGGACTCGACGGCGTCGACGTGGTCTTCCCGGTGCTGCACGGCCCGTTCGGCGAGGACGGCACGGTACAGGGCCTGCTCGAGTGCCTCGACGTGCCATACGTCGGTGCCGGCGTGCTGGCGAGCGCGCTGTGCATGAACAAGGTCGTCTTCAAGGAGTTGATGGCGAACGCCGGGATCCCGCAGGTCGATTACCGGGCCGTGGAGGAGACGCGCTTCACGGCGCGACCGGAGGCCGTGCTCCAGGGGCTCGCGCCGCTCGGTCTCCCGGTGTTCGTGAAACCGGCTCGGCTCGGCTCGTCGGTCGGGATCGACCGTGTCGCCGACAGCGCCGAGCTGCCGGGCGCGTTGACGGAGGCCTTTGCGCACGACCCGCTGGCGATCGTCGAGGCTGCTTCGCTCGGGCTCGAGGTCGAGTGCTCGGTGCTGGGCAACGACGCGCCGATCGCCTCGACGCCGGGCGAGATCCAGCTCGCCGGGGGAATGCAGGCCTGGTATGACTACGAGGCCAAGTACGTGCTCGGCGGGATGCAGCTGATCGTGCCCGCGCGGCTGCCCGACGACACCCGCGAGCGCGTGCGGCAACTCGCCGTCGAGGTGTTCGCGCGTGCCGGCTGTAGTGGCCTGGCGCGCGTCGACTTCTTCGTGGAGGGCGAGCAGGTGCTCGTCAACGAGCTGAACACGATGCCCGGATTCACCCAGACCAGCGTGTTCAGCTCGCTGTTTGCCGCCAGCGGGATCCCCTACGGCGAGCTTTTGGACCGGCTCCTGGGGCTCGCACTCGATCGCCACCGCGAGGCAGGGCGTCACCGCTTCTAATCGCGACCTTATGCCCGCGGCGGGGTCACGAGTTCCGATAGGCTGCTGGCACCGTTTTGAGGGATGAGGAGAGGGGAATCATGAGTGTCTCGGAGATCGAGAAGGTCGCGGTCGTCGGTGCCGGGTTCATGGGTGCAGGCATTGCCGAGTCGGTCGCCGTCGCCGGGATGCCGGTCGTCGCGACTGACGTCGACGACGTCGGGATCGAACGCGCCTGGCGCCAGATCAACGCGTCGATGAAGCGCGCGGTGAAGACCGGCAAGTACGACGACGCGGTCGCGGACGGGGCGCGCGGACGGATCGAGCTGACCACAGACATCGGCCGTGTTGCCGGAGCGGATATCGTGATCGAAGCCGTTCCCGAGCGTGAGGAGTTCAAGGCGCAGGCGCTGGCTGCCGTCGACGGCCTTGTCGGCCCGGACACGATCATCGCCTCCAACACGTCGTCGATGGCGATCGCCAAGCTCGCCGGGCAGGTCAGCCATCCTGAGCGGGTGGTCGGCTTGCACTTCTTCTCACCGGTGCCGGTGATGGGGCTGGTCGAGGTCGTGCAGGCACTCGACACGAGCCCCGAGACGATGGCGACGTCGAAGGTCTTCGTGGAACGGCTCGGCAAGGTGCCGATCGCGACCAAAGACCGCTGCGGGTTCGTCGTGAACCTGCTGCTAGTGCCCTACCTGATGGCAGCGGTGCGGATGCTGGAGCAGGGCTTCGCCTCGCGTGAGGACATCGACGAGGGCATGAAGCTCGGCTGCGGGCATCCGATGGGGCCGCTGACGCTGTGTGACTTCATCGGCTTGGACATCCTGCACGCCGTGTGCGATTCGCTCTACGAGGAGTTCAAGCGCGACGAGTACGCGCCGCCCCCGCTGCTCAAGCGGATGATCGCGAGCGGCCGGCTCGGGCGTAAGTCCGGCCGGGGGTTCTACGAGTACAGCTAGGGCAATCGCTTCGCGATTGCCTTGGGAGATTCGCGGGGGCGAATCTCCCGGCGCTCCGCTGTCCGGGATGCGCTCCGCGCATCTCATCGGTACAGGGTGAGCTCGTTGAGGCGAACGATCTCGTTGTCGCCCAGGCTCGTGATCCACAGCAGGTAATAGCGATAGGACGAACCGGCGACGTTCAGCTTGAAGGTCGTCTGAGCGGACACGACTACCGGTTGGGAGACACGTACCCAGCCGGCGTTGGGCCACTGCAACGGGGGTGTGCCCACGCGCGCGTAGACGCTCGCCGTGAAGCCGGGCGTGGTCGTAACGACGTTTAGGTCCGTGGCCGGCAGCTGCGCGCCGGCGTCGACGTACAGGCCGGTGCCGAGCTTGCCCAGCTTTAGCGAGTAGTACTGCTGGGTATGCCACGAGGTGCTCGGGTCGCCGTCGATCGCCAGGTTGGCGCCGGCTGACTCGTCCGACGGGCTGCCGAGCGGATTGAAGCCGCTGGCGCAGGTCAGGCACAGCCGCACGGCGGTGGGCGCACCCGCGGGCAACACGCGGCCGTGGCGGTGCGCGACGTGGTTGACCGAGCCCTGCAGTGCCACCCATAGGACCGCACCTGCGCCGACGAGCACGACGGCTCCGATCGACAGCAGCGCGACCGCGCGGTGGCGGATGCCGAACGGGACGCGCAATCGCTTCGCACGCGGCAGCGTCCGGAGCACCGTCGTGACCTCGCCGGTCGCCTGCCCGGCGCGCGCGGTCTCGATCGCCAGCACGTCCTCGAGGTCGGCGATCATCTCGGCGGCGCCGGCGTAGCGGTCCTGGACGCGCTTGGCAGTCGCCTTCTCGATCACGGCGGCGAGCGCCGCCGACACCTCGGGACGCTTGGCGCGGACATCCGGGAACGGTTCGCGGACGTGCTTCATCGCGACCGCGACCTGGCCCTCCCCTTTGAACGGGACCTCGCCGGTCAGCATCTCGTACAGCGCGACGCCGAGCGAGTAGAGGTCCGATTGGCCGGTCACCTGCTGCCCGAGCGCCTGCTCCGGTGAGACGTAGTCGGTCGTGCCGATCACGCGGCCGTCGGCCGTCAACCCGTCCTCCTCGAGCGTGCGGGCGATCCCGAAGTCGGTGACTTTGACGGCCCCCTCCTCGTCGATCAGCACGTTCTGGGGCTTGACGTCTCGGTGTACGATCTGCCGAGCATGGGCCGCGGCGAGCGCTCGCGCGATCTCGATCGCGTAGGCGACCGACTCGGCGATCGGCAATCGCTCCGTCCGGCGGATTCGCTCCTTCAGGTTCTCGCCCTCGACGTACTCAAAGACGATGTAGGGCTGGCCGTGGTCCTCGCCGGCGTCGATCACGCCGACGACGTGGGCGTGCGACAGCTGCGCGACAGCGCGCGCCTCGCGGCGAAAGCGCGCGAGCTGGTCGGCGTCGCCGGCGATCTCGCGGTTCATCAGCTTGATCGCGACGCGCCGCTGGAGCGTCTCGTCGAGTGCCCGGTAGACGGTCGACATCCCGCCGATGCCGATCCGCGCCTCCAGCCTGTAGCGACCGTTCAAAATCGTTCCAGGCAGGGTGCTCATCTGCACTGGTTTTATCGCGCGCGGCCGTCAACGACGCGATCGGCGGTCGTTGGCCGTTGCTGGCGCGGCGCGCGCGCACGCGCGGACCGCCACAGTACGAGCGACCCGAGCGCGATCCGGTAAGCCGCGTAGGGGGCGAGTGACCGGTCGCGCTCGACCTGCCGGATCAGCCAGGTCGAGGCGAGCGTTGACAGAAACGAGGCGCCGGCCCCCGCCAGCAGCGCTTTGCGCGCCGGGTCGGGAACCCCGCGCCGGCGCAAGCGCAAGCTCTTGAGCAGCGTGGCACCGGCGATCACCGGCAAAGCGACGTGACGTGACAGGCGGTTAGCCTCCGCGCGCGTGAAACCGCGCAGCCGCGCGGCGGCGAGCGTCGCGCCGTTGCGCGAGACGCCAGGCATCAGCGCGCTGGCCTGCGCCACCCCCAGCCACAGCGCGTCGGCGATGCGTGCTTCGCCGGGGCCCCGTTGCTGGGGGTGGCGATCCGCATGGGCCATCAGCAAAGCCCCACCGATCAGTCCGACCGCGATCGTCACGGGGGTGCCGAGGTGCTGCTCGATCGGGCGCTCGAGCTTGTAGCCGACGAGCGCGGGCGGCAGGAACGACAGGGCGATCAGCATCGCCAGCCGCGGGCTGGCTTCCCGGATCGCCTCGGATACCTCGCCGCGGAGCGTGATCAGCAGCGCTGCGGCGGTGCCGGCGTGCAGCGCCACCTCGAAGGACTTGCGCAGCTCATCGTCGAGCTCGGCGTATTCCCAGGACAGCAGCCATGGGACGAGCGTCACGTGTCCCGAGGAGGAGATCGGCAGCAGCTCCGCCGGTCCGTGCAGAGCCCCCAGCGCCAGGGCGTGACTGAGACGCAGCTCGGCGCTGGCTTCACGCTCCCGCGACATCAGTGCGCGGTCCGCTGCCGCTGTCGAAGCACCACGTAAACGATCGCGCCGACGGCCAGGAGGATCGCGGCGTAGTCGACGTACTCGAGGTGCTGACGCCACGCTGCCCAGTCACTGCCGACGGCGCGGCCGAGCAGCGCCAGGCCGCTGATCCAGATGACCGAGCCGACCGCTGCCAGGGCGATGAAGCGCCAGTAAGCCATCTCGGCAATTCCCGCCGCATACGGGAACGCGGCCCGCAGCAGCGGGATCAGTCGGGAGACGATGATCACGGGCGCTCCGTAGCGATCGAACCAAGCGTGTGCGGTCTCGAGCTTGCGCTCGCTGATGTGCAGCGGGCTGCCCGGGCGCGCCAGCGCCTCGTGCAGACCGAAGTACGCGATCGCGTATGCGATCGACGCGCCGAGCAGATCGCCGGCCACGCCGAACGCGATGATGCCGACCAGCGAGAAGCTCCCCTGATAGACGTTAAAGCCGGCGAACAGCATCGGCGCCTCGGTCCCCGGTAGCCCGATCACGGCGGACATCAGCACCAGTCCCCCCACGCCCCAGAGCCCGAGGCTGTGGATGATATGCGTGGCGAGCGTGACGAGCGAGCTCGTGATCGACGCGGCGAGGAACATCTGGCGGTCAAGCGTAATGGTTGCGAGCAGTAGGGTATGTGTGAATGCCGATCCCGCTGTTCGACACCGACACGCCGGTGGCGCCGCTTCGCGAGCGGATTCTGGCGCAGATCGCGGACGTGGTGCGCGGGGGCCGCTTCATCCTCGGCCCCGAGGTCGCCGCGTTTGAGGCCGAGCTGGCCGCTTACGTCGGCGTCAGGCACGCCGTCGGCGTCGCCAACGGCACCGATGCGCTAAGCATCGCCGCGCGCGCCGTCGGCGTCGCGCCTGGCGACGAGGTGATCGTCCCGTCGTTCACCTTCTACGCGACCGCGGAGGCGATCGCCAGCATCGGCGCGCAGCCGGTGTTCTGCGATGTCGACGCCGACACGCGCAACATCACGCCTGAGACAGTCGCCGCGGCCCTGAGCGTGCAGACGAAGGCGATCGTCGCGGTAGACCTGTTTGGCAGCCCAGCCCCTGTGCCGCAGCTGCGGGAGCTCGGGCTGCCCGTGATCGAGGATGCGGCGCAGGCGCTCGGCGCGAGCCTCAACGGCCGCCGCGCCGGCGCGCTCGGCGACATCTCGACGATCTCGTTCTTCCCGTCCAAGAACCTCGGCTGCTTCGGTGACGGCGGCGCGGTGCTGACCGACAGCGACGAGCTCGCAGACGAGGCGCGCGCGCTGCGCTTCCACGGCTCCCGCGACAAGCAGACGTTCGAGTACGTCGGCTACAACTCGCGGCTGGACGAGCTCCAGGCCGCGATCCTGCGCATCATGCTGCCCGAGCTGGAGCGCTGGTGCGAGGGACGCCGCAGCGCCGCGTCCGCCTATGCTGCGGCCGGCATCGGCGCGTACGCCGGGGTGCCGACAGTGCTGCCGGGCGCGATCTGCGCTTGGCATCTGTATGTAGTGACTCATCCGCGGGCCGATCAGCTGCTGGCGGCGTTGGGCGGCGCCGGCGTGCAGGCGCGCGGCTATTACCGAACGCCGCTGCATCGCCAGCCGGCGATGGCGCCCTACGCCGGGCGCAACTGCCGCCTGCCGGTCACCGATGAGCTCGCGCGCACGAACATCGCCCTGCCGATGAGCCCGGTTCTGGGGACCGAGGCGCCGGCGCAGGTTGTGGCCGCAGTGGCGGCTGCGGTGGCGGGCTTCGCGAACGCCTGACGGCGGAATGGTCGCTTTGAAGGTCTGGGTCGATCTCACCAATTCCCCACACGTGCTCGTCCTCGCGCCGGTAATCGCGCGGCTGCGCGCCGCCGGGCACGAGGTCGACGTCACGGCCCGGGACTTCGCCCAGACGCTCGGACTGTGCGAGCGCTTCGAGATCGCGCAGACGACGATCGGCGCCCACCGCGGCTCCTCGCTCACAGCGAAGGGGCTGGGGCTCGTCGGGCGCTCGCGAGCACTCAGGTCGTTCGCCGCGCCGCGGCACTACGACCTGGCGCTCGGACACGGCTCCAACGACATCACGGTCGCCGCGGCGCTGCTGCGGATCCCGTGCGCAACGATGTTCGACTACGAATGGGCCAGCGTTCAGCACCAGGTGAACTGCCGCCTCGCGCAGGCGGTCGTGGTCCCCGAGCTGATCCCGCGCGATCGGCTGGCGCGTTACGGAGCGTCGCGCAAGCTCGGCCGGTACGTCGGGCTGAAGGAGGAGTACTACCTGGCGCAGTTCGAGCCCGACGTGGCGGTGCTGGGGGAGCTCGGGCTGGATCCAGCGCAGCCGATCACGGTCGTGCGCACGCCGCCGGCGGTGTCGCTATATCACCGCTTCGAGAACGACCTGTTCGCGCAGGTACTGGCGCGCCTGCGCGGCTCGCAGGCGGTCGTGCTGCCACGCACCGAGGATCAGCGCCGGGAGCTCATGCGCGCGGGTGGCTTGATCGTGCCTGAGCAGGCAATCGACGCGCAGTCGCTGATCGCCTTCGCCGACCTGGTCGTATCCGCCGGCGGCACCATGAACCGCGAGGCGGTCGCACTCGGAACGCCCGTCTACACGGTTTTCGAGGGCCGTCTCGGGGCGGTCGATGAGCACCTGATCGCGACCGGCCGGCTGCGACGGCTACGGCACGCCGAGGAGGTCTCACCGGCCAAACGCACCGCGAGCGCCGGGGCCGCCACTCGGATCCGCCGGGACCCTGCTTTACTCGTCGATCTGCTCGCTGCCCCGGCATTGGAGCCATGGCGTGTGCTGCCCGGTCCCGGGCTCGCCGGTTCGCAACGCCGGCCCGGATGAGACAGGACGACGTCGATGCAAACAACCGCTCAAAGCTCCGCCGGATCGGGCGCCGCGCCGGCGCTGAGGTCCCCCCGCCCGGCACGTAGGGGCCCGCTCCAAGTGCTCGCGCGGTATCCGTGGGTGTTCGTCTGCCTAGCGCTGGTGGCCGTCGGCGGACCGCTCGTGCTGTTGGCGCGCACGAGTCCCGGATATGACCCCTACGGGTGGCTCGTGTGGGGCTATCAAGCGGTGCGGCTGCACCTCAACCTCCACGGCGCGCCGTCATGGAAGCCGATGCCGTTCCTGTTCACAGTTCCGTATGCGCTGCTCGGCCACCTCGAGTACCGCCTCTGGATGGTGACGGCAGTGAGCGTCTCTCTGGGTGGTCCGGTGCTGGCGGGCCGGATCGTCTACAGGCTGGTGAGCGCCGATTCGCGCAGCCGCTGGCCGGCGATCGCCGCGGCTCTGTTCGCCGCCGCCGCGCTAGCCGGGATCGTCCAGTACTTCCACTACATCCTCAGCGTGCAGTCGGACCCGATGCTCGTGACGTTCGTGTTGCTGGCGATCGATCTGCACATGAGCGGGCGCCATCGCGGGGCGTTCGCGGCTCTGTGGCTGGCCTCGCTCGGACGGCCCGAGACGTGGCCGTTCATCGGCCTCTATTCGATCTGGGCGTGGCGCGCTGTGCCGTCGATGCGCAAGCTGATCCTCGCCGGCCTATTCCTGGTCGCGTTCATGTGGTTCGGATTCCCGCTGCTGTCCGGAAACTCCCCGTTCACCTCCGCCGATCTCGCGCAGAACTCGCCGCGTAAGCTCCACGGGAACAAGATCACCGGCACCCTGACGCGTTTCCAGGAGCTCAGCTACTGGCCGGTATTCGCGGCTGCCGGCGTCGGGCTCGTGCTCGCCGCGCTGCGCCGCAACTGGCTGGTGCTCGTGATCGGGGGCTCCGGCGCCCTCTGGGTGCTGGTCGAGATCGCGTTCGCGCTGAAGGGCTATCCGGCTGTGCCGCGGTACATGTTCGAAGCCGCCGCCGCCGCGATCGTGGTCGCCGGTGTCGGGATCGGCTGGATGCTGCAGGGCGCGGCCGACGCGTTCGCGCCGAGACCGGCGAGGACGGCGCCGCTGCCTAGCGCTGGGCGGGCGCCGGCGCCGTCGGCGGTGAGGATGCGCTGGATCGGGATCGGCGGCGCGATCGTGGCCGCCGCCCTGATCGGCGTCCTGACTCCGAAGCTGATCGCGGGGATCAACTGGGAGCGCAACGATCTGGTGCACGAGCACGCACGTACGATCGAGATCAACCGACTCGACGCCGCGATCAAGGCGTTCGGCGGCTACAAGCACATCCGCGACTGCGGGCGGCCCTCGATCGACGTCGCCTACGGGAGCCTGCTCGCCTGGTACACGAAGCTCAACGTCGCCAGGGTCGGCTTCGAGCCGACGATCGACAAGTATGTCGAGACCGTGCCGACGATCTGGTTCTCACCGCTGCCCCACGGCTGGGTAGCGAACGGCTACCACATCGAGGCTTCCAAGCGGGCCTTGTGCGCGAACCTCATGAACGTCTTCTACGTCGTCACGCCACACCATCTCGGCGGCATCGTGTTTTACCCACACAAGTGAGCAGGGCACTGTGAAACCAGGTGGATCATCCCTGCGCGGGTCGTCCTCTGCAGGCCCTTGAGCCTGGACTTAGCGGTGTCGGGACTAAAATACGCTCGCATGCGCCGGCGGCTTCGTAGCGCGGCCTTCCCCGTCCACCGCCATTCCCTGCCGCAGTTGCTGGTGGACGGTTTGTTGGTCGCCCTCGCTTACTTCCTCGCCTTCTGGCTGAGGTTCGAGGATCACGTCCCGGTCCGCTACGAGTCGCTGCTGAGCGGCACCATCATCTGGGTCGTGCCGCTCACGCTCGTTGTGCTCGCCGCGTTCGGCGCCTACCAGCGGCTGTGGAACTACGTCGGCCAGCGCGACTACGAGGCGGTCGTCAAGGCCGTCGTCGTCGCGACCGTCCTGATCGTCGGCGCGATCGCCTTCCTGCATCCGGTCAACTCCGCCGGCACCCCCGATCGCGAACCCGTGTACGCGTTCGTGCACGGCAGGCTCCACGTCGTGCGCTACGAGTCGGTCCCCGGGATCGCGACCGCCGTGTGGCTGCCGTCCAGCGTGATCGCCCAGTTCCTGCTGCTGGCACTGGCGCTGCTCGTGTTCGCGCGGTTCGCCGTGCACCTCGTGACCGAGGGTCGGATCCGCAGCTTCCGTGTCGCCAAGGGCGCCCGCGACGTCTTGATCGTCGGCGGCGGCGACGGCGGGCGGCTGGTCGTGCGCGAGCTGGTTCGAAACCCGGAGCTGCGGCTGCGGCCGGTCGGCTTCATCGACGACGATCCGCGCAAGCGCCGGCTCAAGGACGAGCACGGTTTGAAGGTGCTCGGCACCACCGCCAAGGGCGATCTCGAGCGCGTGCTCGACGAGGTCGAGCCCGATCAGGTCGTGATCGCGATCCCGTCGGCGCCGGGCACCGTCCGCGCGCGGGTCGTCACCGCTTGCCGCCGGCGGGGCATCCCCGTGCGGACGCTACCGACGGTGTTCGAGCTACTTGGTGACGGCGCCGGCCAGCAGCGCATCACCAGGCAGCTGCGCGAAGTGCGGGTGGAGGACATCCTCGGGCGCGAACCGGTGCGCATGGAGCTCGAGCGGGCCGGCGCCTACCTCGCCGGGCAGGTGGTGATGGTCACCGGCGCGGGCGGCTCGATCGGCAGCGAGCTGTGCCGCCAGATCGCGCGTGTCGGACCGCGGCGGCTGGTGCTCCTGGACCATGCGGAGGACAACCTGTTCGAGATCACGCGCGAGCTGCAGGAGGAGCGCCACGTGCGCACGGCGGTGCCGGTGCTCGCCGATTGCCGCGAGGAAGAGCGGATGCGAGAGGTGTTCAGCGAGCACCGGCCCACGCTCGTGTTCCACGCCGCGGCCTACAAGCACGTTGCGATGATGGAGCTCAACCCGGTCGAGGCGATTCGCAACAACGCGCTCGCCACGCGCCTGGTGGCACGGATCGCCGCGGAGCACGCGGTCCAGACCTTCGTGCTGGTCTCAACCGACAAGGCAGTGAAGCCCGCGACCGTGATGGGCGCCTCGAAGGCCCTCGCGGAATGGGCGGTCGAGGCGGAGGCAGCCAGGTGGCCCGGCACGGGGTTCGCAACCGTCCGCTTCGGCAACGTGCTGGGCTCATCCGGATCGGTCGTGCCGATCTTCCGCCGGCAGATCGCCGCCGGCGGCCCGGTGACGGTCACCGACCCGCGCATGACGCGCTACTTCATGACGATCCCCGAAGCGGTGCAGCTGATCATCCGCGCCGGCTCGCTGAAGGACGGCAGCGGTGAGGTGTTCGTGCTCGAGATGGGCGAGCCGGTCAAGATCGTCGAGCTCGCCGAAACGATGATCCGGCTGTCGGGCTTTGAGCCCGAGCACGAGATCGCGATCGAGATCGTCGGCGCGCGTCCGGGGGAGAAGTTCCACGAGGAGCTGTTCAACGCCTATGAGCAGCCGCAGCCGACCGCGGCGCAGAAGATCGTCCGCGCCGAGCGCGAACATCTGTCTGTGGCGTGGGTAGAAGAGACGTTTGCGAACCTCAACCTGCTGGTGCTCGAAGGTGACGCGGCGGCGCTCGCCGAGCATGTCGCAGAGCTCGCCGCCGCCCGTATGGAGAACGCCGAGAAGGCCAGCAGCACGGTGGCCCCGTAGACTGGCCGAGCTTCCATGGACCCAGTACCGTCCGCTCTTACCGCCCACGCTTTGCTGAGCTCGGCCGGCGCCGACGCCGGCTTTGCCGCGCTTGTCGGTCTGGCGATCCTCGTGCTGCTGTTCTTCGCGCAGGCGCGCGAGACCGCCACTCTGCGCGCCAATCTCGAGCGAGCCGGCGAGCAGATCGAGGCGCTCGAGGCGCGACTGCAAGCTGTGGCTCGCGCTCAAGCGGCAGCGGTCCAGGCGGGCGTCCAGCAGCCCGCCCGCCCGCCGTTCCCCGCCCGCCCGATCGGCGCCGCTGCCGCTGCTGCGGCGCTGCGCCCGCCCTCGAGAGTCGCGGCGCCCGCGACGCCGGCGCTCGGTGGCCAGCCGCTGCCCGGCTTACCGCCGGCTGCGCCCGCCGGGGTGGGCGCTCCCGCGCTGAGCGCTGCAACGCGGCTGATCCCGGTCCCGTCGGCGCCGGACTTCGCTGCCGGCGTCGCCTCTGCAGGCGACCTCACCGCGATCGTCGGACCTGCTGGCGCGGCGGCCGCGGGCAACGGTGACGGTCCCGCCCGCAGCTCACGTCTGCCGGGGCCGGCGCCCGTCGCGGCCCTCGCCACGGGCGCGGCGCTGGCCGGTGCGAGCGGTTCGCGCACCGACTCGCAAGCGCTCCCGCCGCGCGTATCGATCCGAAAAGGTGAGCCTGCGAGCGCCTCGCCCAAGCCCGCGCCGCGCCGCAGCGAGCCGCACCCAGCGCCGTGGCAGCGCTCGCTCGGCGCTCGCCTGGCCCCGTGGCTGATCGGCCTGGCGGCGTTGGGCGTCGGCGTGGCCGCCATCCTGGTGGCGACCAATGGCCCCGCCGGCGCGACCACCGCCGCTCAAGCGGCGCACACGTCGACCGTCGTAAAGGGGGGCAAGGGCCACGCCAAGGCGGCCACGCTGCGGCCCTCCGACGTCACCGTGGCGGTGCTCAACGGAACCGATGTTGCGAAGCTGGCCGAGAGCACCGGTCAGCGCTTGGCGACGATCGGATACAAGGAGGGCACGATCCACAACGCCCCCAACCAGACGCACGCGACCACGATCGTGGCCTATCTCGCCGGGCACCAGCGCCAAGCGCTGCAAGTCGCGAGCGCGTTGCGGCTCGGAGCCTCGTCGGTTCAGGCAGTCGATCCGGGAACGCTCGCGGTCGCCTGCCCGGCGCCGGGACCTTGCACCGCGGACGTGGTCGTCACAATCGGCCAGGATCTTGCCAACACCGCCGGCGGCACGCCGCCGACGACCACCACCTAAGCCCCTGAACGCGAACATGCTCGATTTGCTCGAACTTCCGCAGCGGACTCCCAAGCCGCGCCAGGACGGGATCACGCACATCCTCGACCGCGGCATGTCGCTGGCCCAGATCGACTCCCTGGTCGAGGTCGCCGGCGCCGCGATCGACATCGTCAAGCTCGGCTGGGGAACCTCGGTGGTCACCGGCAACCTGCAACCAAAGCTCGCACGCTACCGCGAGTACGGCATTCCGGTCGTGCTCGGCGGGACCCTGACCGAGCTCGCGATCGCGCAGAACCGCCTCGATGCGCTGCTCGGCAAGATCAGAGCGCTCGGGTTGGCCCACATCGAGATCTCCGATGGCACGATCACGCTTGCCCACGAGGTCAAGCTCGAGCTGATCGAGCGCCTGTCGAAGGAGTTCACCGTGCTCTCAGAAGTGGGATCCAAGGACGACACGCGGATCATGGCGCCCTACCGCTGGGTCGAGCTGATCGAGAGTGAGCTCGCGTCCGGCGCCTGGAAAGTGATCGCCGAGGCGCGGGAGAGCGGCACAGTCGGGATCTTCCGCCACGACGGCGAGGTGCGGATGGGGCTGATCGACGAAATCCTTCACCGCGTGCCGGCTGAGCGGCTGATCTTCGAGGCGCCGCGCAAGGAGCAGCAGGTGTGGTTCGTCAGGCGCCTGGGCACGAACGTGAACCTCGGCAACATCGCCCCCGACGATGCCCTGTCGCTGGAGACGATCCGGCTCGGACTTCGCTCCGACACCGCGCTCGACTACGTGAACGCGACCGTCAACCAGGTGGACACCACGCATCTCGGGGATGCCGGCTGAGCCGTCCGCCAGCGGCGTCGTGCTGCTCGCGCGCCACGGCCAGACGAACGACAACCTCGAGCCGATCCGCGTCCAGGGCTTCAGCGATACGCCGCTGAACGATGCCGGACGCCGGCAGGCGCACGAGCTGGCGCAGCGGGCCGCAAGCATGCGGCTGCGGTCGCTGTGGTGCTCGGATCTGATCCGCGCCGCGGAGACTGCGCGGATCGTCGGCGAACGCGTCGGCCTGCGACCGCGGCCGGATCCCCGCCTGCGCGAGGGCAACCGCGGCGACTGGGAAGGGAGACTGTTCATCGAGATCGAGGCTGAGGACCCCGATGGCTACGCCGCCTGGCTGCGCGCCGGCGAGCAGTTCCGCTTCCCCGGAGGAGAATCGATGCGCGAGCACGCCGACCGCATGCTCGCGGCGCTCGCGGACGTTCGCGCGCGTGGTCCGCTGCCGGCGCTGGTTGTCTGCCACCGCGGCTCGATCCGCGTGGTGCTTTGCAGTCGCGATCCGCGCGGACTTGCCGCGTTCCACGAATACGAAGTGCCCAACACCGCCGTGGTGCCATTTTGAAGTCGCTGCGGGCAGCCGCTTTCGCGGCGCTCGTGCTGGCGACGATCGCGGCCTTCTTCGTCACCCAGCATCTGAAGGTGACCAACCCGCTGATCAACGGGAGCCCGCGGCCCGATCCCGCAGCGTTCAATCCGATCGCGGGCAGGATCTGTGCGGACGCCGCCGGCGAGCGCGTCAGCTTCCGCCGTACGCGCGTCTCGTTCTACCTGCCGTCGCGCAACGACAACGTCGGGGTGTACGTCATCAACGCGGCCGGCAACATCGTCGCCACGCTGGCGTCGGGAAGGCCGATGCGCCGCGGCAGGCGCTCCGTGTTCAGCTGGAACGGCCGTGAGGGTCCCCACAGCGATGGTTCCTACGCGCCCGATGGCACGTACTACCTGCGCGTCGCGCTGCAGCACGCGGGGCGGACCTTCGACCTGACGGACACACCGATCACGATCATCACCAAAGCCCCCCACGCTGTTGTGAGGAGCGTCAGCGTGAACGGCGGCGCGCCGTCCGCGACCGGACCGGCGATCATCGCGCCGCCTGCCCAGACGGTCACGATTCGCTACACGCGCGGAAACTATCGCGCCGCCTTCATCCAGATCTACCGGACAGACCTTCCCGGAAAGCCGCGGGTCGTCAAGAGCTTCGAGGTCATTCCCGAGAGCGGCGTAGCGGTCTGGGACGGCCTGATCCGCGAACGCCCAGCTCCCGCCGGCACCTACCTGGTGGGGATCGCGGTGACCGATGCGGCCTGCAACCTCGGTGTGTTCCCCCTCGTCAACCCGCCCGCGCCCGGCTCCACGCCGCAGACTGGCGTGACCGTGCGCTATCTGGCGGCCCAGCCGCCGTTGACGCCGGTGCCGGCCGGAGCGTCCGCCGGGGTGCTCGTCGACTCCAGCGGTCTGCCGTATGCGTGGGCGCTGCGTCGCGCCGGCAGCCCGAAGCTGATCGAGCACGGTGCGGCCGGGCGCGCCCTAGCGGCGCAGGCTGCGACGGTCGCGCTGCGCGTGCCCCTGCCGACGCGCGGGGCGGGGCTTTACCTGCTCTCGATCCGCTCGGGTCCGAGGCGAACGACGGTGCCGCTGCTCGCCAGCGCCTCCGGCCGCCGCGCAGCCGGGCCCGTGCTCGTCGTGCTGCCGGCGCTCACCTGGCAGGGAGAGAACCCGGTCGACGACAACGGCGGCGGGCTGCCCGACACGCTCAGCGACGGTCAGCAGATCTACCTCCAGCGCCCGCTCGTGGACGGCCTGCCATCCGGCTTCGCGCAGGAGGCGGCGCTGCTCGCCTACCTCGAGCGCGAGCACATGTCCTACCAGCTGACCACCGATCTGGCGCTCGCCGAGGGCGTCGGACCGCTGTTGCGCGCTTATCGCGGCGTGCTCCTCGACGGCAGCCTGGTCTGGACCCCGCCGTCGCTCGCAGCCGCGCTGTCTGCATACGCGCAGCGCGGCGCCGTCGTCCTCTCGATCGGCATCTCGTCGCTGCTCCAGAGCGCTGCGCTGAGGGCCGGCGCGAGCGCCACGATCGCCGGGCCGCCCACTGCACCGGCCGCACGCGACGTGTTCGGCGCGCAGCCTGGACCACTTGCGACGGGCAACAACGAGCTGATCACGACGCTCCAGGACCCACTCAGCATATTTAGCACGACCTCGGGCGCGTTCGCCGGCTTCGGGAGCTACCAGACGATCGAGCCGCCCGCGCCTGCGTCCGCGTCGATGGCCGGTGTCGGCGCGGGAGCGCCGAGCATCATCGGCTTTCGGCACGGCCGCGGCACCGTCGTCGAGATCGGCCTGCCCGAGTTCGCCTCGAGCCTCGCCCGCGACGTCGACTCCCAGGAGCTGCTCGCCCGCTTGTGGGCGCTCCTCTCGGGCGGTCACTGAGTGGAGGTTGCGCTCAGCTTTCGTGGTGGCGTGTGGCCGGCTACCTGAAGCGCCTCGTCAGCTCGCTCGGCGCCTACCAGCTCGCCGACGTCGTCTCGAAGATCATGGCGATCCTGCTGCTGCCGGTCTACACGCGGTACATCCACACGGCGGGCTACGGGATCGTCGAGACGCTCGCGACGTTCGTGATCTTCGCGAGCATCGTCGTCCGCTTCGGGATCATCGAGGCGTTCTTGCGCTTCTACTTCAGCGACGGGGATCGCGAGCGCCGTGACGCGCTCGCGCGCCGCGTCGTGCTGTTCTTGCTGGTGACGACGACGGTCGCGTGCGCGGTCCTGCTCGTGTTCGCGCCGGAGCTCTCGACGCTCGTGACCTCGAGGCGAATCCCCGGCACGTTTCGCGTCGCCGTGCTCGGCGTGTGGGCGTTCACGAACCTCGAGCTCGCCTATGCGCTGCTGCGCGTCGACGAGCGGCTGCGCGCCTACGCGACCGCCACGCTCAGCAACGTCGCGCTCACGATCGCCGCCTCGGTGGTGCTTGTCGTCGGCCTTCGCAAGAGCTACAACGGGCTGCTGATCGCCAACTACGGCGTGTCCACATGCGTGCTGCTGGCGCTCTGGTGGACGCTGCGCCGGCGGCTGGCGCGACGGCGACACGGCGGCGAGCGGCTCGGGTTGTTGCTGCACTTCGGCCTGCCGACGGTGCCGGCCGAGGCTTCGGCATACGCGCTCAGCGTGCTCGACCGCCAGTTCATCGTGCACGAGCACGGTCTCGCTCAGGCCGGCCTCTACTCGCTCGCGATCAAGATCGCGGGCGCCGTGGCGTTCATCGTGCGAGCCTTCCAGTACGCGTGGCCGCCGTTGGCCTACTCGGTCACCGACGACGCCGAGGCGGCGCGCCTGTACGGATTGGTGACGACCTACTACGTGCTGATCGCCGGCTGGGCGGTCGCCGGACTGACGCTCGAGTCGCGCTGGATCCTGCGCCTGCTCGCAGCCCCCACCTTCTTCGAGGCCTACCGGGCGGTGCCGTGGGTCTCGCTGGGCTGGGCGATGTACGGGCTCTGGGTGGTGTTCCTGGTGATCGCGGGCCGCGCCAAGGTGACGCGCCGCAACTTCCCGGCGGCGCTGATCGGACTCGTCGTGAACGTGGCGCTGCTGGCGGCACTGGTGCCGAGCTACGGCATCGTCGGCGCCGGCATCGCGCTGTGCGGCGCCTACCTTGCAATGCTGAGCGCCATGCACCTGCTCGTCCGCAACGCCTTCACGGTCGAGTTCGAGTGGCGGCGGCTCGCGCAGATCGTGCTCGTCACAGGGCTCCTCGCCGTCGCCGGCGAGATCCTGCTGCCGAGGAGCGGGCTGATCGGGCTGCTCAGCCGCGCCGCCGTGTTCGCGGCGATCCCGCCGGTGCTGCTGGCGAGCGGCTTCGCCCACCCCCAGGAATTGACGCAGACCCGCACGCTGCTGCGCCGCGCGCGCTCGTACCGCAGGCCGGCATGAGCCGCCCGCCGGTGAGTGTCGTGGTGCCGTTCGCCGGTGACACGCAGGCCGCCCGGGAGGCGATCGGGATGCTGCAGGGCCTGCACACCGAGCCCGGCGACGAGCTGATCCTGTCGGACAACTCGGGGACGGCGCCCGCGGGCCCCGATCTGCCGGGGGCGCCGCGGCGCGGCGCCGCGCAAGCGCCGCCCACCAGCGGCGGCGTGAGGATCGTGCGCGCAGCTGCAGAGCACTCCCCTGCGCACGCGCGCAACGCCGGCGCCGCGGAGGCTCGCGGCGACTGGATCCTGTTCCTCGACGCCGACACGCGCGCGCCCGCAGACCTGCTCGACGCCTATTTCGCCACCGGCGTCGCGCCCGCGGCGGGCATCCTCGCCGGTGAGGTGCATCCCGCCCCCGGGGCGAACACGCTGGCCGCGCGCTACGGCGCGGCGCGGAACTTCCTCGGCCAGCAGGCGCATCTGGCGCATCCCTTTCGTCCGCGTGCGGCGGCGGCGAACCTGCTCGTCCTCCGGGCGGCGTTCGAAGCCGCTGGCGGTTTTCGCGAGGGCCTGCGCGCGGCCGAGGACACGGACTTCTGCTGGCGAGTGCAGCAGCTCGGTTGGACGCTGGAGCTGCGCGAGCACGCCGCCGTCGAGCACTCCTACCGCACGAGCATCGGCGGGCTACGCCGGCAGTGGCGCGCCTACGCCGCCGGCCGCGCCTGGCTGGCGCGCGAGTACCCGGGGTTCCACCCGGAGCCCGCCGTCACGCGGGCGCTGCGCCGCGCAGCCACGCACATGCCGCCGGGTGGGGCTCGCTCGCAGCCGGCACCTGCGACACCCGGGAGCCGCCTCGAGCGCGCGCAGTTCGTCGCGCTCGACGCACTGCTGGCGATCGAGGAGCTGATCGGCTTTCGCCTCTCCAACACCCCGAAGCGAGCGCGGTCGTGATCCGCGTCGATCTCGTCGACCCCTCGGCTTACACGCCGCCGTACGACCACGCGCTCGCGGCGGCGCTCGCGCGGAGCGGCGCGCAGGTGCGGCTGATCACCAGCGAGTTCGCCTACGGCGCGGTCCCGCGGCCTGACGGCTACGCGGTACGGATGCATTTCTACCGCCGCAGCGCCGGCGCGGCCGGTTCCCGGCTGCGGCTGGCAGCGAAGCTAGCTCAGCAGGTCCCCGACATGCTCAGCTACCGCGCGGTCGCCCGCGGTGCCGACGTCGTGCACTTCCAGTGGCTCGCGGTCCAGGCGCTCGACCGCTACCTGCTGCCGCGCCGCCCGCTCGTGCTGACCGCGCACGACCTGCTGCCGCGCGAGCCACGTCCCGGCCAGCTGCGGGCGCAGCGCCGCTTGTACGAGACGGTCGACGCGATCGTGGTGCACTCGCGCTACGGCCGCGATGCGCTGGTCGGGGGGCTCGGCGTGGACGCCGAGAAGGTCCACGTGATCCACCACGGTGCGTTCGAGCACCTCACCCGCCAGCCGCACGAGGAGCCTCTCCCGTCGGCCCTGCAGGAGGCCCGCGGGCCGGTCGTGCTGTTCTTTGGGTTGCTTCGTCCGTACAAGGGGATCGGGGTGCTGCTCGAGGCCTGGCGGGGCGTCGCCGGTGCGGAGCTATGGATCGTCGGGCGCCCGCGTATGGATCTCGCGCCGCTGCGCGCGCGCGCGGGCGCGACCGTGCGCTTCGAGCCCCGGTTCGTCTCCGACGCCCAGCTACCGGCGTTCTTCCGCGCTGCCGACATCGTCGTGCTGCCGTACGCGCGCACCGAGCGCTTCGATCAGTCAGGGGTGCTGGCAGCGGCGCTGGCGTTCGGTAAGGCGATCGTGCTGAGCGACGTCGGCGGCTTCGCCGAGGTCGCCGCCACCGGCGCGGCGCGGCTGGTGGCACCGCAGGACCCCGACGCCCTGCGCGCCTGCTTGAGCGAGCTGGTCGCCGACCCGGCGGCGCGCGAGCAGCTCGCGCAGGCCGCGCGCGCCGTCGCCGCGGATTCGTACTCGTGGGACGCGGCGGCGCGCAGCACGCTCGAGCTGTATCGCTCGCTGTGCGACAGAATGCGGCCGGCATGACCGCGCTCGCGATCCTGTTCTGGCTGTCGGCCGGCCTGCTCGCTTACACGCAGGTCGGCTACGGCGCGCTGCTCGCGGCGCTGGCCGCTGTGATTCGCCGTGCTCCGGCGGGCGCGGACGCGGCTGCGGGTGCCGGTCCCGGTGCCGGTGCCGGCGCGGTTGCGCCCGCGCGCGCCGGCGCGGGTGCGGTCGAGATCGCCGCGCAGGCCGCGATCGACGTGACGGTGATCGTCGCCGCCTACGCGGAGCAGGAGGTGATCGCTGCGCGTGTGGCGAACCTGCGGGCGCTTGACTATCCGCCGTCGGCGCTCGAACTGATCGTCGCATGTGACGGCTCGCCTGACGAGACCGCTGCTCGCGCCCGCGCCGCTGGTGCGGACGTCGTGCTCGAGCTCCCGCGTGGCGGCAAGATCCGCGCTCAGAACGCCGCCGTGCGGCGGGCTCGCAGCGAGATCCTTGCGTTCTCGGACGCCAACGCGGACTGGGAGCCCGACGCGCTGACGCGCCTGGTTGCGGCGTTTGCGGACTCGCGCGTCGGGTACGTCTGCGGCGACGTGCGGTTCGTCAACGAGCGCGGCACCAACCAGGAGGGCCTTTACTGGCGCTACGAGATGGCGCTGCGGCGACGGGAGTCCCGGCTGCGCTCGGTTACCGGCGGCAACGGCGCGATCTACGCCACGCGCCGCAACTCCTATCTCGAGGTGGATCCGATCATGGGCCACGACCTGTCGTTCCCGTTCAACATGGTCAAGCGCGGTTGGCTGGCGGTGTACGCGCCCGACGCGCGCGCGGTCGAGAAGATGGTGCCCTCGATCGAGGGCGAGTTTGCCCGCAAGCGCCGGATGATGAGCCACGGCTGGCCGATCGTGCTGCGTGGCGGGATGCTCTCCCCGCGCGGCTACGGACCACTGTACGCGCTGATGATCTTCTCCCACCGGATTCTGCGCTACGCCTCGCCCTTCCTGCATCTGCTGCTGCTGGCTGCGAGCGTCGCGATGCTCGGCCACGGCTGGGTCTACGCTGCCGCCCTCGCGCTGCAGGTGTCGGTGCTGCTGGCGGCGCTGCTGGCGGGCGCCATCCGCGCGCGCCCGCTGCTGGTCGCGCGCTACTACGTGCTGAGCACCGCTTCGCTGGCGGCCGGGCTATGGGACTGGCTGGCGCACGGCACGCAGGCCGGCTGGGAGCCGGCCGAGGGCACGCGTTGATCACCCGGGCGATCGATCTCCTGATCGGCCTTGCCGGCTCGGTGATGGCGGCGCCGCTGCTCGCTGCGCTGGCGCTCGCGGTCCGGCTCGATTCGCGCGGCAACCCGATCTACACGCAGACGCGCGTCGGCAAGCACGGCGAGCTGTTCCAGATCTACAAGCTCCGCACGATGGTCGCGGGCGCCGAGTTCAAAGGCGCCGGGCTCGCGATCCAGCAGGGCGATCAGCGGATCACGCGCATCGGCGCGCTGCTGCGCCGCTACTCGCTCGACGAGCTGCCGAACCTGTGGAACGTGGTGCGTGGCGAGATGTCGATCGTCGGGCCGAGACCGACCGTCGCGGTGCAGGTGGCTCAGTACAGCGAGCGCCAGCGCGGCCGCCTGGCCGTAAAGCCGGGGATCACCGGCTGGGCGCAGGTCAACGGGCGTGCCGCGCTACCGTGGCCCGAGCGGATCGAGCTCGACCTGTGGTATGTCGAGCACCGCTCGCTCGCGCTCGACCTCCGAATTCTGATCATGACGGTCGAGATGGTGCTCAAAGGTCATGGTATCTACAAAGGGGACACGGGCGGATGGCAGCCACCAAACGGGACATAGGGATCCTGCTGACCGGCGTCGGCAAGCGCTACGATATCGTCTCCGCGTTCGCGCAGCACGCGACCGTGATCGCCGTGGACCCGAACCCGCTCGCGCCGGCACAGTACGCCGCCGACCATCGCGTCGCGGTCCCGCGGATCGACGACCCCGGCTACGTGCCGGCGCTCGCGGAGCTGTGCGGGCGCCACCGAGTCGGCGCCGTGATCCCGCTGACGGATCTCGACATCGAGGTGCTCGCCCATGCGCGCGTCGCCGGGCGGCTGCCCGCGCTCGTGCCGGCACCGGACACCGCACGCGCCACCTTCGATAAGTACGAGGCGCATCTGCTGCTCGAGCGCCTCGGCCTGCCCTCGCCGCCGACGGTGCTGCCCGGTGAGCCAGTCCCGTACTACCCGGTGATCGTGAAGCCCCGCCAGGGCTCCGGCGCGCGCTCGATCATGCGCGCCGACGATGCTCGCGCCGCGGAGTTCTTCAGCGACTACATCAAGGAGCCGGTGATGGTGCAGAAGGCGATGGACGGCCCCGAGTTCTCGATCGACTGCCTGTCCGACCTCGACGGGCGCTGCCTGAACGCGATCCCTCGCACGATGCTCGAGTCGCGCGGCGGCGAGTCGATCAAGGGGACCGTGATCGACGAGCCGGAGCTGATCGATCTGGGCAGGCGCGTGGTCGAGGCGCTGGGCGTGCGCGGGCCGTGCACGGTGCAGGCGTTCCGCGACTCCGACGTCGGGCTCGGCATCACCGACGTCAACACGCGCTTCGGAGGCGCCTTCCCGGCGCCGATCTACGCCGCGCTCCCCGGGCGCACCTACCCCGAGCTGATCGTGCGGATGGTGTCCGGCGAGCGCGTCGAGCCGCACGTCGGCGAGTTCCGCGCCGGGGTCACGTTCACGCGCTTCTACTGGCAGCTCGAGCTCGATCAGCAACTGCAGCCGACCGGGCGCGACCTCGTCGCGCCGGCCGGCCCGCCGCCTCCGCGGTGAGCGGACACGGCTGGACCTCGCGCTGCGGCGCCGTTTTGAGGAGCGCGCGGAGTCGTTGCGCGCGACTGCGGTACCGTCTGATCAGGCGGCCGGACATGCAGCTGCCGAACGTACAACCAGGAGGACCGTTTGATGGCTAAAGCTCCCCGTTCGCTCTCAGGTAAAGTCGTCGCGATCACCGGCGCCGCGCGCGGGATCGGCCGCGCCACCGCTGCGGCTCTGATCTCCCAAGGCGCCCGCATCGCGATCGGCGACATCGACGAGCAGCTCGCTCAGCGTACCGCGCAGGAGCTCGGTGCCGGGACGATCGCGCTACCGCTCGACGTCACCAACCGAGCGAGCTTCACAACCTTCATCGATGAAGTCGAGTCGCGTCTGGGGCCGTTGGACGTGCTGATCAACAACGCCGGCATCATGCCGATCGGTCCGTTCATCGAGGAGTCCGATGCGATCGCGCAGAAGATGATCGACATCAACCTAAACGGCGTGATCCTCGGCTCGAAGCTGGCGCTCGAGCGCTTCATCCCGCGCCGGCGCGGGCATCTCGTCAACGTCGCGTCCTCGGCGGGCAAGACCGGCTTTCCGGGTGGCGCCACCTATTGCGCCACCAAGCACGCGGTCGTCGGCCTCAGCGAGGCGATCCGCCAGGAGGTGCGCCGCCAAGGGATCGATGTCAGCATCGTGATGCCGGTGATCGTCAGGACGGAGCTCGGCTCCGGGACGGTCGACTCGCGCGGGATCAAGCCGATTCAGCCGGAGGACGTCGCCAACGAGATCGTGGAAGCGCTCCAGACCGGGCGGGTGGACGTGTTCGTGCCCAAGCGCCTCGCGCTGATCTTGCGCCCGCAGCCGGTCATGCCGCGCAAGTTCGTGGACCTCATCATCCACTGGATGAAGGCCGACCAGGTGCTGATGAACTCGGACGACACGGCCCGCGCAGCTTACAAGCAGCGGGTGGAGTCGGCCGTCGGCAGTCCGTCGTCGTCGCCCGCCGTCGATCAGCAGGCGCCGGTCTCCAGCCATGACTGACGCGTAGGCCGAGGCGTGGCCTAGTGCCGATGGCGGGCCTAAGGCATTGGCGTCTCGCTGTCGATTCATGAAGGCATGAGCGGTTGTTCTCCCGGCGGGATGGGACTGCCGGACTCTGCACTGCCGCTGCCGGCGGGTCTGTTGCTGGCGGGTGCCGGCGGCCACCTTCGCGCGCAACTGAACGGCTTGATGGAGACGATCGAGGCACGCTGCTCGGGTCTGCACGCGGCGCTCTGGCTGCTCAGCGCCGACGCGCAGCGCTGTGCGGTTCGCGATCCGCCGGTGGTTCACCGCTCGCGTCCCTGCTGCTCGACCGCGATTCGCGGGACCGCCGGCACGCTGCACGGAGCGGTGGCGATGTTCGCCAGCGAGGCGCGCGGCCCCAGCGATCTGGAGCTGGCGCTGATCGAGTCGGTCGCCTGGATCGCCGGTCTGCTGGTGGAGAATGCCAATGCGCTGGAGCACCGGGCGTTGCTGGACCGGGTTCCGTCGATCATGTACATCGCCGATCCGGGCGTGCACGGGCGCTGGCACTACGTGAACGCCCAGATCGAGGCGATCCTCGGCTTCAGCCCGGCGCAGTGGCGTCGCGATCCGCTGCTGTGGGCGCGCCAGCTGCACCCCGACGACCGCGACCGGGTGCTCGCCTCAGAACCAGGCAGCGCTCTGCAGAGCGCTGCGGATCCGAAGCCGAGCGAGTACCGGATGCTGCACCGCGACGGGCACACCGTCTGGGTCCGCGACGATGCCCTGCTGGTGCAGGACGACGTCGGACGGCGTCGCTGGCACGGCATCCTGCTGGACATCACCGACCGCAAGCAGGCCGAGCTCGAGCTCGAGCGGCGGGCGGCGCAGCAGGCGATGGTCGCGCGCCTCGGCGAGCACGCGCTCGAGCGGGTTCCGACCAAGGAGCTTCTGCAGGAGGCGGTCGAAGGCGCGCGCGACGTCCTCGAGGGCGGCGGCGCGCTCGTCGCGCAGCTGCTGGCGGACGGCTGTTCGTTCCAGCTCCGCGCCGCCTGCGGGTTGCCACGATCGGCGATCGGTGGGCAGTACGCCGAGGAGGGCGCCCGCTCGCAGGCGACCCACACGGTGCTGACGGGGTCACCGGTTGTGGTCGTCGACTGGTCCTCCGAAACCCGCTTTGACAGACCGCAGACGATCTGCGACGAGGGAATCCAGAGCAGCCTGACGGTCGCGATCGAGGGGCGTGATGCGCCGTTCGGCATCCTCGGCGTTCACGCGTTCACGCCGCGCGACTTCAGTTCCGGTGACGTCGACTTCATCCAGTCGCTCGCCAACGTGCTCGCAGATGCGCTCGAGCGCCAGAGCACCGAGGATGCGATCGAGCATCGTGCGCTGCACGATCCGCTGACCGGGCTGCCCAATCGCGTGCTGTTCATGGACCGGCTCGAGCATGCGCTCGAGCGCATGCGCCGCCAGCCGGGCTCCCGTGGGGCGGTGCTGTTCATCGACGTCGACAACTTCAAGCTCGTCAACGACAGCCTCGGCCACCATGCCGGCGATGAGCTGCTGAGCGCCGTCGCCGCACGCCTCAAGCAGGCCGTGCGCCCGACCGATACGGTGGCGCGCTTCGGGGGGGACGAATTCGGGCTGCTGCTCGAGGAGATCTCCAGTGAGCGCGAGGCGATCGCGATGGCAGAGCGGATCGGTTCGGTGTTCGCGCGCCCGTTCGTGCTAGCTCACAACGAGCACTTCGTCACGACCAGCGTCGGGATTGCGCTCGCCGAGGGCCACGATCTGCCCCAGGATCTGATCCGCGACGCCGACGCCGCCATGTACCGCGCCAAGGAGCGGGGCCGCGCGCGCTACGAGCTGTTCGATGAGGTCATGCGCGGCCGCGCGCTCGCGCGCCTGCGGATCGAGAACGACCTCCGCCGCGCGATCGAGCGCAACGAGCTGTGGCTCGCATACCAGCCGATCATCTTGCTGCGCGACGAGTCGACCGCGAGCGTCGAGGCGCTGCTGCGCTGGGACCATCCCGAGCGGGGCGCGATCGCGCCAAACGAGTTCGTATCGGTGGCCGAGGAGAGCGGGCTGATCGAGCGGATCGGGCGCTGGGTGCTCGAGCGCGCCTGCCGGCAGGCCGCCGACTGGGCCCGCCTGCGGCCGGACGCCGCACCGATCGGGATCTCGGTGAACCTCTCGCCGCTGCAGCTCGCGCACGACGACTTTCCGGGGATCGTGGCCGATGCGCTGAACGGCAGCGGCCTCGAGCCGTCGCGGCTGAGCCTCGAGCTAACCGAGAGCGTGCTGCTCGGCGAGGCGAAGCCGATCAGCGACGTCCTGCGAACCTTGAAAGCGATCGGCGTGCGCCTCGTGCTCGACGATTTCGGTACGGGGTACTCCTCACTCAGCTATCTCACACGCCTGCCGCTCGACGCGCTGAAGGTGGATCGTTCGTTCGTCGCCGCGCTTGGCAGCGCGTCGTCCGACAGCGCGATCACCGAGGCGGTCATCGCAATGGCCCGGGCGCTGTCGCTCGCCGTGGTGGGCGAGGGCGCCGAGACGCTGGCTCAGGTTGCCGAGCTGAGGCGGCTCGGGTGCGAGTTCGTGCAGGGCAACGTCTTCTCCGCACCGCTTCGGGCCGGCGCGATCACCGCGCTTCTGAGCGGCGCGATCAGCCTTCCCGGGACCGCCATCAACTAGCTCCCAGACGCCGCGCCGGTGTCGCTCAGCTACAGTTTTCAGGGCGGCCGGCCAGCAGAATCGCTAGTCGTTAGGCTATCCTCGCCCGGGCGCACGTAAGCGATTTCTTTTGCCATGGCCGAGGGTGGGCCGCCGCGAAGAGTCAGCTCTCGCTGAGGAACCATATTTTTTGACTGGAAGGCATCGGAGCGTCTATGCGAATCCTTGTTTTCGGGGGTGACGGTTATCTCGGTTGGCCGACTGCCCTGCATCTGTCCAACCTTGGCCATGATGTGGCTGTAAATGACAACTTCGCGCGGCGTGGCTATGACGTCGAGATGGGGGTCGAGAGCCTCGTTCCGATCGCCACCCTGGATGAGCGCTTGGGTGCTTGGGCCGAGCTCTCGGGCAAGCGGATCAGTAGCTATGTCGGTGATCTTTGCGACCCGACGTTCGTGCATGAGACGGTCGCTGATTTCCAGCCTGAGACGATTGTGCATTTTGCCGAGCAGCGCGCCGCGCCGTACTCGATGATCGATCAAGCGCACGCGGTCTATACGCAGACCAACAATGTGGTCGGCAATCTGAACGTGATGTACGCGATCGCGGATCTGGATCGCGATATCCATCTGGTGAAGCTCGGAACGATGGGCGAGTACGGCACGCCGAACATCGATATCGAGGAGGGCTGGCTGGAGGTCGAGCACAACGGCCGCCGCGATCGGGTTCTGTTCCCGAAGCGTCCCGGCTCGTTCTACCACCTGTCCAAGGTCCATGACAGCCATAACATCGAGTTCGGCTGCCGGATCTGGGGGTTGCGCGCGACCGATCTCAACCAGGGTGTGGTGTACGGCGCCGATACCGATCAGACCAAGCTCGACGTCCGCTTGCAGACGCGCTTTGACTATGACGGTGTGTTCGGGACGGTCCTGAACCGGATGGTGATCCAGGCGGTCCTGGGGCATCCGTTGACGGTCTACGGGGATGGCTCGCAGACGCGCGGGCTGATCAACCTCGTCGACACGGTCGAGTGCATCCGGATCGCGGCAGAGAACCCCGCCGCCAGAGGCGAGTTCCGCGTGTTCAATCAGATGACCGAGTCGCTGTCGGTCCGGCAGATCGCCGAAACGATCAAGTCGGAGTTTCCCGGGGAGGCCACGATCGTTCACGTCGAGAACCCTCGCGTCGAGATCGAGGGGCACTACTACAACGTCAAGCACTCACGGTTGGAGGAGCTCGGACTGAAGCCAACGCTCCTATCGATGGCGCTGATCGACCATCTGTTCGACGTGGTGGAACGCTACCGAGATCGCGTCGACCTCGGTGCGATCATGCCGACGGTCCGCTGGCGGCAGACCAGCAGCGACCTACCCACGACATCGAGCGCGCTGGCCAGCACGTGAGCACCGAGGCGCCCGCCCAGCTCGGCGCAAGCCGGATCCTGATCACCGGCGGATCGGGCTTCATCGGACGGCAGTTCGTCCGGGCGCTGTCCGCGGCCGGCGCCCACGTGCGCGTAGTCGACCTGCAGCCGCATCCCAACCCCGCGGTCGATCTCATCCAGGGCGACATCGCCGAGCCCGACGTCATCGCAGCGGCGCTCGACGGTGGCGCTGACGCGATCGTCCATCTTGCCGCGGTCACCTCTGTGCTGCGCTCGATCGAGCATCCGGAGCTGACCTACCGCACCAACGTCGCCGGCACTCACCGCCTGCTCGAAGGAGCGCGGATCGCCGGCGTCAAGACGCTCGTGTTCGCGTCGACCAACGCGGTCACGGGGCCGACGGACGCCCCCGCGATCACCGAGGGTGCGGTTCTACGTCCGCTGACACCCTACGGCGCGACCAAGGCGGCCGGGGAGATGCTGATGTCCGCCTACACGGCCTCCTACGGCGTGCGCTGCACTTGCCTGCGGCTGACTAACGTCTACGGCCCAGGAATGCAGGCCAAGGACAGCATCGTCGCTCGCCTGATGCGCGCGATCCGGCTGGGCACGACGTTCGAGATCTACGGCGACGGCCGCCAAGTGCGTGATTACGTGCACGTGAGCGACGTGGTCGCGGCCGCGCAGCATGCACTGCGCGACGAGCGCTGGCACGGGCCGGTCGTGATCGGCGCCGGCAAGTCGCTTTCGGTGCTCGAGGTCGTGGATCAGGTCCGGCGCGTTACCGGCGCCGAGGTCCCGGTGAAGCACGGTCCGGCGAAACCGGGTGAGATGCCGGCCGTGATCGTCGATAACGCTCGTGCCCGCGCCGCCGGCTGGACGGCGCGCCTGGGCTTCGCCGAGGGCGTCGCAGGCGTGTGGGATGAATGGAAGCTCGTCGATGTCGCGGGTGCCGTCCCGATCCCCGGCGGCGCTGGAATGCGAGGCTCAGACCACCACGCGGGTGCGCTGTCGTGAGCGTCGCCGAGCCCCCGCGGTTGCTCGGCGACGACGTCGCGAGCCTCGAGCCGTGCGAGCGCGAGGCCGCTGCCGCGTTCCTGCGCAGTCACCCTCCAGGCGCCGGGGCGCCCCTCGCGATCGTGATCCCCGCCTACAACGAGGAACCGACGGTGGCTGAGGTGATCCGCGAGATCCCCGTCCGGGTCGCCGGGCTGCCGGCTGAGGTGATCGTGGTCGTGGACGGCGCCAACGACGCGACCGCCACGCAGGCTGCCGGCGCTGGCGCGCTGGTGTGCGATGTGCCGGTCAACCGCGGGCAGGGTGCGGCACTGCGCCTCGGCTATTGGCTCGCTCGCAGCCGCGGCGCCGAGGTGATCGTCACGATCGACGCTGACGGCCAGTACGAGCCCGCGGAGATTAGTTCGGTGCTGGCGCCGATCATCGCCGGAACGGCCGATTTCGTGTCGGGATCCAGGCGCCTCGGGACCGAGCTGACGACCGACAGCGTCCGGCACCTCGGCGTAATCGTGTTCGGTGCACTGTTGAGCGTGCTGGTCCGCCACCGGATCACCGACCCTGCCTGCGGGCTGCGCGCGATGCGCGCGGAAGTAACCGACGCGGTCACCCTCCAGGAGCCGCAGTACCAGGCCTCGGAGCTGATGATCAGCGCGGCACTCAACGGCTACCGGCTGGCGGAGGTGCCGACCACGATGCGTGACCGCGACAAGCACGCGACCTTCACCAAGAAGGGCGGGAACTTGGGCTACGGGGTCCGGTTCGCCCGCGCGGCAGTCCACACCTGGCGGCGCGACCGGAAGGCGGCACGGAAGCGGCTGCGACCGGCAAATACCCAGCGGTCGTAGATCACGTACTTCACCGCGAACAGCAGCGCCTGCACCAGCACGTAGGCGCCGGTGACGAGCGCGACGCGGATGCCGTGGTGCGCCGGGATGCTCTGCACCTGGTGCTGCGCCCAGCCGGTGCCCAGCGACGAGGCGAGCACCGCCAGCAGCGAGACGATTGAGTAGCCGACAACCTCACGCGCGATCTCGACCTTGCCTTCGCGCTCCCAGGCCCAGCGCCGGTTGAGGATCCAGTTCGGAACTGCCCCGGCGAAGAACGCTACGATCGAGTCGGTGGTGGTGTCGACGCCCATCACGTACAGCAGCGCGAACACGAGTACGCTGGTGAGCAGAGCGACAACCGAGCCGAGCGCGTAACGCGCCATCCTGACTGAGTGCGCCGACGCGCGCCAACGCCGGTACAGTTTCGAGTTCACGGCTCGAGTCTACCCCAGCGTTTCCGCTTAGCTGCGTTACCTTACCTGCTTCTTACCTTGGCGGCGCCGGGGGACGAGCGGTCATCGCCCGGTCCGCACGAGCGGGACGAACCGGACCTGCTCGTGAGGCTCGACCTGAAACTGCTCGCCGCGGCGCCTGATCACCACGAGGCGCTGATCGCTCACGCCAACGGGGGCCACCAGCCTTCCCCCGGGCGCCAGCTGATCCAGGAGCTCACTCGGCACGTCAGGGCCGGTGGCGGCGGCGACGTTGATCGCATCGAACGGAGCGAGCTCCCTGAGCCCTGCGGCGCCGTCGCCGATGAACAGCCGGACGTTGCCCACGCCAAGCTGGTCGAGTGCGAGTTGCGCAGCCGCGCTCAGCTGCGCGTAGCGCTCGATCGAGAACACCGCGGCGGCGAGTCGCGCCAACAGCGCCGCGTGGTAGCCGGAACCGGTGCCGACGTCAAGGACGCGCTCGGTGCCCCGGAGCTCGAGAAGTGCCAGCATCCGCGCGACCACCAGCGGCTGCGAGATCGTCTGGCCATAGCCGATCGGCAGCGCCGCGTTGTCGTATGCGTGCGCGCGGCGGCTAGCCGGCACGAACGCTTCGCGCGGGACCGCGGCGATCGCCTCGAGCACGCGCTCGTCGGCGACATCGGGGCGCAGCGTGTCGGCTAGCCGTAGGGCGGCGTCACTCACCGCGTCGGCTTTGCTGGAAGTATGTCCGCAGCGGTCGCAATCGCTCCCGCAGCGCCTCGCGCGACAGCGACGCAACCTCGAAGCTCGCGTCGCCCTGGCTTGTCTGCACGACCAGCCGCGTAGTCGAGCGGCGCCGCTCACGACGGCTGGCCGGCTCCGGAACCAGGAGATCGTCGATCTCAGACCAGCCCAGTCTGCCGATGATCAAGTCGTCCAGACCAACGATGTCGAAGCCGTCGCCTGACACTCGCAAGTCGATCTGGTCGTCCGCGAGCAGGTCGGCCACGCCGCCAAGGTGGATCGCGCTGACCCTCACCTCGTCCGGAAATCGAGGGAGTGAGTCGATCAGCTGCTGTAGCCGGTCGCCCGGGGTGCCGGCTTCGTCCGGGTTGCCGTCTTGAGCTCCGTCGGCGTCGGCGTCGGGTTCGGCTTCGGGTTCGGCTTCGGGTTCGGGTTCGGGTTCGGGTTCGGGTTCGGGTTCGGCTTCGGCCTCGGCCTCGGTTCCCGGTCCACGCACGGGGGTCGCGGCCTCGAGCACGGCTGGCAGGCGCAGCGCAACGAGATCCTGCTCGTAGGAGGGCGCGCCCGCGATCGCCTGAGCGCGCTCGACGGCCGGGTGCGTCAGCGCTTGCGCGATGCTGATCCGGAGCTGCACCGCGCCGGCGCAGGCAAGCGCTCGGCGCCACTGCAGCCCATTCGCTCGTTGCGCGGCTCTCTGCACGAGCGCCTCGGTGCGCTGCTCGTCGGGCGCCAGGACGTCGGCGTGTGCGGTGGCGGCCTCCCTGTAGGCGTGTCGCAGGCGCTCCAGAAGCGTCTCGCGGCCGCGCTGCGCGATCAGCGTCGCGGTCGACTCGAAGTCCGCGAACGGTGCGCTCTCGACCGGCTCGGTCACGGCGTTCCCGCCTCGAGGTGGGCTTTGATCTGGTGCAGGAACGCGGCCGCGCGGGCGCCGTACAGGATGCGATGGTCGCAGGCGAGCGTTAGTCCCATCGTGTGGCCCGCAACGACCTGACCTTCACGGACCACGGGAACTTCACGCACCGGCCCAGCCGCGAGCGCTGCGCACTGCGGCGCGATGATCAGCGGGGTCAGCGTCGCGATCTCGAACACGATCGAATCGGTCACGGTAAACGTCGCCCCCGACAGTTCGGGCGTGGTCAACTTCCCCTCACCGGCACGCCGCGCCAGCGCCGTCAGCTCGAGCGCGATCTCCGCGGCCGACTTCGCGTCGGCGTCGAGGATCGTCGGCACCAGGTAGAGGTCATCCTCGGCGATCGTGACGCCGATGTTGATGCGCGAGTACAGCTCCAGCCGCCCGTCGCGGTAGGAGCCGTTCGCGCGGGGCACCTCGGTGAGCGCCAGCGCGCAGGCACGGACCAGCAATGCGGTAGTGCCGCAGCTCAGCTGCGCCTCGAGCGCGAGGCACGCGTGCATGTCGACGACGGCGCTGAGCTCGACGTTCGGGATCGTCGCGCGTATTTGCGCGCTGCGTCGCGCGACGGCGCGTTCGCGCCGTGCCAGCTCGATCGTGGTTATGTCGCCCTTGCTGCCCGCCGCGGCCGGCACCGGTGCGGTTGCGTCGCTCATCGAGTGATGAAATCTACTGCTGCCGATCGCGCACGGAAAAGCCGGGTGAGGAATTACACCAATCGGGTCAGCGTGCGAGCGTCGCTGCGGCCTGTTCGACGGCGCTGGGGCCGCTCAGCACCAGCGATCCGAGTGCGATCGCGGGGAGCACGTCAACGCCGGCCGTGCGGGCCGTGACGGTGGCATGCACGAGCGCTCCGTCGACCGATCGGGTCCGGATCCCCTTACGAACGGCCAGCGGATGCATCTCGGCGGCGGCGGCGGCGATCAGGACCGTGTCCTCGTCGCCGAGGTTGCGGCCGCCCGCGAACGCCTGGCGGAACGCGGCCAGCGAAAACGCCACCGCGCGGCCGACCCGCTTGGCGTAGGTGGCGGTCAGCATCGCCGTCCGCGTGTCCGGCGGCCAGACCACCGGCCAGCGCAGTGGCAACAGCGCCAGTTCGGCTGCGCGCCGCTGCACGGAGTCTCGGTCCAGCAGCTCCGGCTCGAACTCCGAGCCGAGCACCGGCTCCCACGTGGGCATCACCGGCAGCGCGGCGATGATTCGCTCCGCCGCCAGGTAGCACTCCGGCCGGCCGAGGTCATAGAAGAAGACCGGCTCCGGGGTTAGCATCCGGGCGTACAGCCGCCGGCGTACCCACAGCGTGCTCGAGCGTCCGCCTGCGCTCGCGGAGGAGCGGTGCAGATCACCCGTGAATCAACCAGCCGTCGGCGGCCCGGGCCGCTTCCATCACCGCTTCTGAGAGCGTCGGATGGCCATGCACGATCCGGGCGACTTCCGGATAGCCGCCTTCGAGCGCGCGCGCGTTGACGAGCTCCTGGATCATTTCGGTGGCTTTGGCGCCGACGATGTGGCCGCCGAGCAGCTCACCGTACTTCGTCTCGCCAACGATCTTGGCGAGCCCGGTGCGGTCGCCGTACACGGTGCCGGCGCCGACCGCTCCGTAGGGGACCTTGCCGACGACGACGTCGTAGCCCTGCTCGCGCGCCTGCGTCTCGGTCAGGCCGAAGCTCGCGACGTTCGGGCTGCAGAACGTCGCTCGTGGGATGTCGACGTGCGCGATCGGGTGGGTCGGCAGGCCCGCCGCATCCTCAACCGCGATCACGCCTTGATCCGAGGCTTTGTGCGCGAGCGCCGGGCCGGGCACGATGTCGCCGATCGCGTAGACGCCCTCGATGCTCGTGCGCTGGGCTCCGTCGACCTCGATCAGGCCGCTCTCGAGCAGCTTCACGCCGGCGGCTTGGAGACCGAGCGCATCCACGTCAGGGCCGCGCCCGGCGGCGATCACCAGCCAGTCGCAAGCGCCGGACTGCTCGCCGTAGCTGAACTGGACGTTGCCGGCGCCCGACTCGACGCTGCCGACCAGCGTCTTGGTGTGGATCGCGATGCCCTGCTTGCGCAGGCCGCGCTCGACGAGCCTGGAGATGTCGGCGTCCTCCGTGGGCAGTACCCGGTCGAGCGCCTCGACCAGCAGGACCTCGGTGCCCAGGCGCGCATACGCGGATGCGATCTCGCAGCCCGAGGCGCCGGCGCCGACGACCGCGAGCTTCGCGGGCAGCTCGGGCAGCGCCCAGGCTTCCTCGGTGCCGATCACACGTCCGCCGAACTGCGTGCCGGGGATCGGCCGCTTGACCGAACCGGTGGCGAGCACGACCTTCCTCGCGGAGATCTCCGCGCCGCCGACCGTCACCGACAGCTGGGCGCCACCGCCGCCGAGTACCGCGACGCCCTCGATCAGATCCACCCGGTTCTTCCTCAGCAGGCCTGAGACTCCGCCCGTCAGCGTTGCGACGACCTTCTCGCGGCGGGCGCTGACCGCGCCGTAGTCGATTTTCGGTGCGCTCACCTCGATCCCGAAAGCCTCGGCTTCACGGATCTCCTGAACCACGTCGGCGACCCGCAGCACCGCCTTCGCGGGGATGCAGGCGTAGTTGAGGCAGCGACCTCCGACCTTGTCCTTCTCGATCACCGCCGTCTTCATGCCGAGCTGCGCGGCGCGGATCGCCGCCACGTAGCCGCCCGGGCCGGACCCGATTACGACGCAGTCATACGAGCTCTCAGGCACGCTCGCAGACTATCCCACCGCCGCCGCGGCATGCATCAGGGCTCGTGGCGCTCGGGCAGCTGCAGGCGACCGAGCACGCGCACGAGCTTCCAGAACAGGAAGCCGCCGAAGCCGATCGCTGCTAGGCAGATCAGCAGCCAGGGGAGGCTGGTGACCCGGATCAGCGCCAGCGCGAACCCGATAATGCCGATCGCCAGCAACGTCTGAAAGCCCAGGACGGCCCAGTAGCGCATCCTCCAGGTCCCCGCCGCGCATGCGAACATCAGCCCGGTGTAGACGACCACCACGCTCAGCGCCGGCTGCTGCCCGCTCACCTTCACCCGCGCCAGGTCGAGGATCAGCGTCAGCGCGCCCAGCGCGAACGCGGTCACGGAGCTGACGATGATCGGCCACGGGCGCTCGCCCGGCTTAAACGGCGTCAGCGTGGCGCGTGCGGCCGCATTGCGGTCCTCCGTGCGGCTCAGGGTGAGCCTCCGTCGGATCGTGGGGGATCGCCGCCGCCGCCGCCGCCGCTTCCGCGCGTCAGCGCGGCGCGCAGCTGCCGTGCCGCGCGCTCGGGATCGGGCGCCTCGGTCAGTGCGCGCACGACCGCGACGCCCCGCGCTCCGGCAGCCACGACAGTCTCGATGTTGCCGCTGTCGATCCCGCCGATCACAAAGAACGGCTTGCGCGCGTGCGCCGATGCGTAATGCACGAGCTCGATCCCCACGCCTGCCTGCTCCGGCTTGGTGGGCGTTGAGTGGATCGGGCCGACGCCGATGTAGTCGGCGTCGCTCGCGTTGGCGCCGTCGAGCTCGGCCGGGGCGCTCGCGGACAGGCCGATGATCCGGTCGGGGCCGACCAGCTCCCTCGCACGCGCGACGGCCATGTCGCCCTGCCCGACGTGGACGCCGTCGGCACCCGCGCGCACCGCCAGGTCGGGGCGATCGTTGATGACCAACAGCGCGCCGTGCTCGCTGCAGGCGGCGCGGTAGCGCTGGGCCGTTGCCAGGATGCGCCGATCGTCGCCCGACTTGATTCGCAGCTGCACGAGATCGACCCCCCCCGCGAGCGCTGCTCGCAGGCGTACGTCGGGGAGCTCGTCGCAGATCAGATACAGATATGCAGAGACCAGGCGCTCGCGGGGAAGGACCGTCACGCCCTCAAGTCTGCCAGGGCGGCGCGTTCGGATCCTCAAGGTGGCAATGATCGGTTTGCGTCCCGGCGCGGACCGGTTTCGCCGGCGCTCGTGGAGCGAATCGATTGCGCGTCGGTGCCGCGCTAGCATCGAGGCGCGATGACGCACGACGTGCAAGCGCGGGTGATGCCGGTCGACGAGCTGATCGACGCCTGGGAAGCCGCCTGGTCTGGCAAGGAAGCGGACGCGTTCAACCCCGTGTGCAGAGACAACGTGCACTACGAGGACCCGCTCGTCGGCGAGCCACTGGAGGGGCGCGAAGCGCTCGTCGCGCACGCCTCCCGCCTGTGGGCCGCGTTCCCCGATGCACGCCTGCAGAAGATCGGCGCGCGCCTCACCGACGGGCGCTTCGTGGCGGCGCCGTGCAAGCTGCTCGCGACGCACCGGGAGCCACTCGAGGGCCTCCCGGCGACGAACCGGTTCATCGTCGTCCCCTGCGTCTTCTACTGCGAGCTCGAGCGCGGGCAGCTCCTCAGGGTGCGTGCCTTCTACGACCTGTATGACGCCGCCACGCAGCTTGGGGTCCTGCCGGGGCGCGGGACGCTCGGCGAGAAGGCGCTGCTGATGCTGCGCGGGTTGGGTCTGCGCGCCGGGCGCTGAGGCGCGCCGTGGCCGATGAACATCGCGATCCCGATCTTCGACGACCTCACAGCGCTCGACGCGGTCGGCCCCTACGAGGTCCTCTCACGCCTGCCGGGCGCCGAGGTTTCGTTCCTAGCCGCAGCGCCGGGACCAAAGCGCACCGAGAACGGCGCGCTCGCGCTCGTCGCCGACTTTCCGCTGAGTGCCCTCCCTCACCCGGAGATCATCGTCGTCCCCGGCGGCTTCGGGACGCGCGCGCTGATGCGCGACGAGACGCTGCTCGCGTGGCTGCGCGAGGCGCACGCGCACTCCAGGTGGACCACATCGGTGTGCACCGGTGCGCTGCTGCTGGCGGCCGCCGGCATCCTCGACGGCCTCCAGGCGACGACCCACTGGCTGGCGCTCGACATGCTGGCTGCCTACGGGGCGACGCCGGTGCGCCGCCGCGTCGTCGAGCAGGGGAAGGTGTTCACCGCGGCCGGTGTCAGCGCGGGAATCGACATGGCCCTGACGCTCGCGGCGCGGATCGCCGGTGAGCAATGGGCGCAGGCGATCCAGCTTGGGATTGAGTACGATCCTGAGCCGCCGTTCGTAGGCGGCTCGGTTACGAGCGCTCCGGCGGCGATCGTGGAGCTCGTGCGCTCCCGCGCCGCTGAGCTGGCCTAGCGTGGTCGGTCTTGTCAGCTTCCTGCTCTAGCTCGGCCAGCTCGAGCGTCACCGAGATCGGCGCATGGTCCGAGAGTCGCCCGTGTTGCAGCACCGTGCACTCGCCGCCGGCGCCCAGGCCGGCGGCGAACACGTAGTCGACCTCAGAAGCGCCAATCAGCTCCAATCCGGCCAGCGTCAGGCCGCGCACGTTGAAGTCGCCTCCCAGCACGACCGGCTCCCCCGCCGCCCAGCCCTGCATGGCGCGCGCTGCGACCGTGGCCTCGCGGCGCGCCGCCTGCTCGTTATGGGCGGTCGCGTGGAGGTTTCCGACCCAGCAGCCTTGCGCCAGCCTGACCGCGTGCAGCATCCGGCGCTCGGGCAGCAGGCGCAGCCTCCGGCTCGCGTGCGCGGTGATCGACAAGTCCGGTGCGCGCGGGGAGTGCGGCTCAGGCCGGAACTCCGGCACTCGCGCGAGGATCGCATTGGCACCGCCGCCGCCCGATTTGATCAGGTCCGGCCGGCGCACCGCGACCGCACGCCGCAGCGCCGGGAACGCGTTGCGGGACGTGCGCACCACGGCCGCCCTCGCCGCCAGCCGCGCTGCCAGCAGTGCCGGCCACCACGGCGGCACCTCCTGCAGCAGCGCCAGGTCCCATTGCCAGGCGTCGAGTGCGGACGTGAACTCGTCCAGCAGGTCGCGCCCGGCGCCAGGCAGCGAGCGGCCGTGCATGAGGTTCCAGCTCAGCAGGCGCAACTGCACAGCCGGCAACGTACACTGTCGCGCTTGAGCGCCACGAAGACCCGCACCGGCCACGCGCGGCCGACTCACATCCTGACCGGCGGCGAGCTGACGGCCAGCCAGCTGGCCGCGCTGCTCGAGCGCGCGATCGAGCTCAAGGCAAGCCCGCGCAGCTCCGACGTGCTCGTGCGCCGTACTGTCGCGCTGATCTTCCAGCAACCGTCCACCCGCACGCGCGTGTCGTTCGAGGCGGGCGTGACCGAGCTCGGCGGCCACCCGATGGTCCTGCGCGCCGAGGACCTGCAGCTGACCCGCGGTGAGGACGTGCGGGACACCGCCTACGTGCTCTCACGCCACGCGGCGGCGGTCGGCATCCGCACCGCGTCCGACGAGTTCGTCGAGCAGTTCGCCGAGCACGCGTCCGTGCCGGTGATCAACATGCTCACCGCCGGGCACCACCCGTGCCAGGCGCTCGCCGATCTGATGACCCTGCAGGAGGCCTTCGGGCGCCTCGATGGCCTGAAGCTGGCCTACGTCGGTGATGGCAACAACGTCGCGCGGTCGCTCGCGATCCTCGGGGCGCTGGCTGGCGTGGAACTGCACCTCGCCGCGCCCGAGGGCTACCAGCTCGAGCCGCTCGCCGGCGCGCACCTGACCGATGATCCGCAGGCGGCGGTGCGTGACGCCGACGCCGTGTACACGGACGTGTGGCTGAGCATGACCGACGACGCCGCGAGCGCGGCTGCCCGCCGCGCGGCGCTCGCCCCCTACCGCCTCGACGAGGCACTGCTCGCGTGCGCCGCCCCGCACGCCTTCGCGCTGCACTGCCTGCCGGCTCACGTCGGGGAGGAGATCACCGCGGGCATCCTGTATGGCGATCGCCAGCGGATCTGGGATCAGGCCGAGAACCGCCGCCACGCGCAGAAGGCGCTGCTCGAGCTGCTGGTGAGCACCGACGCATAGTGGCCACTGGCGGCTCACCCGAGGCCAGGCCGACCGATCAGGAGCAGGCAGCGAGCGTCAGGCCGCGCCGCGGCGATCAGCTGGAGCTCAGCGTCGATGCGCTCGCCAACGGCGGCGCGGGCATCGCGCGGCTCGACGGCTACGTGGTGTTCGTCGCGGGCGCGATCCCGGGCGACCGCGTGCGCGCGGTCGTCGGACGGTCCAAGCGCGCCTACGCCGAGGCGCGCGCCGTCGAGATCCTGGAACCGAGTCCCGATCGCATCGCTCCCCGCGCCGATCACCCGGGCGTCCCGTGGCAGGTGCTTCCATACGAGCGCCAGCTCGAGGTGAAGGCCGGCCAGGTAGAAGACGCGCTCGCACGCATCGGCCGGCTGCACGGCTACGGGCTGGAGCCGATCGTCCCGGCGGTGTCGCAGTGGCGCTACCGCAACAAGCTCGAGTACTCGTTCGGCGCGGACGCGGAAGGGCAGCTCGTATGCGGCTTCCACGCGCCCGGGCGCTGGGAGGAGATCGCGCCGCTGAGCGACTGCCTGCTCGCGTCCGAGACTGCCAACCGCGCGCGCGAGGAGGTTCTCGCGTGGTGTCGGGCGCGCGCGCTGGCGCCTTACGACCGGCGCACCGGCGGCGGCTTTCTGCGCAACCTGGTGGTGCGCGAGGGCAGGCGCACCGGGGAGCTGCAGGTGCGGCTCGTCACCAACGCCGGCGTGCTCGATCGCGACGGCTTGGCCGGCGCGCTGAGCAACGCCGCGGGCGTGCTCTGGACGCAGTTGCGCAGCGCCGCGGAGACCACACAGGGGGGCGACACGGAGCTGCTGGCCGGCGTCGAGGTGCTCGAGGAGGAGATCGGCGGGCTGCGCCTGCGCATCTCCGGCGAGGCGTTCTTCCAGACCAACACCGAGACGGCGGAGCGGCTGTATGCGATCGTGACCGAGTACGCCGCCCTGCGCGGCTACGAGCGCGTCTACGACCTGTACTGCGGGATCGGCACGATCGCGTTGACCCTGGCGCCTCGCGCAGCCGAGCTGTGGGGCCTGGAGATCGTCGAGCAGGCGATCGCGGACGCGATCGCCAACGCCCGCTCCAACGAGATCGACAACGCGCGCTTCTTCGCCGGCGATGTCCGCCTGGTGCTGCGCGAGCTGGTCGAGAAGGCGGGCCGTCCCGAAGTTCTGGTCGTCGATCCGCCGCGCGCCGGGCTCTCGCAGAAGGTCGTCCGGCGGATCATCGAGGCCGCCCCGAAGCGGATCGTGTACATCTCCTGCAACCCGACCACGCTCGCGCCCAATGCCGCCCAGCTGGTGCACGCCGGCTACGCGCTGCGCCGGGTACGCCCGGTCGACATGTTCCCGCAGACTCCGCACATCGAGTGCGTCGCGCTGCTCGAACGCGTTGCTTGATCGGCAAGCCCCGCAGGAGAGCTCTGAACCTGCTCGGTGCGTCGGGCGGTCCGCCGCGAACGCTCTACGACGTGTAGGGTTAGCCAGCAGCGATGCTTGCCGTCACGATCCGCGAGAAGCAGCTCAGCGTGGAGGAGCATCCCGACCCGGTGCCCGGAGCCGGCGAGGTGCTCGTAGCGGTCATCGCGGCAGGCCTCAACGGCGCCGACATGTTGCAGCGCCGCGGGCTGTATCCCGCGCCGGCGGGCTCCCCGGCGGACATCCCGGGCCTGGAGCTGGCGGGCGAAGTCGCGGCGCTCGGGACCGGGGCGAGCCGCTTTGAGCCGGGCGACCGCGTGATGGCGATCGTCGGCGGCGGCGGTCAAGCGGAGTTGGCGGTAGTGCACGAGCGCGTGCTGATGCCCGTCCCGGAAGCGCTTGACTGGACCCAGGCGGGGGGCGTCCCGGAAGTCTTCACGACCGCCCACGACGCGATCTTCACGCAGGCGGGGTTGAGGCCCGGCGAGCGGCTGCTCGTCCACGGCGCTGCCGGCGGTGTCGGCACCGCTGCGATCCAGCTCGCGCAGGTCACGGGCGCCGCCGTCACGGCGACGGTACGCAACCCAGAAATGCGGGAGCCGGTCGCCGCGCTGGGCGCGAACGTGATCGAACCCGAGGGGTTCGCCGCACACGGCCCGTTTGATGTGATCCTCGAGCTGGTCGGCGCTCCGAACCTGCCCGACAACGTGAAGGCGCTGGCAACGAACGGTCGGATCGTCGTGATCGGCATCGGCGCTGGAGCCAAAGGCGAGCTGAACCTGGGCCTGCTGATGTCCAAGCGCGGCCGCATCTCGGGCTCGACCCTGCGTGCGCGTCCGCTCGAGGAGAAGGCCGCGACCGCCCGCGCGGTCGAGCGCTCGGTGTTGCCGCTGCTGCAATCCGGCGCGGTCCGGGTGCCGGTCGCCGCCAGCTACCCGCTGGCGCAGGCCGCCGACGCCTACGACCGCTTCGCCGCGGGCGGCAAGCTCGGCAAGATCGTGCTCACGATCGCTGGCCGCTGAGAGCTCGTCACTACAGCTCGAACGCCGTGCGCCCGCCGCTGCGCACGAGCTCCTCGAGCGCAGCGCGGCCGTTACCGACGAGCGGCCGGCCATGCGCGAGCAGGATGTGCTCGAACTCGAGCTCCGCGAGGGCCCGATCAAACGACGCGAGCAGCAGCCGCTTGGTCTCGGGTGGGTCGTCCATCAGCGCGTCCGGCACGAACCCGAGCGCGCCGCCCGCTTCGTCTGGCGCCCCGCTCTCCGTTCCCCCATCTCCTGCGCCCTGCTGACCATGAGGGCCACCACGCACGAGCCCGTCGGCGAACGCCAGGGCGCGCTGGACCGGCAGGTAAAGCGCGGTGTCGTCGGGGCAGATCCCGCCGATCTCGTAAGCGAGGATCCCCCCGGGGAGCCGGTCGCCGGGGTCGAACGCCTCCACCTGCTCGCCGTGCGTGAACTCGTGCAGCCCGGCGCCGTTGCAGTGCACCGAGCAGCCGAAGCGCCGCGCGAACCGGGCGCTGTCGCGGTAGTGGTGGCGGTTGGAGAGCACGATCGCGGCGGGCACCGCCGAGCGTTGCCCGAACCAGTCCAGCCCGACGTCGGGCGGGAGGACCGGGTCGATCAGCACGCCGCCTTCCTGCAGCCAGTACGAGGAGACCTCGACGTGGATCTTCGGATGGATCGCGGTCCAGTGAAACACCCCGGGCAGGATCTCCTTCACGGTGCGCTGCGCATTCCCCGGCGGCGTCGTCGCCAAACCCAACCCAAAAGGCGCCGTCAGCGGCAAACCCGCACGCTGGGAGCCCTAAGGGCGCGGTCAGCGACTGTCGCCGTACTCCTGTTCGGCTTCTAGTCCCGGCTGATCCTCGGCGGCGTGGATCGCGCACAGCGCGGGTCCGCCCGATTCGAGCACTGCTTGCAGCTCCTGCGCGGTCAGCTTCGCGCCGCACTCCTCGCAGCGGTCGCCGGTCCGCTCGAGCGTATGTTCCTCGAGGTCCATTGCGCGAGCTTACACTCAATAGGGCGGCAGGTCGGCCCACCACCGGCCGAGCACGCGAAACGCCGCCCAGAAGTGGCGCTTGGCGCTCTCCTCGTCGAGCGACTCGTCGATGTTGGGCACGTACAGCCCCGCGATCGAGGGTGTGAACTCCTGGATCACGCCGGGATCGGCGGCCAGGCGCCGGCCGAGCGGCGCCTGCAGGTCGTTGATCACGGCGAGCGCGTCGACTCCCATCACGACCAGCATCTTCGGGCAGACGATCGCGAGCTCCTCGAGCAAGTGCGCCACGCAGGCGGGGTCCGCCATCGCCGGGTCACTCACGGGGCATTTGACGCACAGCGTCCCGTACACGGCCAGCGGATCGATCGCCAGGCGCTTGAGCGATTTCATCAGCGCGTTGCCCGCGCGTCCATAGAAGGCGACCCCCTCCTCAACCTCCGAGGGTCGCGGCTGGTACTTGACGAGGAAGATGTCCGCCTGCGGGTGCCCGGATCCGAGCACCGGCATCAGCTGCCCGCGGGGGCAGTGCGGGCAGCTTTGCAGCTCCCGCGCGAGCGTGTTCAGCTCCCGGATCGCTCGCTCGAGGTACTTCTCGCGGATCTCGTCATCGGTGACCGGCACGCTTGCCGGATTGGACGGGAGGCGGGAATCTCCCTGCGACTGCATCAGGACTTGCGTGCCACGCGACGCACGCGCCGCTCGCGCGAAGCGCGCCTTGCAAGGCCTGGAAGGGCTTTTGTTTGCAGGAACTTAAGCGCCTGCACGTAGAGCAGGCTGGCCGGGTTGCGGACGATGTCGGCGTCGCGCAGCGACTCCAGGAACTCCTCAGGCCCGTTGAACTCGCGCATGCGGATGCGGACCGACCCGAGTCCCTGGGGGACGTGCGCATCGGAGCCCGCCCCGGCCGGGATCCGGTACTTGGCCGCGAACCGCTGGGCTTCCTCGTTGAACTCGGCGATCGCGACCCGCGGGTTGAAGACCTCGATCGCGTCGACGTCGTCGAGCACGTCGAGCAGATGCTTGTAGTCCGGCACTGAGTGCAACCGGTCAAACGGGTGCGGCACGTACACGATCCCGCCCTGGCGTCTGATCTCGGCGATCGTCTCCTGCAAAGTCATCCCGCGCGGGATCTTCTCCTCGATGAACAGGCCGATCACCTCGCCCTGGTCGGCGGTCTTGACCTCCTCGCCGACGATCACCTTGATCCCGACGGCCTTGGCGCGCGCCTCATGCGCGCCGGAGACCTCGTTGTGGTCGGTTACGGCGATCGCTCCGAGGCCGCGGCTGCGCGCCTCGGCGAGCAGCACCTCGACCGGCGTGGCGCAATCGTAGGAGTGGTCGGTGTGCATGTGCAGGTCGACGTCGATCAGTGGTCGCGTGGCAAGCACGCGGCGTAGCGCCGGCGAGCCGCGACCGTCGTGGCGGCGGGCGATCAGGCTCGCGTAGATCCGCTCGAGATCCTCCGCCACACGCGCGAACCGGAGCGTCGCACGCAATTCGCTGGCGCTGTCGTGCAGCTGCTCGCGCAAGCCGCTGTCGGTGATCACGCGGGTCATGTGCGCCGCGAGCGTCTGGGCGTCACCGGGACCGAACTGGAGCCCCCGTCTGCCCTCTGCGAGCAGCTCCTCGTAGGGCATCACGGACGTGGCGATCGGGACGATGCCACTCGCGAGCGCGCGCACAAGCACGCCCGGCGTTGGGCGAGCGCCCTCGGAGGCGAGCACCAGCACGTCGCCGCCGCTGAGCGCCTGCGCCGCCGTCATCTCGCCGGCATCGACGAACCGCACACGCTCGCGTAGCGTTCGGCTGAGCGTCGCCGGCGCCGCGAGTGGGCGGGGCGAGAAGACCGTCGCGCGCCAGGCTGCGTCGGCAGGAAGCAACCGCAGCGCCCGCAGGAAGGTCCGCAGCGCGGCGCGCTCCTCCTCCGCGATCATCACCAGTTCGATGCCCTCGGCTGACGGCGCGCGCGGCAGCGGGTCCGCGCCGGGCGCGACAACCTGGTACTCACCCGGGAAGAAACGGTCCATCAGCTCCAGCGTCGAGGCGTGGCTCGCCGTGCGCGCGTCCAGGCGCCCGAACAGCAGCCGCCCGAGCGGTCGCGTGAGCTGCGAGGAGAGGATCCGCTCGGTCGGCGCGTGGAAGGTAGCGACGTTCAGCGAGCGCGAGTTGCGCAGCGCCACGCTCGATGCGCTGGGGGCGAACGGCTCGTGTACATGGACCACGTCCAGCGGCAACGCCGTGAGCGCCTGCTCGATCGTGCGCGCGACGTCCAGCGGCAGCGAGTCCGCGCGCCTGCGAGTCGGCGAGAACGGCAGCACCTCGCCGACGCCGAGCACGACCGGCGCGCCGTCCGCGCGCGCCAGTAGTCCCTGCGGATCGTCGTGCAGCGCTTTGCGGCTGTCGCGCACCAGATCCGCCGACTGCGAAGGGGCGATCAGCACGACGCGATGGCCGCGCCGCGCCAGCTCCTCGGAGACCCTCGCGACGTGATGGCCGATCTCGGTCTGCGCTTCCCACGCAAACGGGCTCACCTGCGCTATCGCCAAGCGCTCGCCGGGCACGCCGAGCAGTCTAGCGGCGGATCTCACGTGTACCGGCCGCGCTGCCCTGCCAGGGACTCGATCGAGTGTCTCTGCGGGGGCCGCCGTGGCGGCCCAGGCTTTTCAGGCGCCGGTCTTCGACGGTGCCTTCGCGGGCGTCGCAGTGGGCACGGCAGCGGGCGTCGACTTGCGCGCGTACTTGGCGATGAACGCCTCGGTCGCCTGACGGGCCTCGTCGTCGGGCCGCTGGTGCATGGGCGACTTCATCAGGTACGAGCTCGGGCCGTCGAGCTGTCCGGAGAGCCCGTTGTTGAGCGCCAGCTTGCAGATCCGCACAGCGTCGGTGACGATCCCGGCGGAGTTCGGCGAGTCCCAAACCTCGAGCTTGACCTCCATGTTGAGCGGCACGTCGCCGAACGCCTGACCCTCGAGCCGGATGTGCGCCCACTTGCGGTCGGTCAGCCACGGCACGTAGTCCGAAGGACCGACGTGGACGTCCCCGGGGGGCAGCTCGTGGCCCATGATCGAGGTGACCGCGTTGGTCTTGGAGATCTTCTTGGACTCCAGGCGCTCGCGCTCGAGCATGTTGTAGAAGTCCATGTTGCCGCCGACGTTGAGCTGTGAGGTGCGCATCAGCTTGACTGCGCGCTCGTGAAACAGCCGCGCGAGCTGGCGGTGCACGATCGTCGCGCCAACCTGCGATTTGATGTCATCGCCGACGATCGGCAGGCCGGCCTTCCTGAATCGCTTGTCCCAGTACTGCTCGCGCGCAATGAACACCGGGATGCAATTGATCATCCCGCACCCGGCCTCGAGGATCTGCTCGACGTACCACTTGGTCGCCTGCTCGGAGCCGACCGGCAGGTAGGAGATCACGACGTCGGTGTGCGTCTCCTTGAGGACCTCGACGATGTCGGCGGTTGGGCCGGGGGCCTTCTTGATCTTCTGGCTCAGATACTTGCCGAGCCCGTCGTGGGTCATCCCGCGCAGCACCGTGACGCCGAGGTTCGGTACCTCGTCGGCGAACTTGAGCGTGTTGTTCTGTCCGGCGAAGATCGCCTGCGAAAGGTCCTTGCCGACTTTCTCGAGGTCGATGTCGAAGGCGGCGCTGAACTCGATATCGCGCACGTGGTAGCCGCCGAGATCGACGTGCATCAGGCCCGGGACCTGCTGCTGTGGATTGGCGTCACGGTAGTACTGGATGCCCTGGACGAACGAACTCGCGCAGTTGCCAACGCCGATGATCGCGACGCGAACCTTGTCCTCCTGGTAGCGGCCACTGCCGTTGGCCGAGCCGTTGGTGGTGCTCACTTTGAAACGTCCCTTCTCGAAGATTGGGGCCTGCGCGAGCTTTGTCGCGGGCGGCACAGAGCCTACTTCCGCAGCGGTGCCATGGTTACACCACCGTCAGCTGCTTACGCACGTAGGCGATCCGCTGAATCGTCGTGAACACGGTCAGCGCGGCGAGCACGTACACCGCCGGCGCGAGCAGCTGGAAGTTGCCGATCGAGGCGCCCTTTGCGAACACAAGGCCGATCGAGAGGATCACAACCCGCACCGGGCGGGTGGCGAGCCCGACTTTGCAGGCGACGCCGAGCGCCTCGGCGCGCGCGCGCGTGTAGGAGACCATCAGCGAGAACAGCACTGCCGCGACAACGGACGCGACCGCGACCTGGTTGCCGCGCGAGGCGAAGTAAGCCGCCACCGCCGTCAGCACGATTCCTTCCTCCAGCCGATCCAGCGTCGAGTCCAGGAATGCCCCGAACGGAGTTCCCTTACCGGACATGCGGCTGTAGCGTCCGTCGAGCGTGTCCATGATCGAGCCGACGATGAACGCGATCCCGGCCAGAAAGAACAACCTGTCGAGCACCAGGCCCGCGGCGAGCAGGTTCAGCGTAAAGCCGGTCAGCGAGATCGCGTTCGGCGTCAACCGCGAGTCGATCAGCCGCTCGCGCATCAGTTCCTGGGTGGTTGGTCCCTCGCGCCCTGAGCGAGCGCGACCCAGGCGGCCGTCGTTGGCGGAGCGATCCGCTCTGGTTTCGGTGTCGGGCATCGTCTGCTCGGTTATGCGGTGAGCGAGCTGAACGCCCAGGCGTCAGGCTTCACGCGCGCCAGCAACCTGTGCGCGAGCGTCGCGGAGAGTGCTGCCGTGAGAGCGCCGAGCAACACGTCGGTCAGGTAGTGGTTGCCGGTCGCGATCACGACGAAGCAGATGAACAGCGGGTAGATCAGCCAGAGCACCTTGATCAAGACATGCTTGACGAACCGCGACATCGGCACGCCAATCATCAGCGCGAAGCACACGTGCATCGATGGAACGGCCGCGTACGCGTTCAGGAAGGCGCTACCGGCGCCGTTCTCGACGTGGATCCCGGTGAACTGCTGCACCGAATCGGTGAAGCCCCATTCCGGATAGAGCCGCGGCGGCGCCGTCGGGTAGATCGCGTAGCCGACCAGCGCGATCAGCATCGCGATCATGAACATGTTGCGCACGAAGTAGAACGAGTCGTTGCGCCGCAGGTAAATGAACGTCAGGGCACCGAGGGTCACGACCAGGTGAGCATTGAGATAGGTCCAGTCGGCGATGTCCATCAGCCAGTGCGTCCGCTGCGTCCAGTCCTGGACGCTCGGCTCGATGAACACGTGCAACGCGCGCTCCATGCTGATGATCCTGTCGGCATCTCCGAACGGCTTGTAGCCACCGGAACCAGACAGCCCCCGCACCAGCTCGTAGAGCACGTAGGCGCCGAAGAACAGCAGCAGCTGGCGGATAACGTCGGTCCACCCGCGCGGCAGGATCCGCGCGTCGATCTGGGCAAGGCGACGTCGCATCGAACGCCCAATGCTAACGAGCAGGCTGCACGAGTTGTCTCACTGCTGAGCTGGTCGGTTACAGCGGGCCGAGCGCGAGCCGATCCGCTCCGGCGAGAAGTCGAACACGAGGCGCACCGGTCCCGCCCGTCGCACCGTGATCGACGTGAACTGGCCGGCGGGCGTGACGCATGCGCCCGCCGCGGCCGCCCCTGACAGCTTCCAGTACGGGGAGTAGCGCACGCGCACGAGCGCGCGCCCCGCGGTGGTGGCGCGCATCGTCACGCTGCCCGGCCCGAGCGCCCGCAGGGTCGCGGCGCCCTGCACGATCGCCGCCGGCTGCGCCACCGTGTAGACGCGCCAGTGCGCGGTGCGGAGCACCGCGCGCAAGTACGGAAGGCCACGCTCGATCAGCCGGGCCTCCTGCTGGGCGGAGTAGTCGAGTGCCACGTCGGGCAGCGCGACGTAGCGCACGCCGAGGCTGTGCAGCCAGGCCTCATAGCGGGCCGGCGTTAGCGTCCCGGTGTAGAAGAGGCCGTTGTACTCGACGTCGAGCTGGCGCTCCCAGCCGCGCGCGAGCGCGACCTGCGGCGCCACCTCGTACGCTTCCCAGTGGTTAGCGGTGAACGGGATCTCGATGCGGAACGCCGGCCCGGGTTGCCGCTCCAGGAACGCCAGCAACGGCTGGTAGTAGGCCGCGCGCGTGGACGGATCCCCGGCCGCGCTGAAGACGTCGCGGATCGCGGCCTGCCACTGCAGGTACAGCAGCGGCGACGCGGCCGCCAGCAGCGCTGCCGGGTGCCGTGGGCGCCAGGTCATCAGCAGCAGCGGCCCCGCGAGGAGCGGCGCAAGGCGGGCGGCGTTGCCTCCCAGCGCAGTGGGGAGCACGAACGCGGCGACGCAACCGAGCGTGTAGAGCAGCACGCCGACGCGAAGCGTGCGCTCGCCCGGCCCGAGCGCCGTCCACAGCAGCGCCGCAAGCACCGGGATCGGCCAGAACGCCGAGAACGCGAACGGCTCGCGCCCGCCCGGGCCGAACGCCAGCTCGGTCGCCAGCAACGGCACGAGTGCCGCGACCACGACGCCGCCGCCGGCGAGCAGGTTCTTGCGCGCAGGCCGCGCGAGCGCCGTCGCGGCCCCCGCCAGGGCCGCGAACAGCCCGGCAACCGGACTGAGGAGCGTGGCGAGCGCGGCTAGCACGGCCGCCGGTCCGGGCCGGTGGCGCTGGAGCGCGAGGGCAGCCGCGAGCGCCGGTGCCAGCCCGATCGCGAACGTCAGGCGGCCGCTCAGCAGGTTGGTCGCGGTCGCGACGGCGAACCACAGGGAGCCGAGCAGCGCCCGCTCGCCGAACTGCTCGTGCGCCAGCGCCTCAAACACCGCGGCACTCGCCGTGGTTGCGATCGCAGCGGCAATCTGTGGCGTGAGCGCCCACGCCAGGAGTCCGAACAGGACGCTGTAGCCGGCCACGGCATGCCCCGCGTACCACCAGTTGCTCCAGAGGCCGAACGGCGCGGCGCCGAACAGCTTCGCGCGCAGCAGCGCGTCGGCGAGGTCGGCGCTCGGCGGCGAGACGATCACGTACGCGAGCGCGAGCGCGCCGGCCAGGAGCGTCGGGGCGCCGCGGCGCAGGCGGATGGTGACCCCGGCGCGAGGGTAACGTCCACTGCTGTGAAGCCGTCCCCCGCTGTCGGGCACAGGTCCACCCGCGCCGCTGGGCCGTGGCGGCCGCCAAGCCGCCTTCGTGTTCAGAGGATCCGGGATGCGCTGCGTGCGGTCTACGGTATCCCGCGCGCGCAGCCACACGGCCGACCGCTCGACGAGCTGATTCTGACGGTCCTCTCGCAGTCGACCAACGACCGCAACCGCGACGCCGCGTTCCTCGCGCTGTCGGAGCGCTTGCGCAGCTGGGAGGCGGTGCGTGATGCCGACGTCGACGTCATCGAGCAGGCGATCCGGCCTGGCGGGATCTCGAAAGTCAAGTCGGCGCGGATCAAAGCGATCCTGCAGGCGATCACGGCGACCTCGCCGGAGGGTCTGTCGCTGGGATGGGTGGCGTCGCTCAGCGTGCCCGAGGCGCAGAGCTACCTGTGTGCCCTGCCGGGTGTGGGCCGCAAGACAGCCGCGTGCGTGCTGCTGTTCGCGCTCGGAATGCGTGACGTGCCGGTCGATACGCACGTCTCGCGGGTGGGGATGCGCCTGCGGCTATTACGTCCCGGTGCTCCGTTCGGGGAGCTGCACGACCAGATGCTCGCGCTGACGCCTCCCGGCGAGGAGCTCGAGCTGCATCTCAACCTGCTGCGCCACGGGCGCCGGATCTGCCACGCGCGGGCGCCGCAGTGCGGCGCCTGCAGTCTCGCGCGCAGCTGCCCGAGCGCTGGACATCGCCAATAAATCTGCTACGATCCCGCTTAGATTTTTCGAACACAGGAGTAACGAAACGATGGGCAAGACAATCGGAATCGATCTTGGTACGACCAACAGCTGCATGGCTGTGCTCGAGGGCGGCGACCCGACCGTGATCGAGAACGCGGAGGGCGCACGCACGACGCCGTCGGTGGTCGCCTTCACGCAAAGCGGTGAGCGGCTGGTCGGCACCGTCGCCAAGCGCCAGGCTGTGACCAACCCCCAGAACACGGTCTTCTCGATCAAGCGCTTCATGGGCCGCAAGGAGGGCGAGGTCCGCGTCGAGGAGTCGATCGTCCCGTACAAGGTCGTATCGGGTCCCGGCGGCGACGCGCGCGTCGAGGCCGCCGGCAAGCAGTACTCGCCGCCGGAGATCAGCGCGATGATTCTGCAGAAGCTGAAGTCCGACGCCGAGGCGTACCTCGGTGAGACGGTCGACAGTGCCGTGATCACCGTGCCCGCGTACTTCAACGACGACCAGCGCCAGGCGACCAAGGATGCAGGCAAGATCGCGGGGCTCGAGGTCAAGCGCATCATCAATGAGCCGACCGCGGCGTCGCTCGCCTACGGGCTCGACAAGGAGTCCGACCAGACGATCCTCGTGTTCGACCTCGGCGGCGGCACCTTCGACGTGTCTGTGCTGGAGATCGGCGACGGCGTGTTCGAGGTCAAGGCGACGGCCGGTGACAACCACCTCGGCGGCGACAATTTCGACAAGGCGATCGTCGACTGGCTGGTGGGCGAGTTCAAGAAGTCGCAGGCGATCGATCTGAGCGCCGACCCGATGGCTCTGCAGCGGCTCTACGAGGCGGCCGAGAAGGCGAAGATCGAGCTGTCGACCACGCAGGAGACGCAGATCAATTTGCCGTTCATCACCGCTGATGCGAGCGGACCGAAGCATCTCGACATGCGCCTCACACGCGCGAAGATGAACGAGCTGACCGCCACCCTGCTGGACCGGACCGTCGCTCCCGTGCGCCAGGCGCTGAATGACGCCAAGGACAAGGGTGCCGCCAACATCGACCACGTCGTGCTCGTCGGCGGGATGACGCGGATGCCCGCGGTCCAGGAGAAGGTCAAGGAGCTGACCGGCAAGGAGCCGCACCGTGGCGTGAACCCCGATGAGGTGGTCGCGGTCGGTGCCGCGATCCAGGCCGGCGTTCTGTCCGGCGACGTCAAGGATGTCCTGCTGCTCGACGTGACCCCGCTGACGCTGGGGATCGAGACCAAGGGCGGTGTGATGACGAAGCTGATCGAGCGCAACACGACGATCCCCACGCGTAAGGGCGAGGTCTTCTCGACGGCCGAGGACAACCAGCCGTCGGTCGAGATCCACGTGCTGCAGGGCGAGCGTGAGATGGCGCTCTACAACAAGTCGCTGGGCAAGTTCCAGCTGACCGGGATCCCGCCGGCGCCACGTGGGATTCCGCAGGTCGAGGTTGCGTTCGACATCGACGCCAACGGCATCCTCAACGTGTCGGCCAAGGATCTCGGCACCGGCAAGGAACAGAAGATCGAGATCAAGGCGGGCTCGCGGCTGTCCGACGACGAGATCAAGCGGATGGTCGGCGACGCCGAGGCCCACGCCGAGGACGACAAGCGCCTGCGCGAGCTCGCGGAAGCGCGCAACAACGGCGAAAACGCCGCCTACCAGGCAGAGCGCCAGCTGAAGGATCTCGGTGAGGTCGTCGACGCCGACAGCCGCACGGAGATCGAAGCAGCGATCAAGGCGGTGCGTGAGATCCTCACGTCCGAGGACTCGACCGAGATCAACCGCAGGACCGAGGCGCTGCAGACCGCCTTCCACAAGGTTTCCGAGGCGATGTACATGCGCGCCCAGGAGCAGGCAGCGTCGAGCGCCGACGCTGCGGGTGACGGCGCCGGGGCGTCGGCGAACGGGGCCGAGGCGGACGACGTCGTCGACGCCGAGGTTGTGGACGAGGGTCGATGACGATGAGTACGGGTGGCTTTGCTGGGGCCCCGCTTGGAGGCGGGGTCCCCGAGCGGGAGTCTGCGGCCGACGGTGCGCAAACGTCGCCGGCGACCGCGGCTGGAGCGGCTGCTGCGTATGCGGCGGCGGCGTCTGGCGCTACCGCGGTCGCGTCCTCCGGGCCGGATCCGGTCGCACCGGAGCCGGCGCGCCAGGACGAGCCCGAGCTCGTCGTCGATCCCGACGACGTGGTCGAGGAGGTCGTGACGGCCACGGCCACGCAGCCAGCGGCTGACGAGCAGGTGGTGCTCGATATCGAAGAGCTCTCGGTCCGCGCCGAGCGGGCTGACGAGTACCTGGAGCTGGCGCAACGCGTGCGCGCCGATTTCGAGAACTATCGCAAGCGTGCAGCGCGCGAGGCGGCGGCGGCGCAGGAGCGCGGCGTTGCCAAGCTTGCGAAGGAGCTGCTGGCGGCGATCGACAACCTCGACCGCGCGGTGCAGGCCGCGCAGTCGCCGGCGGACGCAGCTGCCGCGAGCGAGGCGGCCGCGGACTCGCAGCTGATCTCGGGCATCAAGCTCGTACACGCAGACGTGCTCGCTGCGCTCGCACGCGTTGGCATCGAGCGGTTCTCGCCCGAGGGCGAGCAGTTCGACCCCACCTACCACGAGGCCGTTGCTCAAGCCCCGATCGCAGGCGCCGCTTCGGGGAGCGTGGTCGAGGTCTACCAGTGCGGCTACCGGATCGGCGAGAACGTGCTGCGGCCCGCACGGGTGCTCGTCGCGGCCTGATGCGGAGTCGCGATGCCTGAACGTCCCGACTACTACAAGATCCTGGGGGTCGGAAAGAACGCCTCGGATCCCGAGATCAAGAAGGCCTATCGCAAGCTTGCGCGCCAGTACCATCCGGATCGCAACGCCGGCGACAAGCAGGCCGAGGAGCGCTTCAAGCAGATCTCGCAGGCCAATGACGTGCTGTCGGACCCGGACAAGCGCAAGGCGTATGACCGCGCCGGCGGTCTCGGCGGCTTCGCAATGCCGGGCGGCTTCGACCCGTCCTCGTTCGGCGGCGGCTTCGGCGACATCCTCTCCAACCTGTTTGGCGGCGGTGGAGGCGGCGGCGGTGGAGGCGCCGGGGCCGCTCGCGGCGCCGGCGCCAGGCCGGGTCGAGCCCCGGAGGCGCGCGGCGCCGATCTCGAGACCGAGGTCGCGCTGACCTTCGACGAGGCCGTGAGCGGCGCGCAGGTGCCGCTGTCGGTGTCCACCTCGCAACCCTGTCCTACCTGCCACGGAACCGGAGCCAAGCCGGGCACCTCAGCGAAGGTGTGTCCGGCATGCTCAGGCCGCGGCATCGAATCGCAGAGCCAGGGGATCTTCTCGATCTCACAGCCGTGCTCGCGCTGCGGCGGCTCCGGCACGGTGATCGATGACCCATGCCCGACCTGCAACGGCTCCGGCGCCCAGCGCAGCGTGCGCAGGCTCCGCGTCAACGTCCCGGCCGGCGTTCGCGACGGCAGCCGTGTGAAGCTCGCCGGCAAGGGCGAGCCCGGTCTGCGCGGCGCTCCACCCGGCGACCTCTACGTGATCACGCGCGTGTCCGAATCCCCCGTCTTCAAATGGATCGGCGAGAACCTCGAGGTCGAAGTGCCGCTGACGATTCCAGAGGCGATCCGCGGCGCCGTGATCGAGGTACCGACACTGACCGGCTCAAAGCGCCTGCGCGTGGCTCCGGGAACCAGGCACGGGACCGTCCAGCGGTTGCGCGGCGAGGGACCGCGGCGCCTCGGCGCGAAGGGCAACGGCGACCTGCACTACAGGTTCGTGATCGACGTTCCGGCAAAGCTGTCGCCCGAGCAGACCGACGCGGTTGCAAGGCTGTCGGAGGTGATGAACGGCAATCCCCGCGCCACGCTGTTCGCAAAGGCCGGTGGCAACTGATGAGCGCGCGGCGTGTGCGCACGGCCAGGGTGCAGGTCGCCTCAGACCGCGGCGTGTTCATGATCTCGGTCGCCGCGGAGCTCGCGGACATGCATCCGCAGACGCTGCGCATGTACGAGGCGCGCGGCCTGATCGAGCCCAAGCGCTCGCCCAAAGGGACCAGGCTCTACTCCCAGCAGGATGTCGAGCGGTTGCGCCGCATCCAGGAGATGACCGCGGAGCTGGGGCTCAACCTGGCGGGTGTCGAGCGGGTGCTCGAGCTCGAGCACCAGCTCGCGACGATGTCACGCAAGGTCGAAGCGCTCGAGCGACGGGCAACCGAGTTGAAGACCGAGGTGGCGAGGCTCGAGGCGCTGCGGCGCGAGCTGCGCGCAGAGATCGTTCCCTACGTGCGCGGTGGCGCGATCGTTCGCCAGGGGGACCTCGCGCGGCCCGTGGTCGCCCACCGCCGGCGCGATTGACCGCGTCCCGCGATTGACCGCGTCCCGCGATTGACCGCGTCCCGCGATTGACCGCGGACTCGTGCATGTGCGACGATCAGGCTCGCTGTCGATCGATGAATGGGGCCAAGCCGTGCTCGGTCCGGATACCCGCCTCGGCGGGAGGTGGAGGTTGCTGATGTGGGCGCAGGCGCTCTGGAACACGCGGGCTTGGCTAGTCGGGTCTGCGCTCGTGGCGCTGCTGTCGCTCGCGCCCGGGGCGCGAGCGGGTGTCGTTGCGCAGGCGACTCGCGTGGGGAGTGCCCCGCCCGCACAGCGACTCGAGCTCGTCTTCCCGCTGATCGCCGATTATCCCGGTCTGCAGCGCTTTGCGCGCGGCGTCACCACGATCGGCTCGCCCGAGTACGGCCAGTACGAGTCGATCGCGCGGCTGGCCGCGCGCTTCGGCGCTTCGGCGAGGACGCGTGCGCGAGTCGTGGCGTTCCTCCGCGCCCACGGCGCCAGCGCGGTGCGAGTCGGCGCCACTGGTCTGCTCGCCGAGGCGAGCCTCAGCGTCGGCACCGCGCAACGGCTGTTCGGGACCTCGCTGTCGAGCTTCCGCGGCGCGCACGGCGCCCGTTTCACCGCTCCCAGCACGTCCGTCTCGCTGCCGGCCGGGCTGCAGGGCTTCGTGACCGGGGTCGTCGGACTGAACACGCGAGCGCTCGCGCAGACGCCGACGCTCGCCCGCGGCTCGCTCCTGGGCAGACCCGCGCAGGCCGCCACGCAAACCCCGTCCGGCTATCTGTGCAACACGACTCCGTGTCTGGGAACGCACACCGGCTGCGCCGCCGCGGCCGCGACGGGAGGCTTCACGCCGAACCAGTATCTCACCGCCTATGACTACGACAGCCCGCCGATCACAAGCTCGATCCAGGGCCAGGGCGAGCGGGTCGCGCTGATCGAGATCGACGGCTTCAACTACAAGGACATCGAGCAGTTCGCCGCGTGCTTCCATCTGTCGATACCCGAGATCACGGCGTTCGACGCCAACGGCAACCTCGGTGCAGCGTTACCGCCCGGCGGCGAGTCGACGCTCGACCTGGAGGTGCTCGACGCGGTCGCCCCCGGCCTCAACGGGATCGACGTGTATGAGTCCGACTCTGATGCCGCCGACACGCTCGAGGCGCTCTCGGCACCGCTCGAGAACTCGGGCTACAAGCCGCAGGTCATCTCGGCTTCGCTTGGTCTCTGCGAAGCGGACACTTTTGACGCCGTCCAGAAAAGCGGCATTGAGGCCACCGAAGGCATCCTCGCGGAGGCCACGGCGAGCGGCATCTCGTTCGTCGCCGCCGCCGGCGATGACGGCTCTGCGGACTGCACCGACGGCGGGACGCCGATCGGGCCGCTGGCGGTCAACTACCCGGCGTCCTCGGCCTGGGTGACGGGAGTCGGCGGAACCAACTTCACGCTCAACGCCGCCAATCAGATCACCAACCAGGTCGTCTGGAACGACGCAGCCGCTGATCCGGGAGCCGCCGGGGGCGGCGGGCTCAGCGACCTGTTTTACCGTCCGAGCTACCAGAACGGGACCGTCGCCGTCAACAGCCGCGCAGTGCCGGACGTTTCGATGCTCGCGGACGTCGCACCGGGCTACGCGATCTACTGCACCGCGCCCGGGGCTTCGGAATGCGGCGGCGCCGGCTGGACCACCGTCGGCGGCACGAGCGCCGGTACACCGCTGCTGGCCGGCGGCTTCGCACTTGTCGATCAGCTTCTGCGCACACACGGAAAGCAGGATCTCGGCCTTGCTAACCCGCTGCTCTACGCGCTCGGAGCCTCGAGCGTCGCGAGCCAGGTGTTTGACGACGTCACGCAAGGGAGCAACGACGTAGGCGCGTTCCTGAACAGCATCGGTGGCCCGCTCGGCTGCTGCACCGCGGGCCCCGGCTATGACGAGGCCTCCGGCTGGGGCAGCGTCAACCTGGCCGCGTTCGCCACCCAGGCGCTGGCGCTGGCGCCCGCGATCGTCGACCTCAGCATGACGCTCCCGGGCGGCCAGCGTCCCGTTCACGCCAAGCGCGTGGTGGCGAACGTGGCTTGCACCGGAAGGTGCGTGATCGGGGCGTTCGCGTCGATCTATCTCGGTAGCAGGCGGGCGTTCATCCAGTATTCAAACCTTTACACGCTCAGCGCCGCGGGCTCCAAGAGCGTTGCGATCGGCTTCTCCGCCGCGCAGCTGAACGCGTTGCGCTCCGCGCTCTCAAAGCGCACGAAGGTGACCGGATTCATCAGGGCGGCGATCGTCGACGCCGGCGGCAACATCGAGAAGCAGACCGCCGCGGTCAAGTTCACGATCCGCTCGTAGTCCTGGCCTTCCAGCCCTTGCAATACGCTCGTCCGCATGGCATGATCTAAGTCTTACCGACTTAGATTTTCGCCCAGGTGACACATGCAGCCCGACCGTTTCACGATCAAATCCCAGGAGGCCATCCAAGCCGCACAGCGACTTGCTGACGAGCGGCGCAACCCGCAGACCAGGCCCGAGCACCTGCTCGCTGTCCTGCTCGAGCAGCGCGAGGGCGTGGTCGCGCCGGTGCTGCGCAAGCTCGGCGTCGATCCCGCCGCGGTCCGCCAGGCGCTCGGCCCGGCGCTAGATTTGCTGCCCCGCCTGACCACGAGCGGCGCGCGCGAGGAGCTGGCCGCCGGCTCCGGCGAGCTGACCCAGACGCTGCGCCGCGCCGAAGCGCAGATGCGCGAGCTGAAGGACGAGTACATCTCCACCGAGCACCTGCTGCTCGCGCTCGCGCTTGAGCCCGGACCGGCAGGGGAGGCGCTGCGTAGCGCCGGCGCCGGGCGCGATCCGCTGCTGCAGGCGCTCGCGGACGTGCGCGGCGGCCATCGCGTGACCGACCAGAGCCCCGAGGAGAAGTTCCAGGCGCTCCAGAAGTACGGCCGCGACCTGACCGAAGCTGCGGCGGCCGGGAAGCTTGACCCCGTGATCGGCCGCGACGACGAGATTCGACGCGTGATTCAGGTGCTGTCGCGCCGCACTAAGAACAACCCGGTGCTGATCGGCGAGCCGGGCGTCGGCAAAACCGCGATCGCCGAGGGGCTTGCGCAGCGGGTCGTATCCGGCGACGTCCCCGAGGGGCTCAAGGATCGGCGCGTGGTCGCGCTCGACATCGGCGCGCTGGTGGCCGGCTCGAAGTACCGCGGGGAGTTTGAGGATCGCCTCAAGGCGGTGCTCAAGGAGATTGCGGACGCCGCCGGGGCGGTCGTGCTGTTCATCGACGAGCTGCACACGATCGTTGGCGCGGGCGGTGCCGAGGGCGCAGTCGACGCTGCCAACCTGCTCAAGCCGATGCTCGCGCGCGGTGAGCTGCGCGCAGTCGGCGCAACCACGCTCGACGAGTACCGCAAGCACATCGAGAAGGACCCGGCGCTGGAGCGCCGCTTCCAGCCAGTGTTCGTCGAGGAGCCAAGCGTCGAGGACACGATCGCGATCCTGCGCGGGCTCAAGCAGCGCTACGAGGTTCACCACAAGGTCCGCATCCTGGACTCGGCGCTGGTCGCCGCCGCCACGCTCAGCGACCGCTACATCGCCGATCGCTTCCTGCCCGACAAGGCGATCGACCTGGTCGACGAGGCGGCGGCACAGATCCGCACGGAGATCGACTCCAAGCCGACCGAGATCGACGAGGTCGATCGCCACATACTGCAGCTCGAGATCGAGCTGCAGTCGCTCGGCAACGCCGACGGCGACGATGCCGGGACGGCCGCACGCCGCGAGCAGCTGGAGCGCGCGCGCGCGGAGGAGAAGGAGGTCTCGGCGGCGATGAACGCAGAGTGGCAGCGTGAGAAGGAGACCGTCGGAGCGCTCGCTGCGATCCAGGAGAAGCTCGAGCAGGCGGGCCTCGAGCTCGAGCGCGCCCGGCGCGAAGGTGACCTTGGGCGCGCTGCGGAGCTGCAGTACGGAGCGATCCCGGAGCTGGGCAAGCAGCTCGAGGTCGCCCGCGGCGCCGAGGCCACGGACGGCGCCGTGCCGAGATTCGTCAAGGAGGTCGTCGACGCCGAGGACATCGCCGAGATCGTGTCGAAGTGGACGCGCGTCCCGGTGACCCGGCTGCTGGAGGGCGAGATCGAGAAGCTGGTGCACATGGAGGAGCGTCTGCACCAGCGTGTGATCGGTCAGGACGAGGCCGTCGAGGCGGTGGCGAGCGCGCTGCGGCGCTCCCGCGCCGGCCTGCAGGATCCCGATCGCCCGATCGGCACGTTCCTGTTCCTTGGGCCCACCGGCGTCGGCAAGACCGAGCTTGCCCGCGCGCTGGCCGAGTTCATGTTCGACACGCAGGAGGCGATGATCCGCATCGACATGTCCGAGTACATGGAGAAGCACGCCGTCTCCAGGCTCCTCGGCGCTCCCCCCGGATATGTCGGATACGACGAGGGCGGCCAGCTGACCGAAGCGGTGCGGCGACGTCCGTACGCGGTGGTGCTGCTGGACGAGGTCGAGAAGGCCCACCCGGATGTCTTCAACACGCTGTTGGCGGTGATGGACGATGGGCGCCTGACCGACGGTCAGGGACGCACTGTCTCGTTCAAGAACGTGGTGCTGATCATGACCTCGAACATCCCCGGTGGGCGCGCCGGTGTCGAGGCCAGCTTCAAGCCCGAGTTCGTCAACCGGCTCGATGACATCGTCGAGTTCGAGTCGCTCAGCCGTAAGCAGATCGGCGAGATCGTTGCCCTCCAGGTCGCGCGAGTGATCGCCCGGGTACGCGAGCGCGACCTGGTGCTAGAGCTGAGCGACGCGGCGCGCACGCTGATCGGCAACCTCGGCTACGACCCCACATATGGCGCGCGCCCGCTCAAGCGCGTGATCCAGAAGCGCCTGGTGGACCCGCTGGCGATGGCGATCCTGGAGGGACGCTTCGCCCCCGGTGACACGGTCAGGGTCGACGCGGCCGACGGTGAGATCGTGTTCGAGGCGCTGCCGGCGGCCGCGCACCTGACCGTGTGACGCGCCGGATCGCTGCCTCGCCACACGGTCCCCCACGGCGAGTGCGCGCGCCGGCAGGCCGCACCCGTGCGCCGAGCCCCGCCGTGCTAAAAGTGGGCGTGACACATCGAGAAAGGAACTCCGTGCCGACCTACATCATGCTGACGTCGCTCACGCCGGACGGTGTGAACACGATCAAGAACAACCCCTCGCGGATCCGCGAGGTCAACCACGAGGTCGAGCAGCTCGGCGCGCAGGTCATCGCGCAGTGGGCCACGCTTGGCGAGTTCGACTTCGTCAACGTGATCCAGGCGCCCGATGAGAAGGTGATGGCGCGCGTATCGCTCGAGCTCGGCTCGCGCGGGACCTCACGCTACGAGACGATGGCCGCGATTCCGATCGACGAGTTCATCGCATCGGTTTCTTCCTGAGCGTGCGTTGGGCCGCCGTCAGGCGCGCGGAGGCACGCTGAGTGGATCAAACCGGAGCTACCCGGCAGCGCGTGCTCGTCGTCGGCGGCGGCGGACGCGAGCACGCGATCATCCAGGCTCTGGCGCGCTCCTCGCGACGCCCGGAGCTGCTGTGCGCGCCGGGCAACGCCGGGATCGCGGATGACGCTCGGCTGATCGACGTCGCCGGCGACGACATCGATGGTGTCGTATCCGCCGCGCACGACCATCGAGTCGCGCTGGTGGTCGTCGGGCCGGAGGTGCCGCTGGTCGCGGGCCTCGCCGACGCACTCGCCGAAGCATCGATCCCGTGCTTCGGGCCGACCGCCGCGGGCGCCCGTCTGGAGGGCTCCAAGGCGTTCTGCAAGGACGTGATGGAGGCCGCCGGAGTGCCGACCGCCGGCTACCAGGTCGTGAGCGACGTCGCGGCCGGCATGGCCGCGATCAGCGGCTACCCGGCCGTGATCAAGGCCGACGGGCTGGCGGCGGGCAAGGGCGTGGTGATCGCCGCCGACGCGACCCAGGCGCGGTTGGCGCTCGAGCAGATGCTGGTCGAGCACCGCTTCGGCACCGAGCGCGTTGTGATCGAGGAGCACCTCGTCGGCGACGAGCTCTCGCTGCTGGCGCTGTGCGACGGGAAGACGGCGCTGCCGCTTGCCTCCGCACAGGACTTCAAGCGCATCTACGACGGTGATCTCGGTCCCAACACCGGCGGCATGGGGTCCTATTCGCCGGTTGCATCGATCGGTCCCGAGCGCGCTGCCGAGCTGTGCGCGATGGTCCATCAGCCCGTCATGGAAGAGCTGGCGCGGCGCGGCATCGAGTTCCACGGCGTGCTGTACGCCGGGCTGATGGTGACCGCCGCCGGAGCGAAGGTGCTGGAGTTCAACGCCCGCTTCGGCGATCCGGAGACACAGGCGATCCTGCCGCGCCTGCAGGACGACCTGCTCGAACTGCTGCTTGCCGCGACGATCCCCGGCGGCCTGGCGGGCCGCCGGCTGCACTGGTCCCCACAGACCGCCGTGACCGTCGTCCTCGCGAGCGCCGGCTATCCGGCGTCGTCTTCCAGCGGCGACCCGATCAGCGGGCTCGAGCGTCTAGGAGCCGGCGTGATCGTCAACCACGCCGGCACCGCGCGCGATGGCTCCGGCGCGATCGTCACCGCTGGCGGGCGTGTGCTGAGCGTCACCGCGCTCGGTGACGGTGCCGCCGCCGCCCGCGCCACGGCATATGCTGGCGCCGAGATGATCGAGTTTGACGGCAGGCAGATGCGCCGCGACATCGCGCAGCGGGCGATTAGCGGATGAGCCTCGAGCCCTCAGAGCCACCGGAAACCCTCGCCGAGCCGGCGATGGCGTTTGCGGAGCTCGACGTCGCCGCGCCGCGCGTGGGGATCGTGATGGGCTCCAAGAGCGACCTGGCGGCGATGCAGCCGGCCGAGAAGGAGCTGACCGATCGTGGCATCCGCTGCGAGGTCCGAGTGATGTCCGCCCACCGTGACCCGGACAAGGTAGCCGACTACGCCCGCAATGCCCGCATGCGAGGGCTGCGTGTGATCATCGCCGGTGCCGGTCTGTCGGCGGCGCTGCCAGGCGTTGTCGCGGCACATACCGAGCTGCCGGTGATCGGCGTGCCGCTGACCAGCCGCAGTTCGGTGGCCGGCGGCCTTGACGCGCTGCTGTCGATCGTGCAGATGCCGCCGGGAGTGCCAGTGGCCTGCGTCGGCATCGACAACGCCCGCAACGCGGCGGTGCTGGCCGCGCGCATCCTCGCGGCCTGAGCGGGAAGCCCGCCCAGCGCTCGCGCGCTTGACGGCGAAATGTCGCCGCAAAGCAGACCGCTTACCGTTGCTTTATACAATCTCCTATGGTCTCAATCTACGTCAGGCTCCAGTTCGCGCTATCGAGGGTGCTTGACGCGCAGGACGGGCAGGAGGCGGTCGAGTACGCCTTGGTCCTGTTCTTCCTCGTGTTCGTGATCCTGGTCGCTACCAGGTTCCTTGGTACCAAGGTCACCTCGGCGTTCTTCACGGTCGCCAACAGCATCTGACCGAGCTGTTGATCGCTCGCTACACAAGCCCTGCGTTTGCCGAGATCTGGTCCGACCACGCCCGCTTTGAGGCGATGCGGCGGGTTGAGGTCGCCGCCTGCGAGGAGATGGACGGCCCGACCGAGAACGAGCTGCGCGCGATTCGCGATGCCAGCTTCACGGTCCAGGAGATCGCCGAGCGCGAGCGCACGACTGATCACGACGTGGCCGCGTTTGTCGACGTCCTGTCAGAGTCCGCTGGGCCCGCCGGCCGCTGGATCCACTACGGCCTGACCGCCAGCGACGTGCTCGACACCGGCCTCGCGCTGCAGCTGCGGACCGTCGGCGAGCTGCTGGTGGGGCAGGCCCGGGCGCTCGTCGACGCGCTGGCGACCCAGGCGCGGACCCACCGCCACACCCTCTGCGCCGGGCGCACGCACGGCATCCACGCGGAGCCGACGACGTTCGGGATCAAACTGGCCTCGTTCGCGCTGGAGGCGCACCGCAACGCCGACCGCCTCGAGCGGGCGTTCGCGCAGGTCAGCGTTGGCGCGATCTCTGGTGCCGTCGGGACCTACTCAGCCACCTCGCCCGAGTTCGAGGAGCGCGTACTGGCGAGGCTGGCGTTGGCGCGCGAGCCGGTCTCCACGCAGGTCGTCGCGCGCGATCGCCACGCGGAGCTGCTGAGCGCGGTCGCGCTTGCGGGCGCCGGGCTCGAGCGGTTCGCGACCGAGCTGCGGCATCTGGCGCGAACCGAGGTGTCCGAGGTCCGGGAGCCGTTCACGGCCGGCCAGAAGGGCTCGAGCGCGATGCCGCACAAGCGCAACCCGATCAAGTCCGAGCAGGTCAGCGGGCTGGCGCGCGTGCTGCGCGCCAACGCGCAGGCGGGCCTCGAGGACGTGGCGCTATGGCACGAGCGCGACATCTCGCACTCGAGCGTTGAGCGGATCATCCTGCCGGACTCGACCACGCTGCTCGACCACCTCCAGCGGCGCGTTCTGGCGCTGGTGCGGGGGATGGTGATCGATGCGCGGCGGATGCGCGCGAATCTCGATCTGACCTGTGGAGCGCTGTTCTCGCAGCGCGTGCTGCTGGCGCTGGTGGCGCTCGGTCGTAGCCGCGATGAGGCCTACCGGATCGTGCAGCGACTCGCGCAGCAGGCGCTCGACACGCGCGTGCAGCTGCGCGAGCTGCTGGAACGGGACGCCGCGGCAACGGGCCTCGATCTCGAGGCGGTCTTCGACTACATGCCGTTCGTGCGCCACGCCGACGAGATCATCGCCCGGCTCGACGGGATCGCCTGAGCGCGACCGCGCCGGCGACCGCGCCGCTGCCCGCCCGATCGCCGGTCGTGATCGCCCTAGCCATCGGTCCCAACCGCTAGGATCGCCTGCGTGGACGGCGCCATCGCAGACCTGCCCCTCCTCGCCAAGGGCAAGGTCCGTGACATCTACGACCTGGGGGACTCCTTGCTGCTGGTCGCCAGCGACCGGATCTCCACCTACGACGTGGTCCATCCGACGCCGATCCCCGACAAGGGTGCCGTGCTCACCGGTCTGTCAGCTTTCTGGTTTGAGCAGACGGCGGCGATCATCCCCAACCACATGCTGTCGGTCGCCGAACGCATCCCGGACGCGGTCCGCGGCCGCGCGATGATCGTGCGCAAGCTGCGGATGCTGCCGGTCGAGTGCATCGTGCGCGGCTATCTGAGCGGCTCGGGCTGGAAGGACTACCAGGCCACGGGCGCGGTTTCGGGGATCGCGCTGCCGGCGGGCCTGCGGGAGTCCGAGCAGCTGCCAGAGCCGATCTTCACCCCCTCCACGAAGGCCGACGTCGGTCACGACGAGGCGATCGACTTCGACGGCGCGATCGCCCTGGTGGGCGAGCGAGCGATCGCCGAGCGGATCCGGGACGCGGCGCTCGCCGTGTACCGGCATGCGGCGCGGCGCGCCCGCGCCAACGGGATCATCCTCGCCGACACCAAGTTCGAGCTCGGGCTCGACCAGGACGGGACGCTGACGCTCGCCGACGAGGTCTGCACCCCTGACTCCTCGCGCTTCTGGCCCGCCGACAGCTACGCGCCCGGCGCCGGCCAGCCCAGCTTCGACAAGCAGTTCGTGCGCGACTGGGCCACGTCGACCGGCTGGGACCGGACGCCGCCCGCGCCGGCGATCCCCGACGAGGTGGTGGCGCGCACGCGCGAGAAGTACATCGAGGCCTACGAACGGATCACCGGCCGCCCGTTCGCGGAATGGCTGGCGCGCACCGGAGCGAGCGCCTGATGCGCGCCCGCGTGCTGGTCCGACCGAAGGCCGGGATCCTCGACCCGCAGGGGCAGGCGGTGCAGCGGGCGCTGCCGGCGCTGGGGTTCAGCGGCGTCCGGAGCGTGCACATCGGCCGCCTGATCGAGCTCGATGTCGACGATCCCTCGCAACTGCCGGCGATGTGCGAGCGCCTGCTCGCGAACCCGCTCGTCGAGGACTACGAGATCGTGCATCAGGACGCCCCCCCCAGTGCGCCGCCAGGCGCCGCCTGATGAAGTTCGGCGTCGTCCGCTTCCCCGGCACCTGTGATGACGTCGATGCTCAGCTCGCCGCCGGCCGCGTCGGCGAGGCGGTGATGCTCTGGCACCGGGATCGCGACCTGCAGGGGGTCGACGCGGTGATCATCCCCGGCGGCTTCTCCTACGGCGACTACCTGCGCGCCGGCGCGATCGCGCGGTTCGCGCCGGTGATGGACGAGGTCGCGGAGTTCGCGCGCGCGGGCGGGCTGGTGATCGGCATCTGCAACGGCTTTCAGGTGCTCTGCGAAGCCGGGCTGCTGCCCGGCGCGCTGCTCCCCAACACCTCGCTGCGGTTCATCTTCCGGCAGGTGACGCTTGCGGTTCTCGACGGCGATACACCGTTCACGCGCGCCTGCCCGCCCCAGTTGTCGATCCCGGTCAAGCACACAACCGGCCGCTACTACTGCCCCGCGCCGGTGCGCGTCGTGCTGCGCTACGCGCCCGGCGAGAATCCCAACGGCTCCCAGGACGACATCGCGGGCGTCTGCAACGAGGCCGCCAACGTGTTCGGCCTGATGCCCCATCCGGAGCACGCCGTCGATCCGCTCACCGGCTCGACCGACGGGCTGGCGATCTTCGAGTCGATGGCGCAGCTCGGGACCGGAACGCTTGTCTAGCAGCCCCGGCAGCCGGCATCGCGAGCTCGGCCTCACCGACTACGAGTACGAGCTGATCCTGGCGTCGCTCGGCCGCGAGCCGAGCCAGGTGGAGCTAGCGATGCTGTCGCTGATGTGGTCAGAGCACTGCGGCTACAAGCATTCCAAGAAGTTGCTGGCGCGGCTACCCACGGAAGGGCCGCACGTGCTCGTCGGCCCCGGCGAGAACGCCGGAGCGGTTGACGTCGGTGGCGGCCTTGCGGTTGCCTTCAAGGTCGAGTCGCACAACCATCCGAGCGCGGTCGAGCCGTTCCAGGGCGCCGCGACGGGAGTCGGCGGGATCCTCCGGGACGTGTTCGCCGTCGGCGCGCGACCGATCGCGATGCTCGACTCGCTGCGCTTCGGTGAGGTCGCGGGCTCGCGGCGCTCGCGCTACCTGCTCGAGCGCGTCGTCGCCGGCGTCGGTCACTACGGCAACTCGATCGGCGTGCCCACCGTCGGCGGGGAGGTCTACTTCGAGCACAGCTACGAGCAGAACTGCCTTGTGAACGTGATGTGTGTCGGGCTTGCTCCGCGTGAGCGCCTGACCAGCTCCGCCGCCACCGGCACCGGCAACGTACTGATCCTGCTCGGCGCGCTGACCGGGCGCGACGGGATCGGCGGCGCTTCGGTGCTGGCCAGCGCGGAGCTCGGCGAGGGCGACGACGCGAAGCGCCCGTCGGTGCAGATCGGCGACCCGTTTGCCGAGAAGAAGCTGCTCGAGTGCTGCCTCGAGCTGCTTGACCGTGGGCTGCTCGTCTCGCTGCAGGATCTCGGCGCGGCCGGTCTCACCTCAGCGGCCTCGGAGATGGCGAGCAAGGGCGCGGTCGGGCTCGACATCGACGTGTCACAGATACCGCTGCGCGAAGCTGACATGGAGCCGTTCGAGATCATGGTCTCCGAGTCTCAGGAGCGGATGATGTGCGTCGTCAGGCCCGGGCTGGTGGCTGATGTGGTCGTCGTCTGCGAGCGCTGGGAGACGCTCGCCACGCCGATCGGCGCGGTCGCCGATCACGGGCGCTTCCGCATCCTGCGCTCCGGCGAGGTCGTCGGCGACCTGCCGGTCAAGCTGCTGGTCGACGACGTCCCGCTCTACGACCTGCAGCCGGCGGCCCCCGTACGCCCGCTCTACGGCGCCGGTCAGCCGGCTTCGCTGGGTGCTGGCGCGCAGCCGCTGGAGATCCTGCTCGCCCTGCTGGGCAGCGCCAACATCAGCTCGCGAAGGTGGGTGTTCGAGCAGTACGACCCGGTTGTGCAGTCGCGCACCGTCAGGCGCCCCGAGCAGGCCGACGCAGCGGTGCTGGCGCTGACCGGCGTCGGTGCGATCGCAGTCTCGATCGACGGCAACGGCCGCCGGGCCGCGTGCGACCCGCGCGCCGGTGCCGCCGAGGCCGTGTACGAGTGCGCCGCGAACCTTGCCTGCGTCGGCGCGAGGCCGCTGGGATTGACGAACTGCCTGAACTTCGGCAACCCCGAGAAGCCGCATGTCGCGTGGCAGCTGCGCGAGGCGATCGAGGGTCTCAGCGAGGCGTGCGAGGCGCTGGGCGTGCCGGTCGTCGGCGGGAACGTGTCGCTGTACAACGAGTCGCCCGACGGCCCGATCTTCCCCACGCCGGTGGTGGGTATGGTCGGGCAGCTCCCGGAGCCTGCGCGCGCCGGGGGACTCGGCTTCGCCCGCGAGGGCGACGCGATCGCGCTGATCGGGAGCTTCGCCCCGGCCCGCGCCGGCTCTGAGCTGGCCAAGCTCCAGGGTGATGCTCCGGTTGGCCGGCTGCCGCTTAAGGATGTGCAGGCTGTCCGTGATGCGCATCAGCAGGTTGTGCTCGGGGTCCGGTCGGGGGCGCTGCATAATGCGCATGACATCGCCGAGGGAGGCATCGTCGTGGCGCTCGCGGAATGCGCTGTCGCCGGCGGGATCGGCGCGCGCATCAGCTTGCCTGCCGGGCTTGATCCGTTCGGCGAGGATCTCGGGAGCGCGTTCATCGTCTCGGGATCCGACAAAGCGCTCGCCGGCGCGACCGTGATCGGGCGTGTCGGCGGCGACACGCTCGAACTCGATGGTCTGCTGAGCGCACCTGTGTCTGAGCTCGCCGGGGCGCTCGCCGGCGGGCTCCGGGACCTGCTCGTGTAGTCTGGAACCTACCGCGAGGTTGCCCTGAATACCCTGAACGATCAGCGCGACGGGCCACGCGACGAGTGCGGCGTGTTTGGCATCTACGCGCCGGCGCGCGACGTCGCCAGATTGACGTACTTCGGGCTGTTCTCGCTGCAGCACCGCGGGCAGGAGTCGGCCGGGATCGCGACCGCGCCGCGTGGCGGCGGAATCATGGCGATCCGCGAGCAGGGGCTGGTGGCGCAGGTGTTCAACGAGCACATGCTGCGCTCGCTCGTGGGCGACATGGCGATCGGGCACGTGCGCTACTCGACGACCGGCTCATCCGAATGGGAGAACGCGCAGCCGATCGTCCGCGACGACGATCGCACGCTGGCGCTCGCGCACAACGGGAACCTGATCAATGCCGTGGCGCTGCACTCCGAGCTGCGCGACCGTGGCGTCCCGTTCCGCTCCACCTCCGACTCCGAGATCATCGCGGCGATGCTCGCGACGACGGGGGCCGCGAAGCTCGAGGATGCGGTCGCCGAGGTGCTGCCGCGGCTGCGCGGCGCCTTCTCGACGGTTGTGATGACCGACGAGTCGGTCGTCGCGTTCCGCGACCCGCACGGCCTGCGGCCGCTCGCGATCGGCGTGATCGACGGGGAGGCGGGTGTGAAGCCGGTCTACTGCGTCGCCAGCGAGTCGTGCGCGTTCGACCTGATCGGTGCCCGCTTCCTGCGTGACGTGCAGCCGGGCGAGGTCGTGACGCTGGGCGCGGACGGGCTGCATTCGCGCACCGTCGCGGGCGGCCAGCGCCACGCGTTCTGCGTGTTCGAGTACATCTACTTCGCGCGTCCGGACTCGCGCATGGGCGGCACCGTGCTACAGGTCATGCGCGCGAGGATGGGCGAGATCCTGTGGCGCGAGGCGCCCGTTGACGCGGACGTCGTGATTCCCGTGCCGGATTCCGGCAACGCGGCGGCGCGCGGGCTCGCACGCGAGTCAGGTCTGCCGCAGGACGACGGGTTCATCAAGAACCGCTACGTGGCGCGGACTTTCATCCAGCCTGGCCAGGAGCTGCGGCGGCACGGCCTGCGGCTGAAGTTCAACCCGCTGCCGGAGGTCGTGGCCGGCAAGCGACTGGTCGTGGTCGACGACTCGATCGTGCGCGGCAACACGACCCGGCAGATCGTCAAGATGCTTCGCGAAGCGGGCGCCCGGGAGGTTCACCTGCGGATCTCGGCGCCGCCGATCAAGCATCCGTGCCACTACGGGATCGACATGTCCACGCGTGAGGAGATGATCGCGCACGGCCGGACCGCCGACCAGGTCGCCGCGGAGCTGGGCGCGGATTCGCTGCACTACCTGTCGCTGGACGGCATCTACGAGGCGGTCGGAGGTTCTCGCGGGGCGCACTGCGACGCGTGCTTCAGTGGAGAGTATCCGCTCGCGGGGACCGAGTCGGCTGGCGGGAAGCTGATCTTCGAGCAATCGGGCCTGCCGCTCGTGGAGGCCTGAGGGTTGCCGCTGCGGATCGCGGTGCTGGCCTCGGGGGCGGGCACCAACCTGCAGGCGCTGATCGATCGGGTTCACGGCCGTGACGGGATCGAGATCGTCGCGGTCGCCTCGGACAAGCCGGCGGCGCCGGCGCTGGCGCTGGCGCGTCGCGCGGGCGTGCCGACTGACGCGTTTCCGGCATCCGCCTACGCCGACCGGCCGGCGCGCGATCGGGCGATGGGCGCCTGGCTGCTCGAGCAACGGGTAGCGCTGGTCGTGCTCGCCGGCTACATGCAGATCCTCGGCGCCGAGTTCCTGGGACTGTTCCCGGGAGCCGTGATCAACGTCCATCCGGCGCTGCTGCCCTCGTTCCCGGGGCTCGATGCGGTCGGGCAGGCGCTCGCCTACGGCGTCAAGGTGTTCGGTGTCACCGTCCACTTCGTCGACGACGGCGTCGACACCGGTCCCGTGATCCTGCAGCGCGCGATCGAACTGCCCGATGCGCACGATGCCGGCGCCGTGCTCGCCCGTCTGCACGGCATCGAGCACGAGCTGCTGCCGGACGCGGTCCGCCTGATCGCGCGTGGCGCGGTGCGATTTGATCCGAATAATCAACGCCGCGTGCTGGTCGGCGATAGAGTCGCGTAAGCGATGGAACCCAGCGCAACGGCCCCGTCGTCAGTTCAAGCCGCGGCTCCCGGCGAGGTTGTGATCGCCCGTGCTCTGCTGTCGGTCTCCGACAAGACCGGCATCGTCGAGTTCGCGAGCGGCCTGGCGGAGCTCGGGATCGAGATCGTCTCGACCGGCGGAACGGCGCGCACGCTCGCCGAGGCCGGCGTGCCGGTGCGCGCGATCGATGCGCTGACCGGCTTTCCGGAGATCATGGACGGGCGTGTCAAGACGCTGCATCCGAAGCTGTACGCCGGGCTGCTGGCGGTGCGCGACAACGCTGAGCACATCGACGCAGCGCAGGCGCACGCGGTCGAGCCCGTCGACCTCGTGTGCGTCAACCTCTACCCGTTCGAGCGAACCGCGGCGCGGCGCGGCGTGAGCGACGGCGAGGTGATCGAGAACATCGACATCGGCGGCCCGACGATGATCCGGGCGGCCGCCAAGAACTTCAAGTTCGCGGCGCCGGTGGTCTCGCCCGCGAGCTACGACGCGGTGCTCGATGAACTGCGCGTCGCCGATCGCCGGCTGTCGCTGGCCACGCGCGAGTTCCTCGCGGCCGAGGCGTTCGCCTACACCGCGCGTTACGACACCGCGATCGCGCGCTGGTTCCAGGAGCGCTACGAGGACTTCCCGCCGTTGATGGTGCGCGCATTCGAGCGCGTGATCGAGCTGCCCTACGGCGAGAACCCGCACCAGCGTGCCGCCTTCTACACGGAGATCGGGTCGCGCACTCACGTGCTCTCGATGGTGGCGCAGCTCGGCGGTAAGGCGCTGTCGTTCAACAATGTGCTGGACCTCGACTCTGCCCAGGGCCTGCTGAGCGAGTTCCAGGTTCCGGCATGCGTGATCGTCAAGCACAACAACCCGTGCGGAGTCGCGCTTGCCTCCACCCCGCTGCAGGCCTACCGAGCCGCGTTCGAGTGCGATCCACAGTCGGCCTATGGCGGCGTGATCTGCCTGAACGGAAAGGTGGACCGCGAGCTCGCCGAGGCGCTGGTGGCCCAGTTCGTCGAGGTGCTGTTCGCGCGTGGATATGACGAGGATGCGCTCGAGGTGCTGGCGAGCAAGCCCAACATGCGAATTCTGGACGACCGCGAGCGACGCAGCTCGAGGCTCAGCGAATCGGCACTGCGCCAGGTTGGCGGTGGCATGCTGGTGCAGGACCGCGACATCGACCTCGAGGATCGCGACGAGATGCACGCCGTATCCGAGCGCCGGCCGACCGAGGCTGAGTGGCAGGAGCTGCTGTTCGCCTGGAAGGTGTGCAAGCACGTCCGCTCCAACGCGATCGTGCTGACGCGCGAGCTCGCCACGGTCGGCATTGGGGCCGGCCAGATGAGCCGCGTCGATGCCGTCCGGATCGCGCTCGAGAAGTCCCAGTCGCCGCTCGACGGGGGCGTGATGGCCTCTGACGCCTTCTTTCCATTCGTGGACGGTCCGCAGCTGGCGCTCGATCACGGCATCTGCGCCGTGATCCAGCCGGGTGGTTCGGTCCGCGACCCGGAGGTGGTCGAAGCGGTCGACGCGGCCGGCGCGGCGATGGTGTTCACGAGCAGGCGACACTTTCGCCATTGACCGAGATCGTTCGACTGCAGGGCGACCCGCCATCGCCGTATGAGCTGCAGTTCGCCTTCAGCCGAGTTGTCCGCGCCGGCGAGTTCGTGCTCGTCGGCGGCACCACCTCGATCGACGTTCATGGGATGGTGAGCGGCGCGACGCCCTACGAGCAGGCGATCGAGATCCTGCGCAAGGTCGCACACGAGCTCGAGCGAGTCGGTCTCGGCCTCGACCGCGTCGTTCAGACCCGCGTCTACGTCACGGACATCTCGCGCTACGCCGAGGTCGGCCGCGCGCACGCCGAGGCCTTCGGCGAGACCCGGCCGGCGATGACGATGGTCGAGGTGTCCGCGCTGGTCGATCCGCGCATGCTGATCGAGATCGAAACCGTCGCGCTTGCGTGACATCCCGTCTGGTAGCGGCAGCTTGCAATAGGGCCACGCGCGCAGACCAGGCGTATGCTGCAATTGTCACAAGCTGTGTTTGCGAGCGAGCCGATGGCGACGACTGACTCCGATCTGCGTCTGGCCTATCGGGCCTGTCGGCGGATGCAGCTGCGACACGACCCGACCTTCTACTGGGCGACCGCGCGCCTTCCTCGGGAAGTGCGCCCCGCGGTGCACGCTCTGTACGGGTTTGTGCGTGGCGCCGACGAGCTCGTCGACGGGGTCGATCGCCCGACCAACTCGCAGGCGCGCCGGCGGGCGCTGGATGACTGGCAGGCGGAGCTCGAGCGGGGGCTGGCGAGCGGATGCTCGCGACATCCCGTGATCGCAGCCCTGGTGGACGCGGGTCGCCGGCATCACCTGCCGCTCGGCGAGCTGGCCGTCTACATGGACTCGATGCGTGTGGATTGCGGTCCGGTGCGGGTGCTCAGCCGCGCCGAGCTCGACCTCTACATGCGGGGCAGCGCCGCCGCGGTCGGCCTGATCATGGCGCCGCTGCTCGATACGCCCGCCGAGCTGCATCCCGTGGTGGCGCAGCTTGGTACTGCGTTCCAGCTCACGAACTTCATTCGCGATGTGCGCGAGGACTACGAGCTGAACCGGATCTACCTTCCCGCGGACGAGCTCGCGCGTTTTGGCGTCAGCGTCGATGACATCGCTCGGCGGCGGATGACCGACGGGATGCGGATGCTGCTGGCGGCCGAGGTTGGGCGGGCGCGGGCGCTGTTCGCGAGCGCAAGGATCTTGCACGAGGTCCTGAATCCCGCTGTACGTCCTGGGGTGCGGCTCGCCTGCGCCGTGTACGAGCGCGTGCTCGACCGAGTCGAGGCGGTCGACTTTGACGTGCTCGCGCGTCGCGTCCACGTGCCGCCGTGGCAGCTGGGCGGCGTCGCCCTGGCCGCGCTGTCGCCGCGCGGGGGCAGCGGGCGCAGCGGGGGCAGCGGGCGCAGCGGCGGCCGGCCGGCCGGGCACGTTTCGAGATGAACGTGCGGATCCGGCGCGCTGGGCAGGTTGGCCTCCGATGACCGTGCGGGCGACAGCCCACGGGGCTCGGCGAGGCTCGCTTGATGGGATCACTGCCGACGTGCTGATCTGTGGCGCCAGCTTCGCCGGGCTGGCGGTGGCGCGTGAGCTCGCGGGCTGCGGCGCCTCCGTGCTGCTGGTCGACCGCTACGAGCTCGGCGAGCGCGCCACGTCCGCCTGCGCGACGCCGACGCCGTGGCTCGAAGCACTCGGCCTGAGCGACGCGATCCGTCAGGAGCTCGCGCACATGCGCTTCAGCACCCCGCATGGCTCCGTGCGCTATCGCTTGCCCTGGAGTTGGTCGGCGTTTGACTACCGGCGCCTGTGTCAGCTGCTGTACGCGCAGAGCGACGCGCGCTTTGAAACGGCAAAGGTGCAAGCTTGCATGACGCCTGACGAACCGCTCGCCGGGGACCTGATCGCGGTGCTCAGCGACCGCGGCGTGCTGCGTGCGCCGCTGGTGGTTGATGCGCTCGGCTGGCGGCGCGTGCTCTCTGACAGCGGCTTCCAGCCCCCCGAGGCGCCGCTGTCGCGTGGCCTTGAGGTCCACCCAAACGGTGGCGGCGAGGATCTCGACGTCTGGGTGCAGCGATCGCTCGTGCGACGTGGGTACGGCTGGCGGGTACCCGCCGGTGGCGAGGCTCGCGTCGGAGTCGCCTCCTACGCACCCGCCGATCACGTCCGTCTAGCGACCGTCGAGCTTGCCGAGCGTCTGGGCCTCGAAGCGGTGCGCTACCAGGGCAACTGGTTTCCGCATCGCCTGCGTCCCGCTACCGAGAGCTCGGTCTTCTTTGTCGGAGATTCCGCCGGTCACTGCTTCCCGCTGTCGGGCGAGGGCATTCGCACGGCGTTCTATTTCGGGATCGCCTGCGGGCGGGAGTTGACCGCGGTGCTCGAGCAACGCCGCTCGCGGACCGAAGCCCTGCAGCGCTACCACGCGTTCAGCGCCGGGCACGCGCGCGCGTTCGCCCTCGCGGCAGGACTGCAACGGCTGATTCCAGCCCTGCCGCCGCGACTTCTGACGGGCGGGTTGCGCCTGTTCGGTCAGCAGTGGCTGATCGACCGCGGCTTCGGCTGGTATCTGGATCAGGCCCACCCATCGTTCGCCGATCCCGTGGCAGTGGCGCGAACACCGAAAGCGCCGTCATCCCACAACATCGCGGAGCGGCACCGGTCCTAGCGGTCGGACGGCTTCGATCTCAGGCGAACCAGCCGGTCGGCCCGCCCGGCCGCCGCGAGAAGACCAGCCGGATGCGCCATCATCCCAAACGGGCCGCCGTAGCTCAGCTGGCAGAGCAGCGGACTTTTAATCCGAAGGTCCTGGGTTCGAGCCCCAGCGGCGGCACTCGGAAGTAGCTGGAAATTTGGCGCTTTTCCTGATCCCCTGGGCCGCTCGGATCGAGCACGACGGCATCGAACGGGAGCGTGGCGATGACGATGGATCCCTGGCGCCACCCCGCCTCGTACACCGACGCCATTCACACAACCGGTTAGTCGTGGAGGGCCGCGGTGGCGCCTGACCGCCTCGGCCGGCTACCGGTGAGCATGCCGGTGGGACGCGGCCTCAGCGCATCGATCGCCGCGAGGTACGCCGTCTCCGGTCGTCCGGCACACAGCGCATCCACCGCGGACTGCCCCCGACTCGGCGCAGCCGCGAGCAGGCGTGAGGTCGCGCCCGGGTCCTGCTCGGCGAGCAGGTGGACGCGCTCGACGACATCGTGGACCTCGCCGACGCGTCGCCGCAGGTCACCGCTGCGCAAAGCCAACAGAGGTCGTCCCGCCTCGGCGTTGAGGACCACGAAGAGATCGACATCGACAAGGAACGCGGCGCTGGCGACCTGCGCGGGAAGGATGCCCGGGACCATGGTGTTCGCGGGGATGTAGCCATAGCGCACAATTGCCTGGATGTCGACGGGTGCTCGGCGAGATCTCCGAGAAGCGGCGCCGTGAGCTGGGTCTGGGTGATTGACGTGACGACGTTCGTGGGCGATCCGACTCGGGCACCACTCCGCGGTACGCCACGTGATCTGGGCGCATCGCGCCAGACCTCGGTTCAGCCATCCGCCTGACCTCTTGCGGGCGACGCGGAGGCTGCCGCCGAGCGTGTAGTCGCGGCGAAGCGGCTACGCGCTGGTAGGGCTCGAGCGGGACTCTCGAGCTGGACGATGTGGAAGCGAGCGACCGGCTGGGCGTGTGCTCGCAAGCGGATGCTGGTGCTACCCCAGATCAGCGATCATTCACCGCGTCATGACCGACCGAGCGCATCACCGGAACTTGGCACTACCCGTGCTCCCGGCGCCCACCGATGTTTGACGCCGCACTCTGGCGCGACTACTTCGTGATGGTCGGCGGCGGCGGAGCCGCCCTGACCGGCCTCGTGTTCGTCGCGATGTCGCTGCACCTCACAGACATCGCCTCCGATCCGACGCACCGTCACCGCGCCCGCACGATCCTCACCGCGCTCACGGACGTGTTCGTTCGCTGCGGCCTCGTCCTGATGGGTGGCCAAACCGCGCGCGCCGTGGGCGTCGAGATCTTCGTTGTGCTCGTCGGCGTCGAGGTCTTCGTGTTTCGAAGTCTCAACGAAGCGCTCCGCGGCAGCGCCGCGGCACAGCCCGGCGTTCTATTCCGAAGTCTCAACGAAGTGCTCCGCGGCAGCGGCGCGGAACAGCACGGCGTTCTATTCCGAACCCTCGGTTATGCGGCTTGCCTGATCATCGAGCAGATCGGCGCTGCGATCCTGTTCTTCGGACACACATGGGGCCTGTACGCGGTCGGGGTGGGAATGATGGCGTCGTTCCTGTTCATCCTGTCCGGGGCATGGCTTCTGCTCGTCGGCGTCGAGTCGCCGGCCCGGCGCCCGACCCAATAGGCGGCACGCTAGCGTGCTGGTCGGGCCGGTGCTCGGGTCAATGCCGCCAGGGGCAAAAGTAAAGAGTCGACCACGACGGCGTTGACCGAGCATTGTGCGGACGGCCTGCAACTTTCTTCGCGGACGCCGCCGTCGAGGGCTCGCCCCGCTCGTCTGGACCACACCCGCGCGGCAGGTTCAGACTCGATACGCACAGCCAGCACGGCCCCGACCCAGGCGCCGAAGCGAGTTCTCGACCTTGGCGATGCTCCAACGGCGCGAGAGGCCGCGAGCAAGCCGACGCTCGCCGCCGGGCTGGTCGCCCTGGCGGCGGGCTGGAAGATCCGCCGCGCGCCGGTGCTCGGCGATCTAAGTGCTCATCGGAGGGCTCGGGGCCGAGGCGGGGCGTCAAACCCTCCTCATTTCGCGGTTATTCGCCCCACCTCCGATTGCCCGAGTCGGCGGCGGCTCTCAGGCCTCCGGGATCTCGCGTCCGAACGCCTCCAGGGTGATCGCGTCGGGTTCGGGGCCAGCGCGACGGCCGGTGTCCAAGCCGTCGATCGCGGCCATCTTCTCCGCGGAGAGCTCGAAGTCGAACACGTTGATGTTCTCTGCGATACGGCTGGGGTTGGTGGACTTCGGAATCACCGAGCGGCCGTGCTGAAGCGGCGATCGAAAGGCGAGCACTGCAGCAGCGGCATTGCAGCGATGTCGACAGTCGAGTCGAGCCGGTCCGTCGGCGGGTTGGCATCCCCGATGCTGCCGGCTACCTTACCGTCCGATGCCGAGCGCAAACCGCTGCCCGGAGTGCCGGGAGAGAATCCATCCGTTTGCCGCCACGTGCCCGTCGTGCGGTGCCGACCTTGACGCTCACCGCCGGCGGGCCGCTGCCCAGGGGCGAAGGGCGCACATCGGGTTCCCGCGCCTTACTAACGATGTCAGCGACCTGGTAGTGGTCACGTTGATCATGCTGCTGCTCGCCCTGTTCGCGCCGCTGTTCGGCGCGCTTTTCGCGTTCTTCATCGTCTGGCAGGCGCACCACAACGGCCCAATCGTTCGCCGCAACATCGCCATCGTCTGCGCCGCCATCGCGATCTTCAACCTCGCGGCCCCTCAGGTTCTGCTGCCGCACATCATCTGACAGACGATCTCGACGATCTCGACGCGCTCAAGAGCAGCCTACGGCCGCCCGTCGTGGTGGTTGCAATGCCGGTGCCAGCACAACCTCACGGGATGCGCGCCCGGGCCGAGATTCCAGCCACGCTTGAGAAGGACGGCCGTTCCCCTTGGGACGTCCGGCAGGGCTGGTGGGTCGACGTCTTTCAGAACGATCGGGCTGCGCACGCTCAGGGTCATAGACGCACTGGTTTGAGGTTCCAGAGTGGTTCGCTGATCGTGAGCACAGATCCGTGCGGCGGCGTTCAGCGTGTCGACACTGGAGGGCGGCCGACTCGTGGCTGGTCTGGGGACAGGGCGGACGGCGCCCCGCTGCCCGTATCCTGGGGCGCGTGTTTTGTCGCGCGCACGTGACTGGGGTCGTGTCTGGTGGGTGAGTTTCAGGAGAAGGAGCGTCTCGGACTGCGGCTGCAGGGCCTGCGGAGGCGCGAGCGGACGGAGGGCAGGAGGTCGTGGCGCGGGTCGACGTCATCGTCGAGTCGCGAGCACGGCACCTCACCGATGCGCTGCACGAACTAGGGTCGGACAAATCGGAGTCGATCGCCAGTTATTTCGTTCTCGTCAGGACCGGCGACGAATGGGACATCAAGGACCGCGTCTCTGCGGCGTATCACGAACAGTCCACCGGCGCACGCTCCGAGCGCTCGGTGAAGCCACGCGATGTCCGTGGAGGACTCGTCTCAGTTATCGAACGCTCAGCGCACGCGGGGAGGCTGGCCGACCGGGAGGCCGACGTGCCGATTGGTTCGCCGAACGGAGCGCCAGGGGGATGCTCACTCGCGCCTAGGTGGCTTTGACCATTGAGTGTGTCTTAGCGTCGGCGTCGTCTCGGGCGATAATGGCCCCCGATGAGCGCCCTCGCCGAATCCCGACCTCGAACGTTCCGCCAGTGGCGACAGCCGTCGGTGTGGGGGCTCGCCTGGCGTTTTGCCCTGTGGTCGTCTAGCTTGCCTCGACCGCCTGCTTGATCGCCTGGGCGAAACCGTCGGCGCCCTTGCGAGCCGATCCCAGAGCAAACCCTGCGAGCAGTTTGCCGAGGCCGTGGCCCTCGAGCTCGTTGAAGAACGTAAGCCTCGTGCCCTCGCCATCGGGGGCGAGATCGTAGCCGCCCTGCGGGACCGTGACGAGGTTCTTCGATCTCTCCGTCCACCGGATTCGGGTGGGCGACTCGAACTCGGTCAGCTCGAATTCGCGCTTCGTCTTGAAGCCGGCGTCCTTGACGGTGCTCCGGTAGATCGTCCCTTTGCCGGGTGGGCCGTCGCTCGTCTGCGAGATCTCAATCACGCGTGCGCTGAACTTCTTGTCGTTCTCGCCGTCGGCGAGGAAGGCGAAGACTTGCTCGACCGGGCGATCGATCACGACGGACGCCCCGAACCGCTCTGCCATTTGTCTCCCTTTGTCGAAGCTTGGTCTGCCCCGAATCTTCTCATCCCGGTGATACGCCTATATCTCCCCTCTCGGGGCTACGATTGCGACTGGACGAAATCCAACGCCCGTCGTACGTCTTGAGGGTTCGGTTCTGCTTGCGAGAGCGTTTGTCGGCAAGTGTATGCGCTTCCCGCCGCCGGCTCAGGACGCTCGCGTCCGCCCGCTGGCTCCGGCTCGCTGACGGTGGCGCTGTTCGTCTTCGCCGAGCCCGCGTCCGGCTGCGCCAACGCCACCCAGACAGCGGAGCTGACCGCATCCGATGGCGTCGAGACCGGCTGCGCGTCACGCCAGCGCTACGCTTGGGTGGCAGCCGACCCGACCCAGAAGCGGAGGAACGCCATGTCAACCGCCACCTCGCCAGACGCCACCTTGGCGGAGCTACCTCCGACCGGTTCCAAGCGCATCGATCGTGCGCGGCTCGATGGGCTTACGGCCCGCGTGAGCGCCGTCGGACCCCGTGAGCAGATGGACGTCGACAAGCCCTTCACAGGCGAGACGCTCGGGCGCGTGCCGCGCTGTGAGGAGGAGGACGTCGAACGCGCCGTGCTCGATGCGCGTGCCGCGCAGGCGCGTTGGGCGAGGGTGCCGCTCGCGCAGCGTGCGGCGGTGCTGCGGCGATTCCATGACCTCGTGCTCGCACGCCAAGATGAGGTGCTCGATCTGATTCAGCTCGAGACGGGCAAGGCGCGCCGCCATGCCTCGGAGGAGGTGCTTGACGTCGCGATCGTCTCGCGCTACTACGTCAACACCGCCTCCACGCACCTGCGTCCGCGCCGGCGCCGCGGTGCGCTGCCGATGCTGACGGCGACCTGGGAGTACCGCCATCCACTCGGCGTGGTGGGGATCATCGCGCCCTGGAACTATCCGCTCACGCTCGGTGTCAGCGATGCGATCCCGGCGCTCATCGCCGGCAACGGCGTCGTGCTCAAGCCCGACGGCCACACGCCGTATACCGCGCTGTGGGCAATGGAGCTGCTCGAGGAGGCGGGGACCCCGCGCGGGCTGATGCAGGTCGTCACCGGGTCGGGCGCCAAGCTCGGTCCGCACATCATCGACCGCGTCGATTACATCATGTTCACGGGCAGCACGCACACCGGGCGGGTCGTCGCGAGGCAGGCCGCCGACCGCCTGATCGCGTGCTCGATGGAGCTGGGCGGCAAGAACGCGATGATCGTGCTGGACGACGCCGACATCGGCAAGGCCGTCAAGGGGGCCGAGCGCGCGCTGTTCTCAAACGCCGGTCAGCTGTGCATCTCGATCGAGCGTCTGTACGTCCACGAGGCGATCGCCGAGGAGTACGTCCGGCGCCTGGTCGAGCGCACACGCGGGATGCGGCTGGGGACCGAGCTCGACTACGGGCCGGACATGGGCTCGTTGATCTCAGCCGACCACCTCGAGGTCGTGCGCGGCCACGTCGATGACGCCGTCGCGAAGGGGGCACGCGTGCTCGCCGGCGGCCGTCCGTGCCCCGATGTGGGCCCCTACTTCTACGAGCCGACGCTCTTGCAGGACGTCCGCGACGACATGTCCCTGTTCGCCGACGAGACGTTCGGGCCGGTCGTCGCGATCTCGACGTTCGCCGACGAGGACGAGGTCCTCGAGCGAGCAAACCAGAGCATGTACGGGCTGAACTTCAGCGTCTGGACCAAGGACGCCGCGCACGGGCGCGAGTTGGCTACGCGGCTACACGCCGGCACGGTCAACGTCAACGAGGGCTACGCCGCGACCTGGGCGTCGGTCGACGCGCCGATGGGCGGATTCAAACAGTCGGGTCTGGGTCGCCGACACGGGCGCCACGGGATCCAGAAATACACCGAGGAGCAGACGGTCTCCGTCCAGCGGCTGCTGCCGATCGCGCCGCCGACTGGGATGAGTCACAAGATGTGGGTACGCGTGATGACACAGTCGCTACGCGTGCTGCGCAGGCTCCCCGGCGTGCGCTAGACCCACGCGACATCGTCGGCCTGTTCTGCGGCTGGCCGACCCGGCAGGTGGAGAGCGGGACAAACCGCGGGAGGGAACACGACGCCTTCCTCGATCGGCCGCGTAGGCCTGCCGTTAACGAAGCTGTCAGGAGGGCAAAGTGGCCGGCAGGCGGCGGATGGCCTGCTGACGAGATCAGCGCACCTCGCCGAACCCGAACTCGCGTGCCATAGACCCCTTGCCCCTCGGCCCTATTTGGTGCCTTTGAGCAACACTGTGGCGCTCGCCGTCTTTGCTTTGGAACCCGACTTGTACGTGGCGGTCGCCGTGCTGCTGAGCTTGTAGCCGTCCTTCCTGGGGTCCGGCCAAGATACGCCTGAAACCTGCAATGGGCTGTTCGTCTTGCATTGAGATAGGCTCGCGCACTCGATGCGAGTGGGTTTGGAAATCGGTGCGGTGACGTCGATCGAGCGGACTGCATATCCGCGTTTCGGCCGGGTGGTGCCAGCCAGGGAGCTGGAGGGTCTGAGCCCGTTGGCGGAGG
>JBKQKK010000154.1:0-79762 GCA_052147535.1 Solirubrobacteraceae bacterium | reverse complement strand
ATGTCGATCACGCTGGTCTGGGGGTCAACCTCGTAGGCGACGATGTTGTAGAGGCGCCCGGAGACGTTGCGCTTCATGCCGTGGGTCAGGTGGCCACCATGTGCGAGCGAGAGGCCCATGATCGTGTCGCCGGGCTCCAGCAGCGCGTGGTAGACGGCCGCGTTGGCCTGCGAGCCGGAGTGCGGCTGGACGTTGGCGTGCTCGGCGCCGAACAGCGCCTTGGCGCGGTCGATCGCGAGCTGCTCGGAGACGTCCACCCACTCGCAGCCGCCGTAGTAGCGCCGGCCGGGATAGCCCTCGGCGTACTTGTTGGTCAGCACCGAGCCCTGGCACTCGAGCACGGCCCGCGGCACGAAGTTCTCCGAGGCGATCATCTCGAGCGTTCCCTGCTGGCGCTCGAGCTCGCCGCGCAGGGCCTCGGCGATCTCCGGATCCACCTCCTCGAGGGGGCGGTTGAAGTAGTCGGGGCTCAGGTCGGTCATCGGCGCTCTCCTCAGGCAGGCGGTTGAATCGGAATCGCCCAGGCGCGCGGCTAACTCGGCTGGCCGCTCCCCGGTGGTCGATTCCACCTTCACAAACGCCAGTTGCGGCAGCCTCTGAGCAGGCTACCAGGGTGCCGCGACTGCCCCCGGCCCGGGACGGTTGCGGGACGTTCTAGGCGGCCAGCGGGGCGAGCATCTGCTGGACCGAGTCGCGCGGCAGGGCGCCTTCGCGGAGCAAGTGCCAGCGCCGCTCCTGGTCGAAGTCGCGCAGGTCCACGACGGTCGACGGACGGCCCGGGAGCTCGCCGCCGTCGAGCACCAGGTCGGCGCCCTCGAGCAGGCCGCGTGGGATCTCCTGCAGGCGGCGCGCGTCGGGCTCGCCTGACAGGTTCGCGCTCGTCTGCATGATCGGGCACTCGACACCTTCGAGTGCTGCCAGGCCCTGCGGCAGCCGCGGCACACGCAGCCCCAGCGTGGACGGGTCGTTGCGACAGGCCGCCCCGAAGCGCTCCGAGCGGTTGGCGAGCAGCAGCGTCAGCGGCCCGGGCAGCAGCACTTCCAGCGCCAGGCGCTCGGGCTCGGTGAGGTCGTCGAGCTGCTCCAGGGCGCGCGCGAGCGAGAAGAACATGACCGCGCAGGAGCGCGCCGCGGGACGTCCCTTGAGCTCGTACATGCGGCGGGCGGCCTCGTGGTCGTCGGGGTCGCAGCAGACGCCGTAGACGGTGTCGGAGGGGAACACGGCGACCCCGCCGGCGGCCACGCACCCCTGCAGGCGAACGGCGTCCTCGGCCGTCAGGGCGACGCTCATGCCGCCACCCGCTCGCCCACGACAACCCGCTCGATGCCGGCCAGGTCGCGCTCGCTGCGGACCTCCTCGAAGCCGCTGTCGCGCAGCAGCTCGGCGACAGCGGGTGCCTGCCCGGCCCCGACCTCCAGGGCGGTGAAGCGCACGCTCGGGCGCAGCGCCAGCTGGCCCGCCAGCCGGCGGATCGCGCTCAGCCCGTCCGTACCGGCGAACAGGGCATCGTGTGGCTCGTGGCGCAAGATCTCGGGGGCGAGGCTAGCGCGTTCCCCCTCGGCGATGTAGGGAAGGTTGGCCAGAACGGCCTGGTAGCGGTCCTCGAGCCCCTCCAGCAGGTCTGCGTGCAGCCACTGCACGTCCAGGCCCAGGCGCGCCGAGTTCTCGGCCGCGAGCGCGAGCGCGGCGCGGCTGAGGTCGCTGCCGTGGACCACGAGGTCGGCTCGCTCGTCGGCCAGTGCGAGCGCCACCGCCCCGCAGCCGGTGCCCACGTCGAGCACGCGCCAGCCTTGCGGCAGCCCCAGCGCCGACTCGAGCAAATGCTCGGTCTCCGGCCGCGGGATCAGGGCGCGCCCGTCGACGGTCAGCTCGAGCGATCGAAAGCCGCGCCGGGTGAGGATGTAGGCGACCGGCTCGCGCTCCGCCGAACGCCTCCGCAGCGCCTGCTCGAAGCCCTCGAGCACTGCCGGCTCGAGCACCAGCTCGGGTTCGCTGTGCAGGCGGGAACGGGGCACCCCGAGGCTGTCCGCCAGCAGGACCTCCGCGTCCAGGCGCGGCGCCTCGCAGCCGGCCGCGGCCAGCTCGCCGGTCGCCGAGCGCAGCGCGGCCGCGGCGTTCATGCCGCCGTGTGGGCCGCCAGCCGGCGGCGCTTCTCGTCGGACTGCAGCGCCTCGGTGAGGGCGTCCAGGTCGCCTTCGCGGACCTGGTCGAGGTTGTGGGCGGTGAGCTTGATGCGGTGGTCGGTGACGCGGTTCTCGCCGAAGTTGTAGGTGCGGATCTTCTCGGCGCGGTCGCCGGTGCCCACCTGCGAGCGGCGGTCGGCGGCCAACTCGGCCTGCTGCTCGGCGAGCGCGCGCTCGTACAGCCGCGCGCGCAGCACCCGCATCGCTCGCTCCTTGTTCTGCAGCTGGGATTTCTCGTCCTGCATCGTGATCACGATCCCCGAGGGCTTGTGCGTGAGCCTCACCGCCGAGTCGGTTGTGTTGACGGACTGCCCGCCCGGACCGGAGCTCCGGTAGACGTCGATCTGCAGATCGTTCTCGTCTACATGCACCTCCACGTCCTCGACTTCCGGCAGCACGGCGACGGTCGCGGTCGAAGTGTGGATGCGGCCCTGCGACTCGGTTTCGGGGACGCGTTGAACGCGGTGCGTGCCACCCTCGAACTTGAACACCGAGTAGGCGCCGTCGCCCTTGACGGCAAACGTGTAGGTGCCATCTCCGAGCGACAGCGGTTCGGTCTTGAAGCCGCGCCGCTCGGCGTAGCGCGTGAACATCTTGTAGAGGTCGCCGGCCCACAGGCCGGCCTCGTCGCCGCCGGCGCCGGGGCGAATCTCGATGATCACGTTCTTGTCGTCGTTGGGATCGCGCTCGACCATCGCGAGCCTGATCTCCTCCTCGAGCTCTGACAGCCGCTCGCGCGAGGACTCGAGCAGGTCCCGCAGTTCCTGATCATCACCGTCCTCGCTGAGCAACTCGCGGGCGCCATCGAAATCGCCGAGCGTGCGAAGGTATTCGGTCGCCAGCCGCGCGGCGCCTTCAAGCTCGCTATAGGCTCTGGAGGTGGCCGTGAACCGCTCGCGGTCTCCGATCACGGCCGGATCGGAGAGCTCGCCCTGCAGCGTTTCAAAGCGCGCGCGGATCTGTTTTGCGAGCACGTCGATCATCTCTGCGACCGAGTTTAGGGTCAGCGAGTCAGGCGACCACTTCGAGCCCGACCAGGTCCTCGGCGGACAGCGCGCCGGGCGTCTCGCGTGCCAGCACAGCCTCGAGCGCGGCGATCGCGACCGCGAGCTGTCCGGCATCGGGCTCGCGCGTGGTCAGCTTCTGTAGCGCCATCCCGGGAGACATCACCAGCTGCACCCAGCGGTGGCTGCGGTGGCGCCCCGCCCATTTGATCAGTTCGAACGCGAGACCGGCGATCACCGGCACGCCCAAGATCCGCGTGGTCACGAGAATCCACCAGGCCGGCAGGCCGATCGGGGCGAACACGAAGATCGCGAGCACCATCACGACCAGCAGAAAGCTCGTCCCGCAGCGCGGGTGCAGCCGCGAATAGAGCCGCGCGCGCTCCGGTGTCAGCTCGTCGCCCGCCTCGTAGCAGGAGATCACCTTGTGCTCGGCGCCGTGGTACTCCAGCACGCGACGCAGATCCCGCACGCGCGAGAGCGCCAGCAGGTACCCCAGGAAGATCGCGGTCCGCAGGATCCCCTCGACGCTCCAGAACAGGACCGAGGAGCCGAGCTGATGCTTGATCAGATTCGTGAGCGTCACCGGCACCACGAAGAACAGCCCGATCGCGAACAAGATCGCGATCACGATCGCTCCGGTCCAGGCCCCGGATGAAAGCTCATCGGCCTCCTCGCCGAGCGCCACGTTGGCCGAGATCCCGAGCGCCCGCATGCCGATCGTGAGCGAGCTACCGAGCGCGAGCACGCCCCGCAGAACCGGAACGCGGTAGAGACGGCTACGGCGACTGGCGGGCGTCAGCTCGAACAGCTTGACGTCAATCGGACCGCTGCCGTCTGCCGCGGGACCCACGCGGCGATCGGCGACAGCGGGCGCCGCGGGTGCGCGCACCGCCACCGCCCAGTGCGCCACGCCGCGCATCATCACGCCCTCCAGCACCGCCTGCCCGCCGACGGGTGCGTCGCGAGCGGCGGTCAAGCCTGTGGCGGCCGGGCGGCCCACGTCTGAGTGGCTCAGGCGGTAGCGCGGGCCGCGCGGCGGCCCTTGGCGACGCGCCGCTGGAAGCGCTCGACGCGACCACCGGTGTCAACCAGCTTTTGCCTGCCGGTGTAGAACGGGTGGCAGGCGGAGCAGATCTCGACGTGGATTTGAGGCTTGGTGGAGCGGGTCACGAACTGGTTGCCGCACGTGCAACTGACGTGTGCCTCGACATACTCGGGGTGGATTCCTTGCTTCATCGTCGCACTAGCATAGCGAGCGGGGAGCATCGCCCCGGGCCGCTGCGCGGCGTCAAGCGCTCGAGCTGACGGTCGAACTGGTAACCGGGATCGTTGGGGCCGGACAGGTCACGGTCATGTTCGCTTGCGACCGACTGTAGACATCGATCTGATCAGTGGGATCTGCGATCACGGTGACCTCGCTGCCGGCATCGCAGAGCAGGCCGGCGAACTGCAGCGCCCGGGTCTTGTGAGGCGCGATGTGCGCAACGGTCTGCTCCTTGGCCGCTGCGATCTGGTCGTGCGTGTAGCCCAACTGGACCATAAACGGACCCGCGCCCGTCACGCCGAGATCGCCGATGACCACCGCGAAGTCCTCGACTCGCGGGTGCAACTGATTCTGGTTGACGCTGACAGAGTCGACCGTCAGGTCGGGGCGCAGCTCCGGCTGGCGGCAGGTAGCCGAGACGAGCGCCGCGGTCCCGAGGACGCGGCCGCGACCGCCGGTCCACTTGAATCTGACACGGAAGCGATAAGCGGCGGGTGCCGCCAACTGCGCGACCGGGAACGGGACGTTCCAGACATCCCCCGGTCGCTGCCCGAGCGTCGGGATCCCCGGCGAGAGCCAGATGTTGAGGTGTGGATCGGCGACCGGATCGGACACCAACGTCCAAGCGGTCGCGCCGCTCGCCTTCTCGAACAGCCTGAACTCGATCGCGAGCTTCTGCGTGTCCGCCAGCGGCCTCATCACGGCGGTCACCGAGACCACGCGCGCCGGCGGGTCCTGCGCCGTCTGGCACAGGAAACCGGTCAGCTCGGCGCGCGCGCCGCCGCTCGACTGACTGCTTCGAGCGGCGGCGAGCGCGGCCGCCGGCAGGCCCGCGACCGCCAGGCTGATCGCGATCATCGCGAACCGTCTCATCATCCGTTAAACAAGCTACTAGGCGCGAAGTTGCTGCACGCGCCGCATCCGGACCCGATCAGGTGACGGTGTACAGCGGACCGTCGCCGCCCTCGGGCGGTGTCAGCCGGCCTCCCTTCGCCGTGATCGCCCCGCACTGCACGCAGTTCGTGTAGTTGACGATCACTTCGACGGGGCCGGTCGCCGGCGCGTCGTCCGGGATCTCGTACACGCCCGCCGGGCACATCCACTTCCAGCCCTCCGCGATCTCCCGCGGAACGTTCGTCTGGACCCGGATGTGGTTGGGGGCGTCGTCACGCGTGACGTTGCCGCTGATATAGACGCTCGAGAGCTTGTCGAAGATGTACTTGCCGTCAGGCTTCGGATAGCCCTCAGCGGTGTCGCCGATGAACAGCGGAGTGCTGTCGTTCGTGTGCCATGGCAGGCGCCCACCGGGGATCTTGCCCTTGGTCATGATCGCCATGTTGACCATCGGAGCTCCCCTGATGAAGCCCTTCTGGAACGGCTGGCGGGTGTTGCGGACCTGGTACATCTCCTTGCCGACCGAGGAGTTCTCGATCGCATCCTCGTACGCACTCAGCGGCGCGCCCGTCTTGAGCGAGTTGTAGATCGCCTCGGCGGCGAGCCTGCCCGAGGTGACGCAATGATGCACGCCCTTCAGCGCCACCGTGTCGACCATCCCCGCTGCGTCACCGACGATCACGGCACCCGGCATCGAGAGCTTCGGCATCGACCAGTAGCCACCGGCCGGCAGCGCCTTCGCGCCCCAGGCCACGCGCTCGCCTCCCTCGAGGATTCCCTTCACGAGCGGATGCAGCTTGAACTGCTGCAGCAGATCGTGCGCGGACGTGGTCGCGTCGGCGTACTCGAGATCGACCACGAACCCGATCGAGACGAGATCGTCCCCGGTGCTCTCGTCCCTCATCGGGTAAAGCCAGGTCCCGCCGATCTGGCCGTATTTGGCGGACAGCTTCAGCGGCCACGGGCCGATCGTGTGGATCAGTCGGTCCAGCGGCTTTGGGACCTTCCAGACCTCCTTGACCCCGAGCTCCCAGACCTGCGGCTCCTTGCCGTCGCCGAGGTTGAACTCCTTGATCGCAGCACCAGTCAGATGGCCCCAGCAGCCTTCCGCCAGGACCGTGTACTGCGCCTTGATGTCGGCGCCGGGCTCGAAGTTGCCGAGCTGCTCGTTCTCCTTGCCGCGTCCCTTATCGCCCGAGCGGACGCCGACCACTGCGCCGTCGTCCACGACCAGCTGCATCCCCGCCGTCTCGGTCAGGACGTACGCCCCGGCCTCCTCGGCGAGGCGCTGCTGGTAGCGGGCGAGTGCCGCGACCGACACGATCTCGTTGCCGTGGTTCTTGAAGTTCGGCGGGGTCGGGATCTTCAGCTTGGCCGTCGCGCTCGGGAGCATGTAGACGGCTTCCTTCTTAACCTCGCCGAACGCAAAGCGCTCCTTGCGCCAATCCTCACGTGATAGGTCGGGGAATAGCTCGTGCAGCGATTCCGGCCGGATCACGGCGCCGGACAGCGCGTGCGCGCCGCACGTCTTCGCCTTCTCCAGGATCGCAACCGGAACCTCGCCGAGCTTCTCCATCGTCTCCGGATCATCCGCGAGCAACTGCAGGAGCCGGTTGGCCGTCGCGAGCCCGGCGGTCGCCCCGCCGACGATCACGACGCCGACCTCGATGATCTCGTCCTCGGGGTCAAGGCCGCGCTTGATGAACTCCTTCTGCGGATCTACCGGAGGTGGGAACTCGTTCGGGGCGTACGACCGCTTGCCGTTGCTCGCCATTGCTACGAACCCTTCTTGGCTTTGATCGCGTCGGTCAGCTTGGGAACGATCTTGTTCAGATCGCCGACGATCCCGAGGTCGGAGAACTCGAAGATCGGAGCGTTCGCGTCCTTGTTGATCGCGACGATGTTCTCCGAGCTCGCCATGCCGACCTTGTGCTGGATCGCGCCGGAGATGCCGACCGCGAGATACAGCTTCGGCGCGACCGTCTTGCCGGTCTGACCGATCTGTGTTGCATACGGGAACCAGCCGGCATCGACGACCGCGCGCGTCGCCGCAACGGCGGTGTTGGCACCGAATGCACCCGCCAGCTCCTGGCAGGTCTGATAACCCTCGGGCTTGCCGAGGCCACGGCCGCCGGCGATCAGGATGTCGGCGCCCTCGATGTCAACGTCCTCGCCGCGCTGCTCGCCGCGCTTCAGAACCGTCGACTTGGTGGAGAACGGCGAGTACTCGACCTCGACGTCGATGACCTCAGCCGGGCCGCTGCCGGCCTGCTTGATCTCGAACGCGTTGATGCGCCCGACGATGATCCCGAGGCCGTGGTTGTAGTGAGACTGCGAGAGCTTGGAGTCGCCCAGGATCGGACGCTCAGCGACCAGCTGGCCGCCCTCGACGTGGATCGCCGTGACCTCCATCGTGACGCCCGCGCGCCGGCGCGCCGCGAGTCCCGCGCCGATCTCGAAGCCGAGCAGACCGCCACCGAACAGCGCGTAGTTCTGCCCGTGCTGCTCGATGATCGTGTTCATCACGTCGACGACCGGCTGCGCGAGACCCTCCGGCCCCTTGGCACGGAAGACCTTGGTCGCGCCGTACTCGCCGAGCGTGGTGCAGAGCGCATCGGTCAGGTCAGCGCCGCCGACCACGACAGCGTGGCACTCGCCGCCGACGTCGGCCGCACGCGCGGCGCCCTCGGACACGGCTCCGAGCGAGTTCTTGTTGAACGCGCCCTCGTAATGGAGGACGTAGGTCAGAACGTCGGACATTAGATGAGCTTCCTTTCCTCGAGCCAGGCGACGATCTTCGCGACCGTGTCGTTGGTGTCTTCGTCCTCGATGATCTGACCGGCTGCCTTGGCAGGCGGGTCCAGGAACTCGGTGCAGTGCACGCGGGAGCCCTCGGCGCCGACCATCTCTGGATCGATCCCGATGTCCGCGGCGGAGACGGTCTGAAGCGGCTTCTTCTTGGCGCCCATGATCGATTTCAGCGACGGGTAACGGGGCTCGTTGATCGCATCCCCGACGGAGATCACAGCGGGCAACTCGACCTTGACGGTGTCGTAGCCATACTCCGCCTGACGCTCGCAGATCAGTGCGTCGCCTTCGACGTCGAGTTTGATCACCTGCGTGATCGACGGCATCTCGAGCCAGTCGGCGACGACCGCGCCGATCGTGTAGCACTCGCCGTCATCGGATTGCTGGCCGAGCAGCACGAGGTCTGGCTGCTCCTTTTCGAGCGCCTTCGAGAGCGCGTAGCCGGTCGCTGCGACGTCGGAGCCGGCAAGGCTCGCATCGGTCAGGTGCAGCGAGCGGTCAGCGCCGAGCGACACGGCCTTGTGGAGCACGCGCACGGCCGTCTCGGGACCCATCGTCACAGCGACGATGTCGTCGACCTTCACGACGCCACCCTCGCGAAGCTGCATCGCAGCCTCGATCGCTTGTTGGTCATACGGGTTCAGGTTCTTTTCACCTGATCGGTCCATACGCCCCGTCGAGGGGTTGATCTTCTTCTCGACGGCGGCGTCCGGTACCTCTTTGACCAGGACGCAGATCTTCAAAGGTGCCTCCTAAGGAATTGCCTTGAACAGAGCGGGGTGGTAGCGATCGATCGACGATCCAATCGGCCGCCCGGGTGTGTCACTACGCGCGGACCGCGCCGCGGATGAAGTCGATCGCGAGTTCCGTCGACGCCCCCGGCGTGAACACCGCGGCGACGCCGAGCGACTTCAGTTCGGCGACGTCCTCGGCGGGGATCGTCCCCCCCACGATCACGACGACGTCGTCCACACCCTGCTCCTTGAGCAGGGTCAGGATCCGCGGCACGAGCGTCATGTGCGCACCCGACAGAATCGATAGACCGACGGCATCGGCATCCTCTTGGATGACGGTTTCGACGATCTGCTCGGGCGTCTGGTGCAGACCCGTGTAGATCACTTCCATGCCCGCGTCACGCAGCGCACGGGCAATGATCTTGGCGCCGCGATCGTGCCCGTCGAGGCCGGGCTTCGCTACGACAACACGGATCTTCTTCTCGGTGGCGGAGGGCATCGACGTATCGCAGGCACAGGCTTACACTGCGACTGCGAGCAGCGCCATTGTATGTGAAAGGCGGCGCGAGTGGGGTTTGCCACGAGCGGGCTCGCGGGTCACCTGGTCAGCATCCGACGCGCGCCCCGACGGGGCGGCTCCGGACGCTCCTTACGCTTGGTCGCGCGGGCCGCCGCGAGCGTCGCGGTGCCCCCGACGAGCGCGGCGCCCGCCAGCGCCGCGCCGGCCCACAGCCAGCGTGCCAGCGGGTCCAGGCGGAGCACTTCCCAGCCGTGCTCGCGGGCGATCGCCTCGAGCTCGGCGTCCGGGTTGACGACCACCGGATGGCCGACCGCGGTCAGCATCGGCAGGTCCGAGGCCGAATCCGAGTAGGCGTAGCTGGCAGCCAGGTCGAAGCCCTCGCGCGCGGCGATCCCACGGATCGCCTCGGCCTTCGCCTCGCCGTACAGGAAGGCGCCGGTGGCGCGGCCCGTGTAGCGACCGTCGACCACCTCCGACAGGTGCGAGCCGACGGCCCCGTCGAAGGCCATCACATGCGCCAGCACCTCGGCGAGCTCGTGCGCTGCCGCCGTCACGATGTACACGCGCTGCCCAGAGTCCTGATGCTGGTGCGCGAGCTCCAGCATCCGCGGATAGAGGCGCGGCAGGATCCCGGATACGACGCCGACGCCGAGTCGCTCCAGGTCACGTACGCGCACGCCGGCGAGCGAGCTCGCAATGCGCTCGCGCACCGCCTGTGAACGCTCATCGGATGCGCCGTGCAGCCGGTAGCGCATGTTGGCGAGCGCACTGCCGACGATGCGCCTGCGGCTGATCATGCCCGCCCTGTAGGCAGCGCGGCCGAACTCGAATGCTGAGGACCCCTGCATCAGCGTCTTGTCCAGGTCGAAGAACGCGGCGCTGAGCGCATGGTCGCCCTCAGGAGCCCTCACACGCTCATGGTAGGCGCCGCCAGAGCGTTAGGGTGCAGGCATGAACCTCAGCACCATCACAGGCGCGCCCTCGCAGACGCGCGCGGACACGATCGCCGTGGGCGTGTTCGAAGGCGAGGACGTGGCGCACGATCTGCCGGGCGAGCCGCTCGGGGCGCTCCTGCGCAGCGGCGAGGGCTCGCGCGAGCACGGCCGGCTGGCGGTCGTTCACGCCGAGGGCCGGCGCTTGCTGCTGCTCGGCCTCGGGGCGCGCGCGGAGTTCGGCGCGGAGCGGGCGCGCAGCGCAGCCGGCGCCGCAGCCGCACGCGCGCGCGAGCTGCGCACCGAGTCGCTCTGCTGGGAGGTCCCGCACGACCTGCCGGACGCCGCCGTCGCCGGGCTCGTCGAGGGAACGCTGCTGCGCGACTACCGCTTCGAGCGCTACAAGCGCGCCAGCGCCGGAGCCGGACCGCAGGCGCTCGCCGAGCTGATCCTCAGCGCCGACCACGACCTGGGCGCGATCGTCGCCGAGGCGGCGGTGATCGCGCAGGCGCAGAACCGCGCCCGGGACCTCGGAAACACTCCGGGCAACGGTCTGACGCCCTCACGCCTGGCCGAGTATGCGCTGGCCCTGGCCGAGCGCGACAGCGCCGTCACGGTCGGCGTGCTGGATGAGGACGCGATCCGCGCCGCCGGGATGGGCGCCTTCGCGGCGGTCGCGCAGGGCTCGCGCGAGAGCGCCCGACTGATCACGATCAGCTACGACGGCGTCGGCGACGGGGCGAACGGGGCGGACGGGGGGCCGCTCGCTCTGATCGGCAAGGGGGTCACGTTCGACACCGGCGGGATCGACCTCAAACCGAGCGCCAAGATGCAGGAGATGAAGTTCGACATGTGCGGGGCCGCGGCCGTGATCGAGGCGATCGCGGCGCTCGCCGAGCTGCACGCGCCGGTCCGCGTGCTCGGGGTCGTCGGCGCCACCGAGAACATGCCGAGCGCCGCCGCCGTCAAGCCCGGTGACATCGTCACGGCGCTCGACTCGACCACGATCGAGGTCAACAACACCGACGCCGAGGGCCGCCTCGTGCTGGCCGACTGCATCACCTACGCGCGCCGCGAGGGTGCCACCGCGATCGTCGACATCGCGACGCTCACCGGGGCCGTCGTCGTCGCGCTCGGGAACGTGCACGCGGGGCTGATGAGCAACCAGGAGCGCCTGGCGGCACACGTCCAGAGCTGTGCGCGGCGCACCGGCGAGCTCGTCTGGCGGCTGCCGCTGCACGCGCGCTACGCGAAGATGGTCAGCGGCCGCTACGCGGAGCTGACCAACCTGACCGAGCGCCGCGAAGCGATGGCGATCACCGCGGCGGAGTTCCTGCACCACTTCGCCGGCGAGCTGCCGTGGGCGCACATCGACATCGCCGGCACCGCCTGGGACACGGCCGGCCCCTACATCGCCGACAAGGGCGCGACCGGCTTCGGCGTCCGGCTGCTGGTCGAGGTCGCGCGCTCGTGGAAGCACGCCGGTGCCTGAGTTGGCCCCGCAGCGCGCGCGCTCCGGCCCTGCGGCCCGCGGGCCGCTGGGCCGGCTGACAGCTTCCGGCCGGCGCTCAGCGACCGATCGCCTGCGGGAAGTTGAAGCGGTGGTCGGGGTCGACGCGTTCGCGGGTGGCCTCGAGCCGCGCGTAATTGCCGGCGTAGTACGCGTGCTGCCAGTTGGGCTGCCGCGCGTCGATGTAGTTCTGGTACGCCGTCCCGGACACGTAGGGGCGCATGCTCGCCCACGTCTGCCCGATCCACTGGCTCGAGTCGTTGTACGTGAGGTACTGGATGCAGGACAGCTGGTCACGGTGCACGAAAGCGGTCGCGTTCGGATGCACGCGGTTGATCGCGCCGCCGTAGGAATCGAACAGGATCGCACCCGAGCCGGGGAGCGAGGCGCGACGCTCGGTCGCTCCGACCAGCAGGTTGCGGGCAGCGACGGGAAACGGCTTCGCGACGTAATCGGATTTGGCGTTGAAATCGGCCCGCGGAAGCGTGCCGAACGGCGCCGTGCCGACCGTGTGACACTGCGCGATCGGCGTGGTCAGGCAGCCGGCCCAGCGCAGCTGCAGGCCGAGATAGTCCTGATCGCCGGTGAAGATCGAGACCCCCGGAACCTGCCGCAGCGGCGCCAGCACCGGGCCGAGCGCCGAGGATGGTCCGAAGTACTGGCCGGTGACATCGACCGAGGTGGAGCCGGCGCCGGCGCTCAGATGCAGGATCGAGGTCGCCAGCTGGGTAGTGTGTGGCGCCCACGACAGCCACGCCTCGATCGCGTCGGCGGCCGAGGACCAGGGGAAGTTGACGAAGAAGTAGGCGGCTCGAGCAGGAATCGGGTGAATCCGGAAGGTGAACTGCGTGACCACGCCGAAGTTCCCGCCCCCGCCGCCACGCAACGCCCACAGCAGGTCGGGATCGGTGCGCGCATTGACGGTGCGCAGCCGGCCGTCGGCGGTCGCGATCTGCGCGGCGAGCAGGCTGTCGGACGCAAGCCCGAGGTTCCGGCCGGCGAGACCCATGCCGCCGCCGAGCGCGTGACCGGCAACCCCGACCGACGGGCAAGAGCCCGCTGGGACCGTCGCACCGTACGCGGCCAGCGCCGCGTACAGGTCGATCAGCTGCACGCCGGCGCCGACCGTGGCGGTCCCGGTCGCCCGGTTGACCGAGATCGCCTTGAGCTGGCGCAGGTCGAGCACGACCCCGCCCGACAGCGTTGAGTAGCCCGCGTAGCTGTGCCCGCCCCCCCGCGCGCGCATCGGCACGCTGTTAGCCACCGCCCAGCGCACCGCTGCCTGCACATCGGCGGCGCTGAGAGGCCGCGCGACCGCGAACGGCTTGACGTAGTCGAAGGCCTCGTTGTAGACATGCGCGGCCGAGGCAAACCCCGGCGAGCCGGGCGCGATCACCTGGCCGCGGATCGCTCGCGCGAGCGATCCCGGCGTGGGCTTGCTCAGCGCTCGGCGCAAGGGACGGGAGTCAGCGATCCCAGTGCCAAGCGCGAGCGACACAGCACCAATACCGGCCGAAGCGAGGAACGAGCGACGATCGATCTGCTCTGACATGGTCGCAGCCTACAGGTCGGCACTGGCTCGGGCGCCGTCTTGGGGCCCGCGGGAAATCAGTGCGGGAATTTGACCGCCGGCCCTTAGCTCGAGTGCGCCAACCCGGTGCGCGCGCGGAGGATCTCGGTGGCGGCACTGGCCGGATCGAGCTCGCGGGCGACCACACGGTCGAGCAGTTCCTTGACCTGCGGATCGGCGGCGATCGCGGCCTCCAGCTCGCGGCGCATGCGCGCCGTCGCGATCGCGAGCACCTCGTTGCGGAGGTTGCGCCGCCGCCGCTCGGACAGCGTACCCTCCGCCTCGATGAAGGCATGATGCTCAGCAAGCGCGTCGGCGAGCTCCTCGATGCCCGCGCCGCGCAACGCCTCGGTCTTGAGCACCGGAACCCGCCAGCCTTCGCGCGGGCCCAGCGCCAGCACGCTGCGGATCTCGCGGATCATCGTGTCGGCGAGCGCGTGCTCGGCCTTGTTGATGACGATGATGTCGGGAATCTCCATCACGCCGGCCTTGAGCGCCTGAATCGAGTCACCCGAGCCCGGCACCAGGACCAATACGACCGTGTCGGCGTGGTCGATGATGTCGATCTCAGCCTGGCCGACGCCGACCGTCTCGAGCAGCACCACGTCGCGGCCCGACGCGTCCATCAGCAGCGCTGCCTGGAGGGTCGCCTCGCTGAGCCCGCCGAGCGCGCCGCGATTGGCCATCGAGCGGATGAACACGCCGGGGTCGAGGAAGTGGTCGGTGAGGCGGATCCGGTCGCCGAGCAGCGCTCCCTTGGTGAACGGCGAGGAGGGGTCGATCGAGAGCACCGCGACCGACCGACCACAAGCGCGCTGCAGCGCCGTCAGCGCTCCGATCAGCGTCGACTTGCCCGCGCCGGGAGGGCCTGTGAGACCGATGATCGCGGCGCGGCCGCTATGCGGATAGATCTCGCGGATCAGATCCCAGCCCTCGGGCGTGTCGTCCTCCACGAGCGTGATCCCGCGCGCAAGCGCGCGTCGGTCTCCGTCCAAAAGCCTGCTTGCAAGTGATTTGGTTGCATCGGTCATCGGGATGAGCATGATGACGATTACGATTCGGCGGTGTCATTGACCAGTGTGAATAAGGCGCCGGCGCCGACGCAGGAGCTGCGCACGCCGCCTCGGCCGCATCGGGGCGGACCATTCGAGTTCCTGCGTTTCGCCCGCAAGCACAACATGTTCCGGTGGGGATACGTGCGGCTGATCTCAAAGTGGGTCTACCTGAAGCTACGCTGGCGCGGGCGGCTGGTGACCGACGGGTTGTGCTTCATCTGCCCGGGCGTTAAGTTCGAGATCGGCCGCGGCGCCCGCGTCGAGCTCGGCCGCTGGGTGTGGATCGGCCACGACTCCAAGGTTCGCGCGCACGAGGGCACCGTTTCGATCGGCGCCAAGTCGGTGCTCGGTCAGGAATGCACGATCTCCTGCTACCAGCACGTCGCGATCGGGCGCGAGTGCATCATCGCCGACCGCGTGATGCTGATCGACTTCGATCACCACACGGCGCAGACGGAGGAGCCCGTTCGCCTGCAGGGGATCTACAAGCGCGACGTGAACGTCGGCAACAACGTCTGGATGGGCTACGGCGCCTGCGTTCTGCGCGGCGTCCAGGTCGGGGACAACACGGTAATCGGCACCAACGCGGTGGTCACCCACGACGTTCCGGACAACGCGGTCGTCGGCGGCGTGCCCGCACGCCTGATCAGGATGCGCAAGGCGCCGCTCACGTTCCGCTGGTCATAGCCGCGCGGGCGGCGCGCCGCCCGCGCCGGGGGGCGCACGCCAGCGCGCCCGCGGAGGGGACGCGAGCGGGCGCGCGCGAGCGGGCGCGCGCGCCATCAGCCTTCCCAGCCAACCAGCTGCGGCGCCAGAGTGCGCAGCGCCTGATCTCCGCTCGCGCCCGGCGCGCCGCCGGCGAGCGCCCGGTGCAGCTCCGCGGCGTGGCCGTCGGCCCGCTCGCGCGGGTAGTCGGCGGCCCAGCCGTAGGAGTGTAGAAAAGCCCAGTCGCTCGCCTGCAACGCGATCAGCTCGCGCAGCGCGCGGTCGCTGGGTCGCGCGCCCTTTGCGAGCACTGTCAATTCCGCCTTGCGCATCTGCCACGCGAACGCGGCGCTGGCGGGCCCGCTCCACGTGCGCAGATCGTTGCCAATTCCCCAGCTCGTGACCGGCAGGTTCGCACCCGCCGGAGCAGGCTTGTGCCGCTCACGAGCATCATCGAGGGTGCTCAGCGCGAGCCCCTTCCGCTGGGCCTCGTCGATCACCGCCGACAACCAGTGCACCCCCTCGTACCACCAGTGGCCGAGCAGCTCGGTGTCCAGCGCGCACACACACACGCCGCCCTGCGCCACGCGCTCACCGACGCGGTGCACGAAGTCGCGCGCATCGAGCACCGTCTGCGCCAGTGCCCGCCTGAAGTCGTACGGTTCGCCGTCGTTACCCAGGACATGATGGTGGCGCGGAGTGAGCGCGCGGTAATCGCGGTAGGCGGCCCGCGCCGGATAGCCGTCCTTGCCCCAGGGGAGCGCCATGACCTGGCGATCCACCGGCCACAGCAGCGGCCCTTCGTCGGTCAGCAGCGCTTGCAAGTGACGGCGATCGCCGAGTCCGAAGAAGTTTGTCAGCTCGACGCACGTCGCACTCACGCCGGACTGCTCCAAAGGCACGTTCAGCCACGGCGCATACGCGCATTCCGGCAGCCAGAAACCGCCTTCCCAGTTGTCAAACCGGCGCCGGTGGGAGCTGATTCCGGTGTGCAGCTGCAGCGCGATCCCGGCATCCGTCACGACCAGCGGCAGGATCGCGTGAGTCGCAGAGGAGGTCCACGTGGCGTGCTCGCCGAGCGCCGCCATCAGCCCGCCGCCTGATCGCTGCAGCTGCGCGAGCCGCTCGGCGGCCGCCGCGTACTCCGCAGCCGAGCGCTCGAGCTCGGCGATCGCCTGATCGTCTCCCGCCCTGCGGGCGACTGCGATGTCCAGCGTGTGCGAGGCGGGGCGAACGTCTCGCAGGAACTGCAGGCAGCGATCGATCGCCGCGCGTGAGCCGAGTTGATCGCACAGCACCGGCGTCAGCGAGAGCGTCAGCGGCGCGCGTCCCAGCTGGTCGAGCAACGGCAGGTAGCAGGTGGCGATCGCCTCCCACAGCCACTCCTCCCCGAACGGCCAGCTCCCGAAGCCCTCCACGTAGGGCATGTGGGTGTGCAGGACGATCGCCAGCTCGCCGGGTTCCTCGCGAGGGCGTAGTGCCCCCACCGCCTGACCGGCTCCTGACGCGCTCGCCGGCCAACGGGGTTGTGATGCGCTCACCGTCACCGGCAGACCGCGAGGAAATCGAGCGCCTTGTCGAGCCGCGTTCCGCGCAACGCGAAGTCGCGCGTGGCGATCGCCGGCGTGAAGCGGTCATAGAAGCGGTCCGTGATCCCAAGCGCGTGGTGCACACGGTCCCAGCCGAGCACCAGTGCGAGCGCGTGGATTCGCAGCTTGCGCGCGTGGAACAGGCCGAGCATCTGAACCGACGGGAACGCCGCGGCGCAGAGGCGCTGGAACTCGTCGGCGCGGTACTCCCTGATGTGCCACGGGTTGGCGGATTTCTCGGCGCCCCGCGGCGCGATCGTCAGCAGGTTCGGTGTCGAGACGTAGATGCTGCCGCCGGGTGCCAGCAGCGAGCGATGGTGGGCGAGCACCGCGGGCGGATCGAACACGTGCTCGATCGTCTGTAGGAACACGACCGCGTCGAAGCTGCCGGGCTCGCCCCAGTTCTCGACCATTCCCCGCTCGAAGGTCAGGTTCGCCGACTGGTAGCGCAGGCGCGCGTGCTCGTGCGCCTCGAGGTTCGCGTCGAGACCGACGACGCTTGCCGCCGAGCGCGCCATCACGGCCGCGCCGTACCCCTCCCCGCAGGCCATGTCGAGCACGCGGCCGCCAGCGACGCGCGTCGCGATCCACTCGTATACGGCCAGATGACGGCGGAACCAGTAGTTCTCCAGCGGCACGTCGGGGAGTGTGCGCTCGCCAGTCAGCGACAGCGGCGGCACCCCGGCGGGCTGGTCCTGCTGAACGTAATCGTTCACAGCCATGTACGACAGGGTAATGTGATCTCGATAATGCCCGCGTTGCGCACCCCCGACGAGATCCGCGATGTCAACACCCGCTACCACGACGTCGCAGCGTCGACCTACGACGCCAAGTGGGGCATCGACTTCGGCCAGACCGGGCAGGACCAGGTGCTCGGCAAAATGCGCAAACTGGTCGGGCGCGAGCTCGACGCCGGCTACGATCGCGCTCTCGAGATCGGCGCCGGAACCGGCTACTTCAGCCTCAACCTGGTGCAGGCGGGCATCCTGCACGAAGCGACCTGCACCGACATCTCGCCTGGCATGGTGAGCACTCTGAGCGAGAACGCCGCGCGCCTGGGCCTGACGCGGGTGCGCGCGGCACGCGCCGACGCGGAGCGGCTGCCGTTCGGAGACCAGAGCTTCGATCTCGTGCTCGGACACGCGGTGCTGCACCACCTGCCAGACCTGCGGCGCGCTTTCGCCGAGTTCCACCGCGTGCTCGCACCCGGTGGACGGCTTGCGTTCGCCGGCGAGCCTTCGCGGTTCGGCGACAGGCTCGCGCGGGTCCCCAAGCAGTCGGCCAGGCTGCTGGCGCCGGCCTGGCGCGCGCTGCTGCACGCCCGCCGAGCCCCGGCACCGGCGCAGCCGGGCTCGGCTGAGGAGATTTACCACGACATGGAGCATTTCGTCGACATCCATGCCTTCACTCCCCGCGATCTCGACACCTTCTCCCGGCGCGCGGGCTTCGTCGACATCGACGTGCGAGGCGAGGAGCTCACGGCGAGCTGGTTCGGATGGTTCAACCGGGTGCTGGAGGCGACCGCCAACCCCGACGACGTGCCGATGCTCTGGCGGCGCTACGCGTTTCACGGCTACCTGATGCTGCAGCGACTGGACGAGCGCGCACTCGAACCGCACCTGCCACCCGCGATCTTTTACAACCTGCTGCTGACCGCCCGGCACGCGTGAGCGGCTGAGCGCACCGACGGTGCCCGACCGCCTATCGCACGACTTCCCGCTGTTTCCGCTGGGCCTCGTGGCGCTGCCCACCGAAGCGGTGCCGCTGCACATCTTCGAGGAGCGCTACAAGACGATGATCAACGAGTGCCTGGCGCGAGAGAGCGAGTTCGGGATCCTCTGGTTGTCCGATGACGGTTTACGGGAGATCGGCTGCGCCTGCAGGATCGAGCGCGTGCTGGAGCGGATGGAGGACGGCCGGATGAATCTGCTCACGCGCGGCACGCGCCCTTTCCGAGTGCTCGAGCGCCAGGGACACCTTGCCTATCCGGCCGGGATCGTCGAGTTCCTCGGTGACCATGACGAGCCGCCGGACGAGGCGCTCGCCGAAGCCGCCCACGCGGTCTACGGCGACCTCGTGCGCCGCGCCACCGACCGCGATCCGCAGGACAGCGAACTGGCGGAGCTGAGCGCCTACGAGATGGCGGCGACCGTCGACTTCGGCCTGGACGCCAAACAGGGGCTGCTGGACCTGCGGTCGGAGAACGCGCGGCTGGCGTTGCTGGCGCGCCTCTTGCGCGCCGCGCTCAAACGCCTGGAGTTCGTCGAGCGCGCTCAGGCTCGCGCGAGGTCGAACGGCAAAGTGCGGTTCAACTGATCACCTGAGCGTCACAAGCCGCAACTGGTAGCAACAGGTACATTCTGCGACGACAGCTTGCGTCAAGCGTTATACGCCACCATCGCCAGCCCGAACACGACGCAGTAGATCCCGAACGGGGTGAGCGTGCGCGTCTTGAACCAGCGCGTGAGGAAGTGGACGGTGAACACGGCTGTGACCGCAGCGGAGGCAGCTGCGATCACCGCCGGGCCTCGCACGCCGTCGCCCAGAGGACCGGTGAGATCGCTCAACTTCAGCAGCCCCGCCAGCAGGATCGGCGGCGTCGCGAGCAGGAACGCGAAGCGCGCCGCGTCGGCGTTATCGAGACCCCGCACGAGACCGGTGCTCATGCACATCCCGTCGCGGCTGATCCCGGCGATCAGGGCCGTCGACTGCGCGACTCCGATCCCCGCCGCCTCCTTGAAACCGAGCGTGTCGAGCTTGCGAGAACCGTCGCTCTTGGCTCCCTCGCGAGCCGCGAGCGCACGGACCTCGCTGCGCCGCCGCAGCCGCTCGGCACCGAGCAGGATGACGCCATTGACCACGAGGAAGATCGACGCATACAGTGGCTTGGCGAGCGCGACTCGGACAACGTGCTCGAGCAGCAGCCCGAGGATCCCGACCGGGATCGTCGCGCAGATGATCAGCCACGCGAGTCGCTCGGTCGGCGTCTCGATACGCCGCTTCGTGAGGGTCGCGAAGAACGCCTTGATCAGCTCGATCCAGTCGCGCCAGAAGTAGATCAGCAGCCCAACCGCGCTGCCGACGTGCAGCATCACCACGAGCGCCAGCCACGGGGACTCCGGCTGCGACTGCCAGGCGACAATGTTCTGCCACCCGAACAGGTTCGGGAAGATCACCGTGTGGCCGAGGCTGGAGATCGGAAACAGCTCGGTCACGCCCTGCAGGGCCCCGAGGATTATCGCCTGCAGCGTTGTGATCTTGACGGCGGCCAGGACGAGCATCGACGCGGCAACAGTAGCGGGCGATCTGGAGCTGCGCACGGGCGACGGGCGCCAACGTCTAAGCGGTTTCTCAGAATCCGGCCTGGGCGCGTTTACCTAACCCGATCGAAGACCACGATCGACGCGCCGCCCCGGCGCGGATCGCCTCCACCCCAGAGCCGTCCGTCGGCGTCGCGCTCGACCGCCTGGACGCCGCCGAAGAAAAGGTTGCGTTCACGGAACTCCGCGTGCGCGTGCAGGGTGAGGTCGATCTGGCCAATGTCGATTCCGGGCTCCACGTAGACGGTGCCGTCCTCGTAGTGGGCGCGCGGCGCTTGCACCGCCTCGCCCGCGCGCAGCCCGTCGTCGAGCACCCGGACGATCGTCTGCAGGATCGCGGAGCGGATTCGGTTGGAGCCCGCGCTTCCGAGTACGAGCTCGGGCCGGCCGTCGCGCAGCACCACCGTGGGTGCCATCATGCTCGGCAGCCGTCTGCCGACCGGATGCTGGTGAAAGCCGCGCGGGTTGAGGTCCTGCTCGCCCAGCATGTTATTCAGATGCACGCCCGTGCCCGGCACGATCACGCCGGAGCTGGAGCCGTTGCTCGAGGTGACAGAGCAAGCCCACCCGTCGCGGTCCATCACCGCGACATGGGTGGTCGATCCGAGCGGAGCAGCGGTGCCGCTGCCGTTTGCGGGCGGCGCGGCGGCTCGCCGGCTCGCCGCGCCGCCGGCCGTCAGGAACCGCCTGACGAACTCCGGGTCGTTCAATCCCTCCAGGAACTCCGTCGTGCGTGCCGCCTGGGTCGCCTGCATCGCCTCGATCACGTCTGCCAGGCTGGGCGGTGACGGCCTCGCGTCGAGCATGCCCAGGGCGCGCGCGATCAAGATCCCTCCGGCCGACGGCGGCGGATTGGTCACGACTTCACGGCCCCGGTAGACGGCGTGGACGGGATCACGCTCGATCACCTCGTAAGCCGACAGATCATCCATCGTCAGCATGCCGCCGCGTGCGCCGAGCCAGTCGACGATCGCGGCCCCTACCGCGCCCGTGTAGAACGGCTCGGCCCCTTCGGCCCCGAGCAGCTCCAGCGCATCGGCGAGCTCGTTCTGTACGATGACGTCGCCGGCGCGCAGCAGGTCGCCGTAGGGGGCGAACAGCGCCGCGGCCTCGCGGGTCGAGGTGACCACGCCCTCCAGTATCTCGACAACGTACGCCTGCTGGGGCACCAGCGTGACACCTGCGCGAGCGTCCGCGACCGCGGGCGCCACGAGCTGCGACAGCGGCAGCCGGCCGAAGCGGGCGCCGGCGTGGGCGACGCCGGCGGGCATGCCGTAGCTGCCGACCGACGCGGGGCCGACGTTGAAGATCTGCACGGCGTCGCCGAACGAGACGCTCACGGGAATCAGCTCGGTGCGCGCGCTGTGATCGGCACCTCTCCCGGGCGCCTCGACGAAGAAGTCCAGGACAACCGGCGCCCGTCCTGGCTCGATCACCAGCATGTACCCCCCGGCGCCCAAGCCGGTGAGCAGCGGCTCGCAAGTGAACGACATCAGCAGCGCGCCCAGCGCGGCGTCGACGGCATTGCCGCCGGCACGCAGCGCGTCCGCTCCCGCGCGGGCACTGAGCTCGTGCCCGGCGGCCACGACGCCGAGAGGTTGATCCGAGCTCACGGCAGTGTCAGAGGCTGACGGTCAGGACGCCGCGCGAAGCCAGGCTCACGGCAGTGTCGGAGGCTGACGGTCGGGGAAGCAAGCATCGCAAGGACGCAGCGAGCGTGGCGTGCTCCGCACGTGAGCGAGCGAGGACGCCGCGAGACGCAGCTCCCCGGCCGTCAGCGACGGGGGATGAATTCGGGGACGTCAAGCTCCGCGGAGGATGAACGTTCGCGTGTACGCCTGACGCGCGGCTCACCGGTCGGCTCGCGCAGCGGCCGCCAGCTTTCTGACTGGCGCTCCGCCGGTCGCGGCCGCTCTGTCGCGATTTTCTGCCGCGAACGCTCTCGCTCCGTCGACTCCGCTCGGCGCCGCCCAGGCGCGCCTGGTTGATCCGCCCTGCCGGCACGCTCACGCTCACGCTCTCCCCGGCGCGGGCGTGCCTCGCCGAAGCCCGTGGCGACCACGGTGACCCACACCTGATCGTCGCCGAGCTTCTCATCAACCATCGCTCCGAAGATGATGTTCGCGTCCGGATGAGCCGCCTCGGCGACCGCTTTGGCCGCCTCATTGACCTCCCACAGGGATAGGTCGTAACCGCCGGTGATCGACAGCAGGATCGAGCGCGCTCCCTCCATGCTCGTCTCGAGCAGCGGCGAGGCCACGGCCTTCTCGGCGGCGTCGATCGCGCGCCGCTCGCCGGTGCCCATGCCGATCCCGAGCAATGCGTTGCCGGCGTCCGACATGATCGTCCGGACATCGGCGAAGTCCAGGTTGATCAGGCCGGGCAACGTCACCAGGTCGCAGATCCCCTGGACGCCCTGTCGCAGGACGTCGTCGGCGACGCGGAACGCTTCGACCATCGACGTATTGCGATCGAGCACGCTCAACAGCCGATTGTTGGGCACGACGATCAGCGTGTCGACCACCTCGGACAGGGCGTTGATCCCAGAAGCGGCCTGGACGCGCCGCCGCGTCCCCTCGAACTGGAACGGGCGCGTGACGATGCCGACGGTAAGTGCTCCCAGCTCGCGGGCGATCTCCGCGACGACCGGTGCCGCGCCGGTGCCGGTGCCGCCACCAGCTCCGGCGGCGATGAACACCATGTCGGACCCGCGCAGCATTCCCTTGATGCGGTCGTATTCCTCCCGCGCTGCCTGGCGCCCCACGTCGGGATCCGAGCCGGAGCCCAGCCCGCGCGTAAGCGTGTCGCCGATATGCAATGTGTCGGCGGCCGCCGACTGCTGCAGCGACTGGAGGTCAGTGTTGATCGCGATGAACTCGACGCCGTCGACCTGCGCCTCGATCATGCGGTTGACCGCGTTGACACCGGCGCCACCGACGCCGACGACCCGGAGCACGGGCTTGCCCACCGGCCGCGGCCCAGCGTGCATGTCAGCTGAACGGTCGCTGCGCGCGTAGACGTCCGTGACCGGCTCGGGAGCCGTGACCGGCTCGGGAACCGTGACCGGCTCGGGAGCCACAACCGGCTCTGGCCGGCGCGCCGCTTCGCGGGCTGCGGCGGCTCGCTCGAGCTCCATCAGGTTCTGCGGGATGTCCGCTGAGAACGCCTGACGCAGACGCTCCTGCGGCGAGGGCGCAGGGACGTCACCCCCGCTCGGGTCGGCTGTGAGCGCCGGCCAGGAACGCCTCGCCGACGTCGCTCGCGCTGACGCAGACGCAGACGCAACTTCGGGCGCAGAAGGCGCAGACGCAACCTCGGGAGCAGAAGGCGCAGACGCAACTTCGGACGCAGAGCCAACTGCTGGCATGGACGCAGCCGACTCGGGCGCCGCCGGGCCGGCGCCTGCCGGAGACTCAAACGATGATTGCGGAGCCTCGCGGTGCTCTGCAGCGCCCTCATCGAACTCTTGGCGCTCGTGGACCTGCCCCTCCGACAGGCCCGTCTCCTCGGCGGTCTTGCGAAACAGCGCCGCGAGTGGCCCCTCGCGCATGCTCGCCCGTTTAGCGTTGGGCATTTGAGAGGACCTCCTTCGCGAGCTGCCGGTATGCGTGTGCTGCCAGACCGTCAGGATCGTATTTGAGTACCGACATGCCCTTGACGGGCGCCTCGGCGAAACGGACGGTCTTGCGGATTCGGGAGGCGAACACACGGTCGCCGAAGTTCTCCTCGAGCAACTCGATCGCCTCCTTGGCGTGCAAAGTGCGCGAATCAACCATCGTCGGCAGGATCCCTTCGATGTCGACGGTCGGGTTGAGGTTCTCCCGGATCATCGCAAGCGTGTTCTGCAACTGTACGAGACCTCGCATCGACAGATATTCGCACTGGACGGGGACGATCACCTTGTGCGAAGCGGTGAGCGCGTTGATCGTCAGCAGCCCGAGGCTCGGCGGCGTGTCGATGAACACGAAGTCATAATCGTGCTCCACTTCCACCAATGCCTTCTGCAGCGACCGCTCACGGCCGATCATCATCGACATCGCGATCTCCGCGCCGGCAAGGTCGATCGAGGCGCAGGCGACGTCGATCTCGCGCCTGCTGATCACCTCGCGCATCGAGATGTGGTGCACCAGCACGTCGTACATCGACTTCTTGAGGCCGTCCGGGTCGATTCCCTGGGACATCGTCAGGTTCCCCTGCGGGTCCATGTCCACGCACAGCACGCGATGGCCCTCCTCCGCGAACGCCACGGCGAGGTTGAGCGTTGTCGTGGTCTTTGCGACGCCACCCTTCTGGTTGGCGAACGCGATCACCTTGGCGGTGGCCGTCACTGAGGGCTCCGGTGCGTTGAAGAACATATGCGCGGGCACTATTTCGTAGAGCCCGTCAAGATTCCTGCTTCGCAAGGATACGCACGACACCGGACCGACACGTGCGATGACGCGCCGAGGGTAGGTCGGCCACCGGACAAACGCGCCTGAGGCGCTGCTCGCACGCTGTGAGCACCTCGGCGGCGGACGGCTGTATGTTGCGGGAGGTGTCTTCTCTGCTGCAGCGTCGACTGGTGTTCGTCACCGGCAAGGGAGGAGTCGGGAAGTCGACGGTGGCCACGGCGCTCGGTCTGCTCGCCGCGCGCAGGGGGCTGCGCACGATCGTCGCCGAGCTCGGTGGCAACGCACGCGCACAGCGAGCTTTCGCTCAACACGGCGAGATCTCTCACGAGGTGGAGCTCGCGCCCGGCCTGTTCGCAATCTCGATCGATCCGCAGCACGCGATGGAGGAGTACCTGCGCTTGCGGATCGGCGCGCTCGGCCATGTCCTCTCCGCCAGCCGCGTGTTTCACGCGTTTGCGATGGCGACGCCCGGCATGCGCGAGCTGCTCAGCATGGGCAAGATCTGGGAGCTGGCGCAGCTCGAGCGCCGCGCTCATGAGGGGGCGCCGTATGACTTCGTGATCGTCGATGCGCCGGCCACCGGTCACGGCGTCGGCTTTTTGCAGACGCCGCGCACGTTCGCCGAGATCGCCAGAGTCGGACCGATCGCCGCCCAGGCGGGCAAGATCTCCGCCACGATCGCCGATCGCTCGTTCACCGGTGTGATCGCGGTCAGCACACCCGAGGAAATGCCCGTCACCGAAACGCTCGCGCTCGGACAGGAGCTGGCTCGCCAGCAGCTCGCGATCGACGCGGTGATCCTCAATGCTCGCTACGTAGACCGCTTTGCGCCGCAGGACGTGCCGGCGCTGCAAGCGGCGTTGCAGGCCGCCGACGGCTCGCGCGCGCGAGCCGCCCTGCGTGCGGCGCTCTCGCAACAGGCGCGCTGCGTCGCCCAGATTGAGCAGCAGGAGCGCCTCGAGCAGGCGTTTGGAGCGATCGTTGCAACGCTGCCGTTCGTGTTCTCGGCGAGCATCGGTGTGGCTGAGCTGCAGAGGCTCGCCGATGCACTCGGGAAGGCATTGCCGTGAACGCCGCCGAGCTGCTTGCCGGCAAGCGCGTTTGTGTCTGCGCCGGCTCCGGCGGCGTCGGCAAGACGACCACGTCGGCGGCGATCGCGCTCGGGATGGCCGCGCGCGGGGCGCGGGTGGCGGTCGTGACGATCGACCCGGCCAAACGCCTGGCCGGCGCGCTCGGCCTGCAGGAGCTCGAGAACGAGCCGCGCCTGGTGGACCCGGATCGCCTGGCGGCGTTCGGACTCGAAATCAAGGGTGAGCTGTGGGCGATGATGCTCGATCCGAAGCGGACCTTCGACGAGCTGATCGACAAGATCGCACCGACGCCCGCGCGCGCTGAGGAAATCAAAGCCAACCGCGTCTACCGGTCCCTCTCGACGGCGGTGGCCGGCTCGCAGGAGTTCACGGCGGTCTCGAAGCTGTACGAGCTCACGCACGACAGCGAGTTCGACCTGCTCGTGCTCGATACGCCACCGTCGCGCAACGCGATCGACTTCTTCGAGGCACCGCGCCGCCTGACATCGTTCCTCGAGGGGCGGGCGCTCAAGGCGTTTCTGCGACCAACCGGAATCGGGATGCGGCTGCTCGAGCTTGGCGTCGCCCCTCTGCTTCCCGCCCTGCGCCGGATCACAGGCGTGGAGATGATCACCGATCTGTCGCTCTTCTTTGCGCTGCTTGGCGACATGACCGAGGACTTCACCGTTCGCGCAGCCGAGGTCCAGCGCCTGTTGCGAGCGCCGGACACAGCGTTCGTGCTTGTCACCTCGGCGCAGAGCGAGCCGATCGATGAGGCGATCTGGCTGCGTCACACGCTGCTCCAGACCGGCTTGCCGTTCGCCGGAGTCGTCGTCAACCGTTTTCACCACGATCTCGCCGGTGACGAAGACCCAGCCGAAGTGGGCGCGCAGCTGGCGCAGCTGCTCGGCGAGCAACTGGCCGCCAGCGTGGCCGATAACTTCAACGACTACCGTGCGCTGGCGCAGCGCGACGCGGTCAACGTCGAGCGCCTTGCCGGCGAAATCAACGACGAGCCGCTACTGCTGGTGCCGTACTTCGACGACGATGTCCACGATGTCGAAGGGCTGGTGCGCATGCACGGCTACCTGTTCGCGTCTGACGCCGAGCGCGCCAGAATGATCGACGACGTGGTCGCCTGAGCGCAAGCCGCCGTCCAGGACTCCCAACTCAACAGGTGCGCCTGCCAATCAGGCTCGGCCACCGGCTCGTCGCGCAGCGCGTCGCCCGCCAGCAGGTCAACCACCCGCTCATGTAGGAGCTCCCAGACAGCGATCTCGGCCAGCGACAGGCGATCGCTGGCGCGACGCCCCGCCATCAGCTCCGCTGTCAAGACCACCACTCGATTCAGCGGCAGCGGCCCGGCGTCGATCCGGCCGACGATCCGCTGCTTCAGCCGGTCAAGCTCGGGGGCGCGCTTGGTCAGCTCTCGCGCCCGCGCGATCAGGCGCTCCGTGACGTCGATCGCCGACCGCTGAGCGTTGCCCCAGCCGCGCCCCATCCCGATCTCCTCGAGGCGCAGCTCGGGCCCCTCGAGCACTGTCAGCTTGGTCTTCTTCGGATCCCAGTCATGGTCTGAGTAGTTGATCGGCCGGCCCGCCAGCAGCGGGTTCAGAAAGCGGACAGCGACCTCCTGCTCCTGCAGATTGAAGGCACGCGCCACATGTGGCCGCTGGCGCAACTCGACGTGAAACACGGTCGCGAAGACTCTAGTAGTCGAGGTCTGATGGGGGCGACTTGGTCGCTCCGGAGGGCGCTAGGGCGGGCCTCTACGCCCCGCTGCTTGCGAGGGCGGCCTCGGCGAGCAACTCGTCGGCGACCGCGCACACGTCGACGTCGAGGTGACCGCAGAGGATGTCACGCAGGATCGCGCGCAGGTGCTCGGCGACCTCGTCGACGAGCGTGTCGATGCCGGTTCGAGCAGGCGCCAGACCCGCGATCACCGCGCGCTCCAGCGAGATCACATGAGCGGTGCGCTCAGCGAGCGCCGCGCGATCCTCGAGCCTCGCGCAGATCGCCGCGAGCCGCTGCGCGAGCCGCCCGCTGGCAGGGCCCTCGGGCTCCAGCAGCGCCCGCAGCGCGAGCAGGTAGTCGGTCAGCGCCTCGAACTTGGCGAGTCGCTCGCAGCCCATCTCGAAGCGCGACAGCGCCCAGGCGAGCTCGCCTCTGCCCGAGCTGTCGGGCTGTGGCTGCTCGGCGCCCAGTGGATTGCGCAGGCGGGCAGAGGCGGATGGCATGCGGCGCCCCACGAGGCTGCAGAACGCGCGCAGTTCGTCCTCTTGCGCGGGCGCGATCCGGGTGCAAAGCCGGGAGCGGCCGCTGGCGCCGAGCGGAACAGAATGCCATGCGCCGTCGTCGACGCGGGTCCAGGCGAGCAGCCCGAGCGTGTATGAACCGCGCTCGAACAGGCGCAGCGCCGTCAGCGTGCGCCGGAAGCTCGCGCGCGCGACGGACACCGGCGCTGGCGCGGCGCGCTCCTGCGTGACCCGCAGCACCGCCAGCACGCATGGCTCCTCGCCCGAAAGCTGGAAGGAGTCACCCCACACCGCCTCGGGTGGTGCGCCCTCGAGCGCGTCCCCCCGAACAAGCGACATGCTGTTATCGAGCACCAGCTCGGTCGTCTGCGCGTCAAGCGCAACGCCGTACAGCGGCGCCGCGACGATCGTCACGCAGCGCCCTTCGTATAGCGCGCGTTCGAGCTCCTCATAGGCGAGCTCGAACCGTTCGGGGTCGAACACGAACGCGCTGCGCTCCTCGAATACGCGCGCGAGGAAGCATCGCAGTGCGGCGTCGGCGCGCTCGCGCGCGTCGCGTGGAAGGTCAATCTCGCCTCGTTGACGCAAGTAGCCGGCAGTCCCTTCAAGCAGCTGCAGCGAGCGCGCGGCGGGCGCGTAGCTGGCCAGCGCGGCCAGCAGGCCGATGCGCTGTCCGATGAAGGCGGTCGTCAACGGCCGGTAGCAGTACAGCGGCACCCGCGCGCCCCGCCTGCAACTGTCGGTCTCGACCACCTCGAAGGGAATCTCCTCACCCTCGGCGGTGGCGTTCGCCAGCCGGCCGGCGGCATCAATCGTGAATGCCTCGAGCACCACATGGAGCGCAGCGTTCCGCACACAAGCCGATTCGCCGCGGCGCCGCGAGATCCTTCACGATCGCTCGATTTCAACCAGATGCTCAACGTTCGCACCGTCCGCTTGATCGACGCTCGGGGAACCGGCGAACCAGGCGTCGAGGATCTCGACGAGCACCGCGGCCGAGGTGCTCCGCAAGCTGAGCGCGAGCACGTTCGCGTGGTTCCAGCGGCGCGCGCCCGCGGCGGTCTGCGCATCCGTGCAGAGAGCAGCGCGGACGCCGCGCACCTTGTTGGCGGCGATGCACGCGCCCGTTCCGGTCCAGCAGGCAACGAGCGCCTGCTCGGCGCGCCCATCGGCCACGTCACGCGCCGCGGCTTCGCTGCACCAGGCCCAGTCATCACGTTCCGCGGGCGCGTACGCGCCGTGCAGGATCAGCTCATACCCGCGATCGCACAGCACCTTCATGAGCTGCTCAGCAACCCCGGTCAGCTCGTCGGCTGAGATGGCGATCCGCATCGCGCCAGAAGGCGTTCAGGCCGCGACCGGCGTTCAGGCCGCGACCGGGGTCGCCTCGCGCTCCTGGGAGTCGCCGCCGCGGCTTGCCTGGTCCGCGCAACCGCCGATCAGCCAGCGGCTTCCGTAGGCGCGCATGTCCTCGATCAGCGGCACGAGCGCCCGCCCTTTCTCGGTCAGCGCGTACTCGACCCGCGGCGGTACCTCGGGAAATGTCCGGCGCTCGACGATGCCCTCCTCCTCGAGCGCCCGCAGCCGCAGCGACAGCGTCCGCGGGCTGATCCCGCCGAGCGAGCGTTCCAGCTCACAGAACCGCGAGTGCCCCTCGGAGAGGTCCTTGATCAGAAGGAGCGTCCACTTGCCGCACACGATCTCCGCCGTGCGACAGACCGGACAGGTTTCGCTTGACGACATCCAAGATCGAGTGTAGCGCGACGCTTCACGAAGTGAAGTACCGCAACTGCTCGGGATCCATACCTTGACGCAAACACGGTGCTAACGTCGTGCTAACTCACAGGAGGTTCGTCATGACCGCTACGGTCCGGATACTTGTCGTCGCTGACCGCACCGCCGATTCCCAGGAACTGCACACCGCCCTGGTCGAGCGCCACACGCAGGGGCCCATCGCTGCAACGCTGCTGGCGCCGGCCGCGTGGGAAGTCACGGATCCGCACGGAGGTCGCGAGTCCGCGTTGAGACGCTTGCGCACCGCCGCCGAGCAGCTTTCGGGCGCCGGCATCGAGATGCATACGGTCTGTGGTGCAGCGGACCCGTTCGAGGCCGTCAAAGCGATCTGGGACCCGCAGCACTTTGACGAGGTGATCGTCTCGACGCTCCCTGAGCACCTGTCACGCTGGCTGCGGATCGATCTACCACGCCGCGTGGAGCAGCTAACCGGCCTGCCGGTCCGTCATGTCATCGCGCAGGAGCGCGATCAAGCGGCTTCCACGGCTTGACCGAAGCCGCACAGCTGGCGGCGCCTTGGTTGGGTCACAGCCAGCAGCGCGGGCGAGCCGGCTGCGCAACTCGAGCAGGAGACTCGCAGCCAGCACGGAAACCCAAGCCCGAGCGAGGAAGCACATAAACGCTTGGCTCGGCCCCAGGGCGCGAGCCCCGCCAGAACCGACCGAGGACTCAGAAAGACGCGGGCGCACCGCCTTCGTTCGAAACTCGCGTGCGGTTTCGAAAGAAGGCGGCGCCCGGCGTCAAGAACTCAAGCTACGTCGCGAAGCTTCTGAGCCTCGGCGAGCGACTGCAGCTTCTTGAGCGATTGGTTCTCGATCTGGCGGATCCGCTCGCGCGTAACGTTGAAGGTTCGCCCGACCTCATCCAGCGTGCGGGGGTGCTCACCGCCGAGGCCGTAGCGCAGCTCGAGCACGCGCCGTTCACGGTAGGAGAGGTTCTCAAGTGCCTCGCGCAGCGCCTCCTTGGTGAGGATCTCGGCCGCGCGCTCGTATGGCGACTCGGCGCGCTCATCGGCGATGAACTGCCCGAACTCGGACTCCTCCTCGTCGCCGACAGGCTTCTCCAGCGAGACCGGCGCCTGCGCCGAGCGCTTGATCGACTCCACCTCGTCGGGCTCGATTCCGGTTACCTCGGCGATCTCCTCGGCGGTCGGCTCGCGTCCTAGCTCGGTCACCAGCTTGCGCTCGGCCCGGCCGATCTTGTTGAGCTTCTCGACCACATGCACCGGGATCCGGATCGTCCGCGCCTTGTCGGCCAGCGCGCGCGCGATCGCCTGACGGATCCACCACGTCGCGTACGTCGAGAACTTGAATCCCTTGCGGTAGTCGAACTTCTCCGCGGCGCGGACCAGTCCGAGCGTTCCCTCCTGGATCAGATCCAGAAACGGAAGCCCCTGGTTGCGGTAGTTCTTCGCGATCGACACAACTAGCCGGAGGTTCGACTCGACCATCTTCTGCTTGGCATCGAGATCGCCGCGCTCGATGCGCTTGGCGAGATCGACCTCCTCCTGCGCGGTCAGCAGGCGCACCTTCCCAATGTCCTTGAGGAACAGCTGCAGCGAATCGGTGGTCATGTCGGGCTTGAGGTCAAGCGCCGTCTTTGCCTTGCGCCGGCCCCGCTTGTCCGGTGCCCGCTCCACCTCCGCCTCCGCGAGCGCTGGGTCGACCTCCTCTACGAGCTCGATCTCGGCCCGTTCCAAGTAGCCGTGCAGCTCCTCAACATCCGCCTCGTCGAGATCGAGCTCAGCGATCGCACCGGCGATCTCGGCAAACGTGAGCACGCCGAGCTGCTGGCCGCGATTGACCAGGCCCTTGATCTCTTCGAGTTCCTGCAGTTCCGCTACTGACATCTGGTTCCGTTTCCGTCGTCGCGCCGGCAGTTCAGGCTGCCGCCTCCATGAACGAGCGGGCGGACGCGAACCGATGAGCGCGCACTCCCACTACGTAGACATAGCGTCCAAGTATAAGCACTATCCTTTTTGAAGTCAAGGCTATATTACGGGCCTGCCCGGACTCCTTGATTCAAATACCACGATCTCCCCGCGGCGTTTCAATCGTTGCCTGAATTTTTCCTCGCCTATTAGGGCTAGGCACCGGGGCGCGGCACCTGGGCACGGCACCTGTGCGCGATCTGAGATCGCGGTCTTTACGACGGTGGCATGATCTAGCTTGCATGAGCGACGATATGCCGACCGATCTCCTCGGTTCGCTGCCGCGGTCGCGACCGCAACGCCGCAGCGACAAGCGCCCCGCAAACCCCTCGGTGCCGGTGCCCCCACGGGCAGCCGCGCCCGCACCAGCCACCGCGCCCGCAACGGCACCAGCCACCGTGCCCGCCGCGACGGCACCAGCCACCGCGCCCGCAACGGCACCAGCCACCGCACCGGCACCGCCCAGGCGTTCGCGCAAAGCGACGGGCGCAACGCAACCGCAGGCGCGACGCCCCCGCACACACAAGCGGGCGCTGCCCGCAGACGCGCCGGCAGAGCCCGAGTTAACACGCTCGAAGGCGCCGAGCGAGACGGAGATCCCGATCCTCGCCACCACGGTGCAGGCCGCCGCCGAACTCACCGAGATCGGACTTTCGTTCAGCGCCCGCGCGATTCGAACCGCGGTCTCCAAGCTTCCGCGGCCCTAATCTAAGTGCTCATCGGAGGCCTCGGGGCGAGGCGGGGCGTCAAACCCCCCTGATTTCGCGGTTATTCGCCCCACGTCCTGGCGGCGCCGCGCCTTGACGGGCCAGAGCCTCGGATTCGCCTCGCACCTGCTACTCGCACAAACGCCGCTCGTAAACGCGCATCGGTGCGGCTCCAATGGAGTGAAGTCGGCTGCCTGGCCTGCCGCGTGCGCTCAATCTTCCGTATACTTGTGCGAACGCCGAGCGACAGTCCGTCCGCGGACTGTCGACGGGGGAACCACTTGCGGAGTCCACGGACACCGTAGGGGCGAATCGGACCTGCAAAGGACCGTAGCGCTGGTTAGCGCGAGCCCGTCAGCTCACCCCGTAGGCATGAAACCGAAACAGGACGAAGACTGACTTGATCCGCGCTCACGCAGGACTAAAACTGTGGTTGCTGCTCGCCACCGGGGCCGCCGTGCTCGCGGCTCCGCAGATCGGTTGGGCGAATTCCCTCAGTGAGCCGTCTAACGGCAGCGGCGGCGTTGGTTTCAGCGGCCCCGGCGGCTCCGGCGGCCCCGGCAGCGGCTCCGGCGGCACCGGGGACGTGGTCTTAACTGCGCCTGCCAACCTGCCCGTTTCGGCCACCGGCGACGGGATCACCGTGGCGACCACAGAGTCAGCCCTGAACCACCAGATGGTCCAGTTCACGGGCAGTGCACCGCCTGCTGACGCAGGCGACATCATCGAGATCGAGCGCATGGAACCGCAGATCAAGTCCAGCTGGATCTCGACTGCGCAGACCCTCGTCGCCGCCGGTGGTTCGTTCACGGTCGCCTGGCGTGCCAACCAGAGCGGCATGTTCTCGATCAGGGCTGCCCTGATCCCAGCGACCGTCGAGGGGACGCTCGCCTCCGAAGGTTCCGGAGCCTCGTCCGCGCTTCCGGCAGCCACCGCCACCTCGGCGGCGCTGGCGATGACCGTCTACCGCCCGACGGTCGCAACGTGGTACGGCGGTCCCACGATGTTCGGCAACCAGACCGCGTGCCACGAGCTGCTGCGTCGGAACACGCTCGGCGTGGCCAACCTGACGTTGCCGTGCGGAACGCCGGTGGGGATCTACTACGCCGGCCGCTCGATCGTCGTGCCGGTGATCGACCGAGGTCCGTACGTCAAAGGCGTCACCTGGGACCTGACCGAAGCGACCGCGAAAGCGATCGGAATGCTGACCATCGGGCGCGCCACGATCGGCACCGTCGCGCTTGCGCAGAGCTGACCGCGACGCGCTGACATCCCCCGCGCCGCAATCGGACGACTGATCCGGCAGCCGGACGACTGCCCGCATCGGACGACTGATCCGGCATCCGGACGACTGATCCCGCGGCTCAGCCAAGATCCGGCTGCCTGAGCGACAATCCCGCTGTGGAGCACGTGCAGCAGCGACTGATCACGATCGACCAAGCGCGAGCGTGCGTTCTGAGCGTCACCGGTGGCCGACTGGGCACCGAGCTGGTCGGGATCGCCGACGCGCTGGATCGGTTCTTGGCCACCGAAATGCCGGCCGCCGGGGATGTTCCACCGTTTCCGTGCTCGGCGATGGACGGCTATGCCGTGGCACACGGACCCGCCGGACGCAGGCTGCGCATCGCCGGGGAATCCCGGGCGGGGGTCCCCCACCCCGCCCCGCTACGGGACGGCGAGGCGATCCGGATCTCGACCGGCGCCGCCGTGCCGGCAGCTGCGACGGCCGTGATCCGCCAGGAGGACGTGACGGTTCAAGACGGCTCGATCGAAACCTTGGTTGAGCCGGCGGCGGGACTCAACATCCGCCCGGAAGGCGGCGACATGCGCGCCGGCGAACCGGTGTTGCCAGCCGCCACCGTGCTCCGCCCGCACGCACTCGCCGCGGCCGTGGCTGCCGGTGCGAGTAGCCTGCTGGTGGCGCGCCGGCCGCGCGTCGCGGTACTCTGCACCGGCGATGAGCTGAGAGCGCCTGGCGAGCCGCTGCGGGCGGGCGAGATCCACAACTCCAACGGCCCGATGCTGACCGCGCTGGCCGGCCGCTGCGGCGCGATCACGGCGCCTGCAATCCGCGTTGCAGACGAACGCGACGCCCTCGCCCGAGCAGTTTTGGCTGCGCTGGCGCGGGCAGACGTGCTGATCATCAGCGGCGGTGTCTCCGTCGGACCGCACGATCACGTCCGGGCGGTCCTGCAAAACCTCGGCGTCAAGCAGCAGTTCTGGGGTGTCGCGCTGCAACCCGGCAAGCCGACCTGGTTCGGCTCCCGTGAAGGCAAGCCCGTGTTCGGCCTGCCGGGCAACCCGGTCTCGGCGGCGGTCACGTTCACGCTGCTGGTAGCACCCGCGCTGCGCGCCCTGCAGGGCGCGCTGGAAGCGCGCCATCGGGCCCCGGCGCAGGCCATCCTCGCGGCACCGGTACGCCGCAATCCGTCCCGCGAGCGGGCAATCCTCGTGCGCCTGCGACTCAGCGCGCAGGCGACGATCGCGGTGCCAACCGGCGGGCAGGAGTCCCATCGCATGACCACGCTGCTGGATGCCGACGCGCTCGCGATCCTCGCCAGCGGCACCGGCGCGGCACCGGCGGGCGAAATCGTGAAGTTGGAGGCGCTACTGAGATGAAGCCGCAGTCGAGGAGAGCCCGCACCGGCGTGGCGGCAGCGGTTCTGGCTGGCATCCTTGCCGGACTGCTCGCGCGCTGGCTGTGGCGCCGCAGCCTGCCGGCGCGGACCTTGATCGTGTCCGCGCGAGAATCCACCGTGATCGCCGCCGACGGTGCGGTCCGCTCCGTCCAGGCCGCCCATGTGGCGCTCGCTCCGGCGGATCTTGATCGGATCTGGAAGCAGGCCAACCTCGAGAACCTGGCGCGCACCTACTGGCTGTTCCTCTCGCGCGTGACGCTCGGCGCGATCCGCGTCATCTACGGCGCCGAGGAGCGCCGGGTGGTGCTGCTCGTGCGGCCGCTGACGCTGCTGCGCTTCTCGGCACCCGAATACGCGGTCGAGCCCAACCACGGCAAGGTCACCTGGCATATCCGTGATGGCCTGCTCGTTGCCCGCGCCGGCCGCAACGGCTCGGGCTTCCTGTCGCTGGACGTGCGACGCCAGGACGCGCCCGCGGACGCCGCCGAGCTGGCCACGCTTCACGTTGCGGTCGAGGTCGCGAACTTCTATCCCGCGATCGCCGCGGGCCTCAGCACGGTCATCTACGAGGCCACGCAGTCGTTCGTCCACGTGCTCGTCACGCACGCGTTCCTGCGGTCGCTGGCGAAGCTGGAGCTGGCGGAGTCGAAGGTCCGCAAGCTGCCCGCCGAGTAGTGCAGGTGGCGGGTGGCCCGCAGGCCACCCGCAGACCACCCGGCAGCACCGCCCGGCAGCAGCGTTTCCAGCGCAAGCCGAGCTCGCTGGAGCTCAGCTGCGCAAGCTAGTAGAGCGAAGCGTTGATCCGGTGCAGCTTCCGGCGATCGTGGGTCGCCATCACACGCCGTACCGTCCCGGTACGCGTGCGCATCACCAGCGACTCGGTGGTGGCGTTGCCACTGCTCGTGTACCGGACCCCCTGCAGGACATCGCCGTCGGTCACGCCGGTGGCCGAGAAAAACACGTCCTCGCCCTTGACCAGGTCGTTGACGTCGAGCACCTTGCTGAGGTCGTACCCGGCATCGAGCGCGGCCGTGCGCTCGTCGTCGTTGCGCGGCCACAGGCGGCCCAGCTGCTGGCCGCCGATGCACTTGATCGCCGCCGCCGAGATGACGCCCTCGGGCGTGCCGCCGATGCCCCAGAGCAGGTCGACCGGCCGGTCGGTGGAGACCGCCAGCAGCGCCGCCGAAACATCGCCGTCGAGAATCAGCCGCACACGCGCGCCGGCCTCGCGGATCTCGCGCATCTTCGCGTGGTGACGCTCGCGGTCGAGCATCACGACGATCACGTCGCGGATGTCGACACCCTTGCGCTTGGCCACCAGGGCGAGCGTCTCAGGCAGCGGCCGTTCTAGGTCGAGCAGGTCGGCGATCTCGGGACCGCCGGCCAGCTTCTCCATGTACACGCACGGGCCGGGATCGAACATCGCGCCGCGCTCGGCGAGCGCGATCACGGTGATCGCGCTCGGCATCCCCAGGGCGGTCAGCCGCGTGCCCTCGAGCGGGTCGACGGCAATGTCCACGCGCGGAGGGTTGCCGTCACCGATCTGCTCGCCGTTGTAGAGCATCGGCGCTTCGTCCTTCTCGCCTTCGCCGATCACGACGAGGCCGTCCATCGAGACGGATTCGAGCACCTGCCGCATCGCGTCCACGGCGGCCTGATCGGCCGCCTCCTTGTCCCCCCTACCGACCTTCCTCGAGGCCGCCAGAGCCGCCGCCTCGGTGACGCGCACCAACTCGAGTGCGAGGTTGCGATCCGGGCGCACCTGCCCTGCAGCGCTGCTCATCGGACACCTCGAGGACTGGCCTCGATTCGCTGGAAATCGTCTCGTTTCATGCTTTCGAACCCTACTCCTATCGCGGCGATCCGGAGGGCTGGGCAACGGCCGCGGGAGCTGTTAGCTTGGCGCCATCGCAACCGTGCAATTTACGCGCCTGCTGCCTGACCTCGCGACCGTTGCAGCGGACGAGATGGTCGCCGCGCCGCAACCGCCGAAGGCGTCCTTGCAACGTCCCTACACGATCGCGAACCTGATCGCCAGCGCCGACGGCCGCGTCGCTGTGCAGGGCCGCTCGGGCGCGCTCAGCGACCCCGGCGACCGGGCTATCTTCCACGCGCTGCGCGAGCAGGTCGATGCCGTGCTCGCGGGCACGCACACGCTGGCGGTCGAGAGCTACGGCCGGATCATCAAGTCTGCCGAGGCCCGCGAGCGCCGGCGCGCGGCGGGCCGCGAAGCGGAGCCGCTCGCCTGCGTGATCAGCGCGAGTGGCGCGATCCCGTTGAGGATCCCGCTGTTCGCCGAGCCGCAGGCGCGAGTGGTGATCCTCTCGCCGACCGCGCCCGACCTCCGCACCACCCGCGCCCAGATCGACTTCGTGCGCACCGATCCGCGCGCCGATCGCCCGCTCACCGAGGCGCTGCACACGCTACGGAGCCAGTTCGGCGTGCAGACGTTGCTGTGCGAGGGCGGTCCGACGTTGCTGCGCTCGCTGCTGGCCGAGGAGCTGCTCGATGAGTTGTTCCTGACGCTCGCGCCGATGCTCACCGGCGGCGGCGGACCGACGCTGGTTGGGCCCCCACCGCTACCGAGGTTGCTTGCGCTGCGGCTGCTGTGGCTTCTGAGTCGAGGCGACTCCCTCTACCTGCGCTACGGGATCGGCGCGGGCGCAGACGAAGTTCGCCTTCGTTAATAGTGGCCGTGGGAGAATTTTCGCGATGGGGGCGTTATCTCGACTGATGGGAGTGGGATGTCCGCCGTAGCTTCTCGGTCCAGCGCGAACGTGATCGAGGCGCTGCGCGAGACGCGGCAGCGCACGCTCGCCCTCGCCTCAGCGCTGTCAGACGACCAGCTCGAGCGCGTCTACTCGACACTGATGAGCCCGCTGGTCTGGGATCTCGCGCACATCGCCGCGTTTGAGGATCTGTGGCTCGTGCACCACTACGGCGAACGCCCGCTGCTGCACCCCGGTCTGGCAGAGATCTATGACGCGCTGCAGACGCCGCGCGCGAGCCGCGGCGAGCTCGAGTTCCTGCGCCCCGAGCCTGCGCGCGAGTACCTGCGGGAGGTCCGCGCCCACACGCTCGAGGTGATCGAGCAGCGCGGGATCGGCGACGGCCTGCTCCACGAGCTTGTGATCCGACACGAGCAGCAGCACAACGAGACGATGCTGCAGGCGATCCAACTGGCCAGGCTCAGCGGCTATCAGCTCCCCAGCGCGCCCGCCGGCGCTGAGGCTGCCGGCGCGCCGGCGGATCCGGCCGCGCCGTGCCACACGGGACTCGAGCTGGTCGAGATCCCAGCCGGCGAGTGCTCAGTCGGCGCGGGCCCCGAGGGGTTCGCGTACGACAACGAGCGCCCGCGCCACGCAGTCTTCGTCGGCAGCTTCGCGATCGGTCGCACGCCGATCACCAACGCCGCGTTTCTCGCGTTCGTGCAGGATGGCGGCTATCGGCGGCGCGGGTGGTGGACCGATGCGGGATGGACATGGCGCCGGCACCACGGGATCGCGGCACCAGGCGCCTGGTCTGAGAGCAACACAAGCGAGTGGAGGCTGGGCGCTCTGGAGCAACTCGATCCGCAACGGCCGGTGACGTCGATCTCATGGTTCGAGGCCGACGCGTTCGCGCGCGCGCATGGTGCGCGCCTTCCGACCGAAGCGGAATGGGAGAAGGCGGCCAGCTGGGATCCCGGGCTGCAGCGCTCGCGGGCCTTCCCGTGGGGCGACGCGCCGCCGGTGCCCGGCTTGCACGCAAACCTCGATCACATCTCCCCCGGCCCAGCGCGAGTGGGTTGCCACCCAGCCGGCGCCTCGCCGCACGGGGCGCTCGACATGATCGGCGGCCTCTGGGAGTGGACAGCGAGCGACTTCCGCAACTACCCGGGCTTTGTCGCCGATCCGTACCCGGAGTACTCACAGGCGTTCTTCGGGGCCGACTACAAGGTTTTGCGCGGCGGCTCTTGGGCGACGCGGGCGCGCGTGATCACCTCCGCGTTCCGCAACTGGGATTTCCCACAGCGCCGCCAGATCTTCGCCGGGTTCAGAATTGCGAAGGACGCATGAAATCGCTCGGAACCGACTCGGTGCGGATCGAATCGTGCCTTTCGGGGGCTGAGGAGCGCAGCCTCGCCGACGACGTGCTCGATGGACTCACACGCCCGTTCAAGGAGCTTCCACCGAAGCACTTCTACGACGCACGGGGATCGGAGCTGTTCTCGCAGATTTGCGAGCTGCCCGAGTATTACCCCACCAGAACCGAGACGAAGATCCTGGAGGAACGCGCCGCTGAGATCGTCGCGAGGACCGGTGCCGGCGAGATCGTGGAGCTCGGATCGGGCTCCTCCGACAAGGCGCGGATCCTGCTCGACGCGATGGCCGCGGCCGGCACGCTGCGACGCTACGTCCCGCTCGACGTGTCCGAGAGCGTCGTGCGCGAGGCCGCGAACGAGCTCGTGGCGGACTACGTGGACCTGCAGGTCCACGGGGTGATCGGCGACTTCGAGCGTCACCTCGAGCGGCTTCCAGTCGGGTCCGGCGTTCCCCGGCTCGTGGCGTTGCTGGGCGGGACGATCGGCAACTTCCCGCCCGGCAGCCGCCGGAGTCTGCTGCGCAAGATCGGCAGGCTGCTGGGACCAGAGGACCGGCTGCTGCTCGGCACCGATCTGGTCAAGGATCCCGAGGTGATCGAGGCAGCCTATGACGACCCGCAGGGCGTCACGGCCGAGTTCAACCGCAACGTGCTGCACGTCATCAACCGCGAGCTGGGAGCCGACTTCTCACCCGATGGGTTCGATCACGTCGCCTTCTTCGATCGTCGGCACGAGTGGATCGAGATGCGCCTGCGCGCCCGGGCTCCACAAACGGTTCAGATTGCCAGTCTATCGCTGTGCGTCGAGTTCGCTGCCGGCGAGGAGCTCCGCACCGAGATCAGCGCCAAGTTCACGCGCAACCGGCTGGAAGCTGACTTTGCCTCGGCGGGGTTGCGTCTGGACAGCTGGTACACAGATGAGGACGAGTTGTTCGCGCTCTCCCTCGCAGCGCGCACGAGCTGAGCGGCGCAAGCCGCACGAACTGAGCGGCGCGCCTACAAGCCGAGCTTACGAACGCCCTTCTCGCCCCAGCCGAGATGGTGGGCGAGCTCGTGGCGCAAGGTACGCGTGACCCGCGCGCGAAGCAGCTCAGGGTCGTGGCCGAAATCGCGCATCAGCGTGTCTCGAAAGATCACGATCCGCTCGTGAAAGTAGTCCTGGGCGATCGTGTCGCCCTGGTAGAGGCCGTACGCGCGGTACTTGCGACCGCCATCGGCGACGACGACCGCGACGTGCTCGAGGGCACGGTGAAACTCAAGTGGCAGCTCATCCACGGCCGAGCGCACCAGAGCCCTGAAGTCCTGCTCATCATCGTCATGATCGTCGTCATCGAGCAGGTAGAAGTCTTCATCCTCCTCGCCGGCAGGTGCTTGGTGACCCTCGCCGGCAGGTGCTTCGTGATCCTCGGTGGCGCCCCATGACCCCTCCGAGGCGAGACGCTCGGCACGCTGCACGAGCGCCTCGAACTCCTTCTCGGACTCCGGGTCGCGCCAATCCGCCAGCCTCACCAGCGCGAGCACCACGGCACCGCCCACCAGCAAAGCTCCGGCGCCGAACACGGCAAGGCCCTGGAGCAACCGCACCAGGAAATCGCTGTTGAAGCCTGCCACCAGCGTCAGCAGACCGATGCCGACCGTCATCGCTGCCAGGGCCGCAACCGCGACCTGGCGGAGCGATGACGGCGCGCCGCGCATCGTGCTAACCCATTGTCCGTGCGATCACGAGGCGCTGGATCTCGTTTGTGCCTTCGTAGATCTGGGTGATCTTGGCGTCGCGCATCATCCGCTCGACCGGATAGTCCTTGACGTACCCATAGCCGCCGAGGATCTGGATCGCCTCAATCGTCGCGCTCATCGCGACATCCGAGCAGAACAGCTTCGCCATCGCGGAGTACTTGCCGATGTCGGGATCGTCGCGGTCGACCTTCGCGGCTGCCTGATAGAGCAGCTCGCGCCCGGCCGCGCAGTGGGTCTCCATGTCGGCGAGCTTGATCTGGATCGCCTGGAAAGCGCTGATCGGCTTGCCGAACTGCTTGCGCTCGCGGGCGTAGGCCGCCGCGTAGTCGGTCGCGCCCTGCGCGATCCCGAGTGCCTGCGAGGCCACGCCAAGGCGGGAGCGATCGAGCGTCCCCATCGCGACCTTGAAGCCCTTCCCGACTTCGCCGATCACATTCGCGTCCGGTACGCGCACGCCGTCCAGCACCGGCTGGCCGGTCGGTGATCCACGGATCCCCAGCTTGTGCTCGAGGTTGCCGATGCTGAAGCCCTCGCGCTGTGATTCGACCACGAACGCGGTAATGCCGCGGGCATGGCTGACCTCACGATCGGTGACCGCGAAGACGATGTAGAAGTCTGCGATGCCGGCGTTGCTAATCCAGTTCTTGACGCCGTCGATCACCCACTCATCGCCGTCTTTGACGGCCCGCGTGATCATGCCGCCCGGGTCGGAGCCCGCATCCGGCTCCGAAAGCGCGAACGCGGGTGACCACTCGCCGCTGGCGCACTTCGGCAGGAACCTCTGCTTGAGCTCTTCGGAGCCATAAAGCTTGATCGGGAGCGTCCCGAGCTCGTGCACCATCAGAATCAGCGCTGTGGACGCGCAGGCCTTCGAGATCTCCTCGATCGCCATGTTCAGCATCAGCGTGCCGGTGCCGGTTCCACCGTACTCGGTGTCGAACGGCAGTCCGAGTATGTCCTGCTCCGACAGCAGCTTCCTCAGGTCGTGCGGGTACTCCGCCTTCTCATCGATCTCCGCGGCCCGCGGGGCGATCTGCTCAACAGTGATCTGGCGGATCGTGTCGCGGAAATCGAGATATTCCTGCGGGATCGTGTACAGCTCTGACAGTGCGCTCATGAGGGCATTATGCCGCGCGTCGTGATCGCTAGGGGAAAACCTGCCACACCGCCCGGCTGCCTGCGAGCACTGCTGCGCGAACCCCCAAAAGCGCGCCGCCAACCGGTTTGAAGACTTGGGCCCGGCGGGCAGGCGCCGGGCCCAAGCGTCCTTCAAGTGCCGTGCTCGCGGCGCTACCAGCCCCTCGGATGGACCACCATGAACCCAGCGGATGGCGACATGCGCGTGGTCGACCAGCGGTCCTCGCCGTTGGCGTAGCTCTGCGCTCCGGTGTCAAACCAGAGGCCCCCGACCTTCATGTAGACGTGGCCGTCGTTGGTGTACATCGTGATCCAGCGCCCCGCGCCCTGCATGCCCCAGCTCTCGAACTCGGTGGAGTCCAGCGGCTCGGAGAGCATGCCGGCGCCGTGCAGCGCAAAGCTGACCGAGCCGGAGCAGTCGTAACCGGCGTCCAGGGCCACCGGGTTGCCGTGATAGACGGCGTGACCGCCGCCGTAAATGTAGGGAAGGTGCGAGATTCGATTTGCTGCAGCGATCAGCTCGACGATCGCCGCCGGCGCATCCGCGGGGGGGACCGCAAGGCCATCGGCGTTGAGCGTGACCGGTTCGATCGGGGCGTTGCTCGGTTCGGTCCCGATCCCGCCTGCGCCCGTCGTTGTGCCGGTTGCGGCCGGCGGCGTGGTGGTCGTCGGCGTCGTGGGCGTGGGCGTCGTGGACGTCGTGGACGTAGGCATGGGCGTCGGCGTACTCGGCGTCTTGGGCTTCTGACTCGAAGGGGTAGACGGAGTTGCAGAAACCAGGCTGGCAGCGCCTGTCTTAGCCGTCCCGGACGATGAGGCGGTCGCACCCAAGCTCCGCTTGGAAGCCACCACGGCTTCGAGCTTGGCGATCGTGAGCGCCCCCACGACGCCATCGGCAGCTAGCTGATAGCGGCGCTGGAATGCGAGCACGTGGCTGCGTGTCACGCGGTTGAATACGCCGTTGGCGGTGGTGGTCAAGCCCAGGGCCGTCAGATCCCGCTGAAGCGTGCGCACGTCGGGGCCGCGCATACCGAGATACAGAACGCGGCTCCCCAATGGCTGAGCCGTTGCGAGCGCCGGACTGGCCGCGAACGCGGTAACGGCCAAGGCCGCAACCGCTAAAGCCGTCCTTATTCGCGCTCCTGTCCTTATTCGCGCTGCAATCGAGTACGACAAGCTTTCCCCTTCTCTTTCGGGTGCCTACGGGGTTAGCTGTCGGACTCGCGCTGAAAGAGCTTGCGCTACGCCACACTGAGTGCGGCGATTCGCCCCAAGAGCCTATGGCTCACACATCGGGTTCCCCGTTCTCCGACGACGTGCGACGGAGACTCGGCTGGGTAATTTTGCGGCACTCTACCGGATCTTCACCAGCGGTGCATGTTTCGTTGCATCGGCAGGTCGACTGGGTTCCATGAGCTCAGTGACCGAAATTACCTAGCGCCGCGACCGGATTTAGTCAGTCTGTGGCAGCCGAATGTGGGTCTCGCGCAGGGCTCACGGCTTCCATTTGATCGAGCATCCGACGGGCGGCGTCTGCGCACGCTGCGGCGTCTGGCCGGCGAGCACGGCGTCAAGCGCGTCGCGCAACCACGCAGCCTCGAGGCTCGGATCATCGTAGTCGGCGTCGGGCGCGCCGCGGTAGCGAACGACGCCGTCGGCGTCGAGTACGAACAGATCAGGCGTCGTCTTCGCCCCGAACGCGCGCGCCACCTCCTGCGTTGCGTCGTGCAGGTAGGGCATCGGCCAGTCCTCACTGGCGACGCGGCGCTGCATCATCTCGTACGAGTCATTTGGGTAGCGCACGGCGTCGTTGGAGTTGATCGCCAGAAAGCGCACCCCGCGTCCGGCATAGTCGCGCGCGGCGTCGGCGATCCGGTCATGCCAGGCAATCGCGTAGGGGCAGTGGTTACACGTGAACACAACCACCGTCACCCCAGCCTGTTCCGGCTCGGTCTCGGTGAGCGACCAGCTCCGGCCCTCGGTGTCGGGAAGCTCGCGTACGGGAGCGTGATCTCCGAGCGCCAGGCTCATGCCACGCTCCCGCTGACGGGGCGCGTTCGTATCTGCACGGCGCCCAGCAGGGCCTCGCGTACGTCCTCGAGGTCGGGCAGCGGCGAGATCCGGCCGTCGCGGCGCCGATAGGCGCGGCAAGCGAGCGCCACAGGCGCCGGCTCGCCGGCCGGCGCCACGCGGTTTGAAGCCGTCAGCTCCACCAAGTCGACTCCATCGATCAGGATCGTTGGCGAGCCCCGGAAGCGCAGCGCCCGAGCCTGCGCATCGGTGCGTACCTCGACCATCCGAATCTCGGCAGCGACGATCCCGAGCTCGTTCAAAGCGACTTCCACAAGCTCGCGGGCATGCTCGGTCGAGGGGCAGCCCTCCCACCAAAGCAGCTCGATCTGCGGAGCCTGGCTCATGCTCGGTCGGGCTGCGCCGCTCGAGGTGCGGTCAATCGACGGTCCAGGTTTCGCCTTCGTGCAGCAGCTTCTCGAGCTCGTCGACCGACGCCGCCTCGGATTGAGCAACACTGCGGCCGTACACGTGCCGTGAGACGTCCCGGAAGATGCCGATCGGGGTCGGCCCGGTGGGGTCGTCTGACAGCTTCGCCAGCGAGAACGCCAAGCCCGGGTCGTCACGGCCCGGATCGTGGGTCAGCAGCGCCTTCTCACCGACATCGGCGACGTCGACGATCTGCAGTGCGCCGTCAGCTCCCATCGCCACGCCGCGCTCGCCGTCGACGCCGAAGCGGATCGGTTGACCAGCCTCCAGAAGGATCTGGTTGGACTCCTTGGCTCCCTTTTCAGTCAGTCCAAAAAAAGCGCCATCGTTGAACACGGGGCAGTTCTGGTAGATCTCCACGAGTGCCGCGCCCTCGTGATGGGCGGCCGCGCGGAGCACGTCTGTCATGTGGTGGCGGTCGCGATCAAGCGTTCTGGCCACGAACGTGGCCTCGGCGCCGATCGCCAGCGCAGCCGGGTTGAACGGGTGGTCGGAAACGCCGAACGGCGTTGACTTGGTGACCTTCCCGAGCTCCGAGGTCGGCGACGCCTGGCCTTTGGTGAGTCCGTAGATCTCGTTGTTGAACAGGAGGATCTTGATCGGCACGTTGCGCCGCAGCGCGTGGATCAAGTGGTTGCCGCCGATCGACAGCGAATCGCCGTCGCCGGTGATGACCCAGATCGAGAGGTCGCTGCGCGCGCTCGCCAAGCCGGTCGCGATCGCCGGAGCGCGACCGTGGATGCCGTGCATGCCGTAGGTGTCCATGTAGTAGACGAACCGGCCTGAGCATCCGATACCGCTGATGAACACGATCCGCTCGGGCGGGATCCCAAGCTCGGGCAGGAACTGCTGAACAGCAGCGAGGACCGCATAGTCCCCACAACCCGGGCACCAGCGCGTTTCCTGATCGGACTGGAAGTCCTGCTTTGTAAGTTCTTTGGCGGTGTCGCCGCCGTTGGTGGTGATCGTCGTCACTGGTGCTCCATGATCATCCGCTCGATCTCCGATCCCCAGACCGGCTGACCTTGCATTTTGGTGAAGGACTCGATGTCCACGAGGAACTTGGCACGCAGCACCTGCGCGAGCTGACCGCTGTTCATCTCAGCGACCACGACACGGTCGAAGCTCCGCAGGACGTCTCCGGTGTTGGAGGGCAGCGGATTCAGGTGACGCAGGTGCGCAACGGCCACCTTCTGTCCAGCCCGCCTGACGCGGCGGGCGCCGGCGCGGATCGCTCCCTCGGTCGAGCCCCAGCCGAGCACGAGCAGCTTCGCGTCTGGATCGGCGTCCACCACAAGCGGCGGCAGGTCACGTGCGATTCCGGCCACCTTGGCCGCGCGCAGCTCGGTCATGCGCTCATGGTTGGCGCCGTCATAGGAGATATTGCCGCTCCCCTCGGACTTCTCGAGCCCGCCGATACGGTGCTGCAACCCCGGCGTGCCGGGGATCGCCCAGGGCCGCACAAGCCGCTCGTCGCGCGCGTAGGGAGCGAACTGCTCGCCGTCCGGCGCCGCCGTCGCAAAACAGGGATCGATCTGCGGAAGATCGCTGACCGGCGGTACGCGCCACGGCTCTGAGGAGTTTGCGAGGTACCCGTCGGACAGCAGAATCACCGGCGTGCGATAGCGCACGGCGATCGAGACCGCCTCAAACGCGGCATCGAAGCAGCCTCCCGGTGTGCTCGGCGCGACCACCGGCAGCGGCGACTCGCCGTGGCGGCCGTACAGCGCGAGCAGCAGGTCAGCCTGCTCAGGCTTTGTCGGCAGCCCGGTCGAAGGTCCGGCACGCTGGACGTCGATCACAACCATCGGCAGCTCGAGCATCACCGCGAGCCCGATCATCTCGGCCTTCAGGTCCATCCCCGGACCGCTCGTCGCGGTCACGCCGAGCCGGCCCCCGAAGGAGGCTCCGAGCGCCATTCCGGCGGCCGCGATCTCGTCCTCGGCCTGGATCGTGCTGACGCCGCCGCTCGCCTGGCGCGAGAGCTCGTGCAGGATCTCCGAGGCGGGCGTGATCGGGTAGCTGGCGAGCACTAGCGGCATCTTGCTGCAGGCGCTTGCAGCCAGCAATCCCAGCGTCAGCGCGGTCGTCCCGGTGATGTTGCGATAGGTGCCGGGGGCGACGCCCGTGGCCGGCGCGACCTTGTACTGATGGTCAAGCAGCTCGGTCGTCTCACCGAATGACCAGCCGGCGTTGAAGGCCGCAAGGTTCGCCTTGGCGATCACGGGCTTGCGAGAGAACTTATCCTTGATCCAGCGCTCGGTGATCTCGGTTGGACGCGCGTAGAGCCAGGACAGCAACCCCAGCGCGAACAGGTTCTTGGCCTTGGCGGCATCGCGAGTCGATGCGCCCTCGACCGCCTCGACTGCGCGCGAGGTCAGCGCCGTCATCGGGATCCGGTGCACACGGAACTCGCGCAGCGAGCCGTCGCTGAGCGGATTGGTGTCGTACCCGGCCTTCTCCAGGTTGCGCTTCGAGAAGGCGTCCTCGTTAACGATGATCGTCGCGCCGCGGTCGAGCTCCGTCACGTTGGCCTTCAGCGCGGCCGGGTTCATCGCCACCAGCACGTTCGGAAGCTCACCCGGCGTGAGGATGTCGCGCGATGCGAAATGGATCTGGAACGCCGACACGCCCGCGACCGTTCCCGCCGGGGCGCGGATCTCGGCGGGGAAGTCCGGCATCGTCGCGACGTCGTTTCCGAACATCGCGGTTGCGTCAGTGAAGCGACTGCCGACGAGCTGCATGCCGTCGCCGGAGTCGCCCGCGAAGCGGATGATCACGTCTTCGCGTTCTTCTTCTACTTTGCTCATTCTCCCTCAGACCGTTGAATCGCCATTGCGGCCACTGGGGATGTTAGAGCGCAGCGCCGACAAATGACTCGCGCCACGAGCGGCGCGCCTCACGGCCGCCGGCGCGTGCCGGCGACCGCGGGTGCACGACCGAGGCGCTCCAAGCTCGCGCCAGCGCCCGCTTCGCCGCGAAAGCCTGCGCGCGGAGCGGGCGGCGGCTCGGAGCCGACGGCTACAGCTTTACGACGTTGATCGCTTTGGGACCCTTGGGCCCGGACTCCTCTTCATAGGACACCTTGGCGCCTTCGGCGAGCGACCGATACCCGTCGACCGCGATCGCGGAATGATGGACGAACAGATCCCTGGCGCCCTCGTCAGGCGTGATGAACCCAAAGCCCTTCTCGTCGCTGAACCACTTGACTGTTCCGGTTGGCATTGTGGAGAACTCCTCCGTAGCTAAAAAGTGCTGCTTCCGCGGAGGGTTCTCTGCGATCACCACCGGGGCCTGCACCTACTTGATGCCGCCGTCAGGCGGCCTTGTCGCGCGTCACGCTAGCACGGAGCGGGCGTCGTGACCCGGTCCGTGCGCGTACGCTGCCGGCCATGCGCTGGCTCGTCGACGGCATGAACGTGATCGGAACGCGGCCCGACGCGTGGTGGAAGGATCGCGACGCGGCGATGCTGCGGCTTGTAGACGCACTCGAGCGCTGGGCGGCCGAGGAGGGTGAGGACGTCGTGGTGGTGTTCGAGCGCCGACCCTCGCCTCCGATCCGCTCGACCGTGATCGAGGTCGCGCACGCGCCCAGACCGCGCCGTGACGCCGCCGACGATGAGATCATCCGCCGACTCAAGCTGGACGTAGAGCCGCACGCCGTGAGGGTGGTAACTTCCGACCGGCTGCTGGCAGACAGGGCCTACGTGGAGGGCGCGACGGTGGAGCGAGCCGACTCGTTCCGGACACGCATCGAGGACACGCGGCTATAGCGGACGGCGGCCCGCGAAGCCCGCGTCGACTGGGTGCCAGAAGCGGATCTCGCCCTCGTCCAGCTGCCAGCACAGGTAGACCTCGCGACCCTCGCGGATCGCGGGGAAGTCGACCCGCCCGCCGTCAACGTCGCGCAGCACCACCTCAACGGACTCCAGGTCGGAGACTGCACGGCTCAACCTGACGAGCGGGCCGGCGAGCTCGCGCGAGGGGTACGAGCCGCCGGACTCCGGATCAAGCGCCCCGATGCCGGCGGCCAGTCCCGGCCCGAACGCCTCCAGGGCGTGGTGAGCGATGCGCACCCAGAGCACGCGCTGCGCCACCCAGCCGCGCGCCGCGTGGGCCTGCTCCAACGTGTAGTGACGCGTGTGCCGCACAGTCCTCAGTCCCGTCATCGGCAAGTGCTCGCGATGTTGCAGACGGCGATCTCAGTCGGCGAGCCGCGTCATCTTCGCGAGCGCGTCGTGGATCTCGACCACCCGCTGCTTGACCGGGTCGCTGTCGGGACGGTCGTGCACCAGATCCCATGTGCGGTCGGCCACCTCGCGGGCGCTCTCGGGCGTAGCGTCCGCGAACAGCCGATCGACGAGCGTCAGCTCGAAGCTCTGGATCTGGTCTGCAGGGTTGCCGGGCGCCATCTTCGGCAACCGGTCGCCGGTTGCCTCGCGCCACATCCCGGTCGCCACCAGCAGCCGATTTCTGAGCGTGATCGGGTCCATCCCCGCACCATCCTAGCTAGCCGGATCGGGGAGCCGCGCGCCGCGGAGCCTCAGACTGAGGGGCTGTTGGCGCCACAGCTGCGGTGCGAGTGCCACCTAGACAAACGTCCACTCCGCCAGCCCTTTGCCGATCGCGGCTAAAGAAGCAGTGCCCAATGCCGAAAACCGGGGCAAAAGGAAAGCCGGGCGGCAGGAAATTGGCTCTAGCCGGCCACTATCGAACATCTTCCATGGAGGAAAGCGCAATGCGAGCAAGGATTCTCAGTTCGACTCAGAAGAGTCGGCTTCTCATCTTCCCGATCAGCCTGGTGGTATGGGTCGCCAGCCTGGTCGCCGTCGGGCCAGCCGCAGCAGTCAAGATCAGGGTCACGCCCACTGTCAGCTCGGCATATGAGCTGCTGATCGTCACCCCCACGGTGGCCAACGTCGGGCAGATCGAGCCGGTCAAGGTCACCGCGCTCGACTCCGCCAACAACGTCGAGGGCAATTACACCGGCGACGTCACGTTGACCGGCGGCACGACCGATCTCGTCAGCAGTACAAAAACGACGTTTGTCAATACCAGTGCAACCGACAGCGACTCCTACGAATACGGAGCACACGACCGCGGCGTCCATACGTTCTATATCAAGTATGGGAGCTACGACACCAACGCATATTACGATATTGCCCCCGACATTCTCACGGCGAGCGACGGAGGCAAGCCGGCTTACAATACGGCCACAGTCAACGTTGAGTACGCGCCCACGAAGCTGGTCATCGAGCCTCCTAGTAGCCTCCAGAAATCGACCAACCCGTACGCGATCGATCCTACACAGACCGCGCCCGCGGGCACAGAGGAAGACTTCACCGTGTTTGCGGAGAACAAGTACGGCGCGTTTGTCCCAGACTTCGGCGACACGGTGAGCTTTACCAGCTCCGACGCCAAGAAGACCACGATGTGGGCTAACGCCAGCGCGTACTCAGCGCCCACAGCGCCTGGCACTTACGCGTACACCCCGACTGACAACGGCACCCACGTCTTCGGCGTCGACTTCGGCACCGCCAAGAAGGTCACCCTCACCTTCAAGGATCCCGGTACTAAGGTCGCGGCCGCCAGCGTCAGCGTCACGGTAAGCCCCGGCCCGGCTACCCAGCTCGTTGTCTCAGCCCCCAAGACCGCGACCACGGGCAAGGCCTTCAATGTCAAGGTCACCGCCGAGGATGCTTACGGCAATGTCGCCAAGGGCTACACCGGCACCGTCAAGCTCAGCGGCGCGACGGCAACCGCTTACCAATACACGTCCAACGACAATGGTGTGCACACTTTCTCGGCCCAGTTCCTTGGTCTTGGCTACATTGGCGCCGAGACGGTCGCAGCGAGCGGCACAGCCCCGTCCGGCTCCGGCTCGATCACGGGCACCAGCAGCAGCGCCCCGGTCACCGTCTCGGGCGGCAAGGCCACGCAGCTGGCGATCGTTGGTCCTGCCACGGTGACGAAGGGCGTCGCGACCGTCTACACGATCGAAGCTGAGAACACCTACGGCGGCGTCACCACCTACACCGGTCAGGTGACGATCACGAGCACTGGCTCCGACACCGGGACTCCGGCCAACATCACGCTTGGCGCGAACGGCAGCCAGACCGTCACACTCACCCTGGGCACCGTGGGATCGGACACGATCTCCGCTACCACAAATTACGCTCCTAAAATCACTGCAGGAACGCTCCCCGTCACCGTGACGGCCCCGGCGAGCTGAACCAGATGGAAAGCTGGTGACGGCGGTCCCGCCCGGTCCGCAACCAGCCTGCTGAACCGGAGAGCCCCGCAGCCGCGGGGCTCTTCGCCGTTCCCGCCGTTGAGGCCGCCCCTCGAGCGATCGGGTCCTCGGGCTCCTCAGCTCAGCGACGGCAGCCGCTGGCTGGTGCTCAGCACCGCCGCGAACAGGTCGCCCCGCTCCGCCACGCGCGCCAGCACCTGCTCGGGTCCGAAACGCAGCAGCTCCGGACTCGCGGCCGCGCGGCACGCCCGGACCTCGTCCCAGCTGATCGGCGTCGACACGCTCGGCGCCGGCAGCGCGCGCATCGAATAGACGGTCACCGTCGTCTTGTGCGCGTCGTTCTGGCTCCAGTCGACGAGCACTCTGCCGGCGCGCAAGCGCTTGGTCATGCGCGAGACCACGAGCTCCCCGAGTCGTTGCTCGAGCAGCTCGGCGACGTGCTTGGCGAACGGCTTGCACCGCTCGTAGCCCACCTCGGCGTTGAGCGGCAGGTACACCTGCAGGCCCTTCGATCCCGATGTCTTGACGAGCGTCTGCAAGCGGAGCGCCTCGAACATGCCCTGCAGCACGAGCGCCACCTCGCAGCACTCGAGGATGCCCGCCGGCGCGCCGGGGTCGAGGTCGAACACGAGCATCGTCGGACGCTGCGGGGCGGCGGCGAGCGACAGCGATGTATGCAGCTCGATGTCGGCGAGGTTCGCGAGCCACACGAGCGTGGCGCGCTCCTGGGCGAGCGTGTAGTCGACGCCGCCGATCCGTGCGGTCGGCACCCAGCCGGGACGGTGTGAGGGAGACTGCTTCTCGTAGAAGTACTCGGACTCCACGCCGTTGGGGTAGCGCTTCAACGTCAGCGCCCGGCCGCTCAGGTGCGGCACCACGGCCGGCGCCACCAGCGTGTAGTAGGCGATCAGGTCGCCCTTCGTGAAGCCGGTCTCCGGGAACAGCACCTTGTCCCAGTTGGACAGCTTCAGCGCGCGCCGATCGACGGCGACGGCGAGCGTGCCGTCCTCGCGCTGGCGGCAATCGTCGAACAACTGCTCCGGGCCGCGTCTGGCGCCGTCGCCGGCGCCGCTCGCCCGGATGGCCCCGCTCGCCCGGATGGCGCCGGCGACGTTCTCGACTTCCAAGGGGTCCCGCTCGGCGTCCTGCCGCGCGTCGTTTGCCTCATGCGGCACTTCGCGCTGGCTCTCGCGCACCACCGCCGCGGGATCCTTGTCCTCGCGCAGCCCCTTGTAGGACGGCGCGCGCATCACGCCGCCGGAGGTCCATTCGTTGAGCTCAACCTCGGCCACGAGCAGCGGCGCCACGAACTGCGCGTTTCGCGGCAGCTTGGGCGCAGGCGTGAACGGGCTGTCGGGCCGGTGCAGCGGCGCCAGCCGCGTCATCAGGTCCGCTAGCACGAGCTCCGTGAAACCGGTCCCGACGCGGCCGGCGTAGCGCAGTACGCCATCCTCGTGGTAGCCCATCAGCAGCGCCCCGATCCGCTGGGTGCGCCTCCCGGCTCCTGGCAGCCAGCCGCCGATCACGAGTTCCTGACGGCGGGTGTGCTTGATCTTCAGCCAGGCGCCATTGCGGGCGCCGGGCGCGTAGCGCGAGTCGATGCGCTTGGCGACGATGCCCTCGAGCCCCTGGTCGGCCGTCGCCTCGAGCAGCGCGAGGCCGTCACCCGCGCGCGCCGCCGGCACCCGCCACGCGGGGCCGTTCAGCGCGAGTTCCTCGAGCGCGGCGCGGCGCTCCAGGTAAGGCAGCTCGGTCAGCGAGCGCCCGTCCAGGTGGACGAGATCGAAGATCGCGTAGACGACGGGGGTCGAGGCCGCGAGCCGGCGCACAGCCGCCGGCGCGGTGACGTGCATCCGCCGTTGCAGCACTTCGAAGCTCGGGCGCCCAGCCGCGTCGAACGCGACGATCTCGCCGTCGAGCACCGCTTCGCGCATCCCCAGGTCACGCAGGAGCCCGCGCAGCTCCGGGTAGGATTCGGTGATCTCGCGCCCGTTACGGCTCTCGAGCCGCAACCGGCCCGGACGCGCGTACGCGATCACGCGGACGCCGTCCCACTTGACCTCGAACGACCACTGCTGCGGCGCCTCCGGCAACCTCCCCGCGCGCGCGAGCATCGGCGCGAGGTGCTCAGGCATCGGCGTGTAGGCGGGGTCCTGAGGCGGATCCATCCGGTGGATCATCCAGTCGCCGGGGTTCTCGCCGGAGCGGCCGATCGGGAACAGGCCGTAGCGCCCGTGGAGGCGCTCGCCGTGGAAGGTCACCTCAACTTTGCGCTGCTCCCACTTGACGATCTCGAACGTGCCGCGGTCCCAGATTCGCATCGTGCCGGCGCCGTAGGAGCCCTTCGGGATCTCGCCCTCAAACTCCAGATATTGGAGTGGGTGGTCTTCGGTTTGAACCGCAAGGCGGTTCTCCCTGGGCGTCGGCGGAATCCCGTTCGGGATCGCCCACGAAACCGCGACGCCGTCGTGCTCGAGCCGCAGATCCCAGTGCAGGCGAGTCGCGTGATGCTCCTGGACGACAAACCGCGGCGCGGGCGCGCTTGCCGGCGCGCCCTCCCCAACCGGCTCCGATGTCACCGTGAAGTCGCGCTTGGCCCGGTACTCGTCGAGCGGCTGTCGCTTGTCCTCGGGCATCGCTGGATTGATTGTGCCTTGACGCACGTGCATCCTGTGCGGATCCGGCCCGGGTCCGTGACAGCTCGTTGCAAGGCCGCGACACCGGCCCAGCGCGTGATCGGTGCGCGAGCCGGTAACGTCGCGTGGCGTGCGCGTCGTCACCTGGAACGTGAACTCGCTACGCGTGCGGCTGCCGCGCGTGCTGGAGCTGCTCGAGCGCCACGCGCCAGACGTCGTCTGCCTGCAAGAAACCAAGTGCGCGCCCGACTCGTTCCCGCGCCAGCAGCTGCGGGCAGCCGGCTACGAGGCCGTACACCACTCCGGCGGGCAGTGGGCCGGCGTGGCGCTGTTAGCGCGCCCGCCGCTGACGCTCCTCGACGCGCTGCTCGGGTTACCCGGCGAGCCCGCAGGAGACGAGGCGCGCTGGTGTGAGGCGACAATCGGGCGGATCCGCTTCGCGAGCGTCTACGTGCCCAACGGCCGCGCCCTGGACAGCCCCGAGTACCCGCGCAAGCTCGCCTTCCTGGACGCGATCGCCCGGCTGGTGAGCACACAGGCTCACCAGCCGAGAGTGATCGCCGGGGACATGAACATCGCACCCGCCGAGATCGACGTGTACGACCCCGAGGCGTTCGCTGGCGGGACGCATGTCAGCGCTCCGGAGCGCGCAACACTGCAGCGGATCCTGGACGCGGGCATGGTCGACGCCTACCGACACCTGCACCCCGGCGAGCAGCAGTTCACGTGGTGGGATTACCGCGCGGGTAACTTCCACAAGGGCCTCGGGCTGCGGATCGACCTGGCGCTTCTCGCGGCAGAGCTGGCGCCAGAGCTGACGGTCTGCGGGATCGACCGCAACTTCCGCAAGGGCAGCAAGCCCTCCGACCACGCGCCGCTACTGTTCGAGCTCGCGTAGCGGGACGAAATACCGCCCGGGCGACCCGGGCGCCTCGGGCGCCCAGCCGGCGCTGACCGGCGCTGACGGGCCGCCGTTCTTCACCTCCTTTAACCTACAGGCAGGATCATTCTCAGCAATGGCACGCATCCTGATCGTCGACGATGAGCCCGCCGTCCGCCGGGCGCTGGAGCGGGCGCTCCGGCTGGAGCGCTACGAAGTCGACCTCGCCGCCGACGGCCGGGAGGCACTCGATACGCTTGCCGAACGGGCGGCGGATGTGGTCATCCTCGACGTATCGATGCCCGAGATCGACGGTCTGGAGGTCTGCAGGCGCCTGCGCGCAGCCGGCGACCGCACGCCGGTCCTGATGCTCACCGCCCGCGACGCGATCGATGATCGCGTGAAAGGCCTGGACGTCGGGGCCGACGACTATCTCGTCAAGCCGTTCGCGCTGCGCGAGCTGCAGGCGCGGCTGCGGGCGCTGCTGCGCAGGGCGTCGGAGGATTCCGATGGCGAGGTGCTCCGCTACGGCGACCTCGTACTCGATCCGGTCGCGCACGAGGTCTATCGGGGCGAGCGGCTCGTGGACCTGTCGAAGACCGAGTTCCTGCTGCTGGAGCTGTTCATGAAACACCCGCGGCAAGTGCTCACGCGCTCAACGATCTTCGAGAACGTGTGGGGCTACGACTTTGGACCGACCTCCAACGCGCTCGGCGTCTACATGGGATATCTGCGCCGCAAGACCGAGGAGGGTGGCGAACCGCGGCTGCTGCACACCGTGCGCGGAATCGGCTACGTGCTGCGCAGTGACGGGTAGCACCGTGCCGCTGCGTAAGAGACTGAGCCTGATCGCCGCATGTGCGGTTGCGGTGGCGGTCGCCCTCGCAGTGACGGTCTGCTACCTCGGTGTGCGCGCTGAGCTGCTCAGCCAGGTGGACAACGAGCTGATCCTGCAGAAGCCAGCCGTCGTCTCCGCCCTCAGTCGGATCCTCGGACGTGACAGCGCCTATGGCGGCGCCTACTTCCCCGGCGGACCGCCCAGCGCCGGCGGCGCCGCTCCCTACTCGCAGGTCGTAAACGCAAGTGACGAGGTGCTTGCTTCGATCGGCAACGTCGAACTTCCGATCAACGCCGGCACGCGCAGTGTGATCAATGGCGCCACCAACAACCTGCTTCAGGAGGCCACGGTCGGTGGAGCCGACCTACGGATCCTCACCTTCCGCGCCTATGAGCTGAGTGCGTTCGGGCAGGAAGTTCCGGTCGCCGTGCAGCTCGCGCGCCCGCTCGGTCCGATCGACCACGTGCTGTCGGACCTACGCCTGATCCTGTTGCTGCTGCTGTTGGGCGGGATCGCCGTCGCCGCGCTGCTCGGCCGGATCGCAGCCAACCGCGTGCTCGCCCCGCTCGCGGAGGTCACAAAGACGGCGCAGCTGATCGGCGAGACCGACGATCTCTCAAGACGCCTGGCGGTCCACGCCGACGACGAGGTGGGACAGCTCGCGAACCGCTTCAACGAGATGCTCGCGCGGCTCGAGCAGTCGCGTGATGCGCTCGACGAATCCGTACGGGCGCAGCGGCAGCTGGTCGCCGACGCATCGCACGAGCTGCGCACGCCGGTCACCAGCCTGCGGACGAACGTCGAGGTGCTGCTGGCCGGCGGACAGCTCGATGACGAGGACCGAGAGCGGTTGCTGGCCGACGTGGTCGAGCAATCCGAGGAGCTCAGCGCTCTCGTATCGGACCTGATCGAGCTCGCGCGGGGCGACCTGCCACCCTCCTCGACGGAGGACGTCCGCCTGGACCGGGTGGTTGAGGAATCGCTCGCACGGGCGCGGCGCAACGCGCCGGACGTCGATTTCATCGCGGAGCTCGCACCGGTTATCGTCGAGGGAGTCCCCGAGCGCCTCGGGCGGGCGGTGAACAACCTGCTCGACAACGCCGCACGCCACACGGGCCCCGACGGCCCCGTTGAGGTGGTAGTCGACCGCGACGGGCTGCGGGTGCGCGATCACGGCACCGGGATCTCGCAGAAGGACCTGCCACACGTGTTCGACCGCTTCTACCGAGGCGAGAACGCACGCGGTCGCCAGGGCAGCGGGCTCGGCCTGGCGATCGTGCGCCAAGCCGCTCTGCAGCACGGCGGCACTGTGAGCGCGACCAACGCCTTCGATGGCGGCGCCGTGTTCACGCTGCGCCTGCCGACAGCTCCAGCCACCGGCAGCTCCTGCGCCGAGGAGCAGGATGCCGACACCGGAGCGCTGACGCAGAGGCTGTAGCACCGATCGCCACGCCGCTTCACCTCCACCGCCATCGCCACCGCCGGCCTGGTCGCACGAAAAGCGTGACCCGTGGGTGACGCCGAGCGCCGAGAGTGTGCCGCGCAACCACGGCCACACCCTCGGCGGCTACAAGCGGCGCCCCTCGGCGGCTACCGCCCCGCCGCTCGGTGGCTACGACCACGCCGCTCGGCTAGAAGCGACGCTACGGCACCGGCGGCCTGATCAGCCGCGCGTGACGCGCCACCTGGAAGCGCCTCCGCAGCAGCCAAAAGCAGAGCGCGAACACCGGTATGACCGGGATCAGCAGCAGCGCTCGATCGCCTGGGGTCCCGATCGCCGCCGCCACGCCAACCATCACGGCCAGCGCCGGAAACGCCGCCAGCAGGGCGGCATGCGAGCGGAAGCCGGAGAAGTGCTCGCGCGCGCTCACTTCGAGGACGCCGAGCGCGCACACGATGGTCCCGACGACGATCGCGGCACCGCGCTTGTCGAGCAGACCGACGACCAGGCCGATCCCACCGATCAGGATCGCGAGCTCGGATACGGGCAGAGCACCGAACGGACCCGACGGTCGCTCCCCGATTGACCCCAGCATGTTTCCGGCGCGGCCCGGATCTGGCGCCCCGACTGTCCCTGATGAGGGGCGTCCGGCGAGGATCTGCCGTTCGCGCTTTGCGGGGAAGCCGCTCTGCCGCCCCGCGTCAGGCTTCCGCCGCTTGCGCGCGCGGCGCCGCTTTGACCTCTGCGCAGCCACGCACGGAGAGTAGACCGCTCAACGGCCGGCGAGCGTGCGCGTGCGCGGTGTCCGTGAGCGAGCGTCCGTACGCGGTGTGCGTGGGCGAGCGTGCGTGCTCGGGGTGCGTGCGCGAGCGTGCGCACCTGAGACGCCCCGCCTGAGACGCTCCCCTCCGCGCGCCGCAGCAGGTCCGCGTCGGTCAGCCGGCGTCAGATGCGGGCGGCTTTGCGGGGCCGGGCATCAGCGGCAGGTCGAGGTCCGCGCCGAGCGCCGCCGCTTCGTTCTCGCGCTTGACCGCGAGCCAGATCTCCTCGCGATAGATCCGCACCGAGCGCGGCGCGTCGAATCCGAGCTTGACGATCTGGCCGCGCACTTCGAGCACCTCGACGATGATGTCGCCGGCGACGATCACGCGCTCGCCCGCGCGACGCTCGAGCTTCAGCACGCCTGCTCGGATTCCGTGGCTTCAGCTTTGAACAGCTGCGCGCGTAGGCTGACCCCTTTAGCCTGGTTGATGACCTGGTGTGCGCGGCCGGCGCGGATCAGGATCGGCGCCTTCAGGTTGGCGGTGAAATCCTCCAGAGCCGGCGCTGCGCGTACGGTGACGTACACGTCCACGGAGGCGGCGTCGTCGAACTCGAGGCGCGCCGCGTCCTCGTCGTTCAGTTCGACCGAGAAGTCAGAGAAGAATCGGTGGGGGTTGGTAACGGGCAACGCGATCTTGGGATCCTCGAGCGAATGCAACCACAAGAACGGGCTGCCCGCATCCGTGGCCAGCAGCGCATACCGGCGGCCGCCAAGACCGATCAGGCCGTCTGGGAACTCGACCACGCTTTCCGGCGCGATCTCCACGGTGCCGAAGCGGGTGCTTTCAATCGTGATCACGAGGCTAACTGTGTAGGAAGTTCAGCAGGGACGTCTGGATGATCTGCGCACCGGACTGTAGCGCTGCACTGTAGGCCGCCTGCTCGGTCGAGAAATTGATCGACGCCGAACCCATATCAACGTCCTCCGTGTTCGCCAGCTGGGTCTGATCAGCGGTTTGAAACGACATCAGACGCGAAGAGGCCATCGATAGCTGGTCCTGTACGGAGCCAACCTGGGCTTGAAGGGACTCGAGGCTGCTGATGTTCGAATCGAGGCTGCTCAGGTCGTTCCCGAGATCCGTGCTGGTCCCGCCCGTCACGTCCTGCCCAATCGTCTCCAGCGTGTTGAGCAGTAGCCCGTCTCCCTGTCCTCCGTTGGCCTGCTGGCCTTGGCCGAGAACCGAGGAGAGTTGCGCGTTCACCGCGGTCGTGGTCCCGGGTCCGATCGTGCGCGTGACCGAACCGCTGTCGCCGTTGTACACGTCGCCCGTCGCGCTCTGGTAGGGCGCGGTGGTGGTCTGGGATCCGGAGAAGATGTACATACCGTCGTACTGGGTGTTGGCCGTATCCTTGATCTGGTCGACCAACTGTGAGATCTCGGTACTGATCGTTTGCTGGTCCGAAGCGTTCATAGTTCCGTCGTTCGCCTCGACGACCAGCGTTCGAGCCGTCTGTGTGATCTGCTGAATGCTCTGCAGCGCGGCACTGGCGGTGTTGGCCCATGCGGTACCGTCGTTGACGTTTGCCGAATAGTTGTTCAGCGCCGAGATCTGTCCGCTCAGCTGCAGCGACAGAGCCATGCCGGCTGGATCATCGGATGGCTGCAGGATCTTCATGCCCGTGGACAGCTGGTTCTGCGTGTTGTCGAGTGCGGCTAGGTCGTTGTTGATGTTTGCCAGCATCACGCCGGACTGCATCTGCGGTGTGATTCTCTGGGTCATCAGCCGACCTGCTCGATCAGCGTATTGATCATCGTGTTGAACACGTTCATGACCTGAGCCGAGGCCTGGTAGGCCTGCTGCTCCTGGATCACGTTGGTTTCCTCCTGTGAAAGATCGACGCCCTCGACGCTCTGGCGCTGATTGCTGATCGCAGTGCTCAGCGCCTGCTGCATCGTCGCGTTGCTGTCGGCCGACTGTGCGCCGCTCCCGATCATCGCGACCAGTCCGGCGTAGTCCTGATCGGCCTCGCCGCCGCTCAGGTTGGAGATCGACGCGGCCACGTCACCAGCGGCACCATCGGTGGACGAGGATTGGACCTGGCTTGGGTCGCTGACCACCGTCGGGTCGACAGCTAGCGTGGCGGCCGCATCGTCGGACTGGTCGTAGGTGAAGAACGGCTGGCTGGGCGACAAGCTGTTGACGCTGTCGGCCAGATCCTGAGCAAAAGTGTTGAGCTGTTGCTGGTATCCGGCGATCGGCCCCGGGGTTGAGTCGTCGGTCAGGTCCATCAGCGCTCCGAGCGTCCCGCCTGCCGCAGAGGTCAGCGTCTGGGGCCAGTCGACCGTCGACTGGCCCGTGGACGTGACGCTGACCAGTGGCGAGCTGGCGTCACCGAAGTAGACGCTGACGGTCCCGGTCTGGTCGGTCTGGACAGACACGTTCGCCAGCGAGGAGAGATCGTCCAGCGCCTGGTTGTACTTGTCCTGCAGATCGTTGGGGTTCTCCCCCGCCGCGGTCGCCTGCTGGATCTCGGGGTACAGAGTGGCGATCGCCTGCGCGTCACTCTCGACCTGACCACCGCTGCCCGTGAGCGTGTTGTACTGGGTCGTGGCCTGACTCTGGACCGACGAGGGATCAGTCGGATCGGCGGGCGAGAGCTCTCCATTGAGCTGCTGGATCGCGCTCACCAGTGCTTGTCCGTCGCTCACCACCGCCTGCTTGGCGGCAGTGCTGTTCGGGTTGTTGGCGAGACTGTTCCATGAGCTCCAAAACGTCTGCAGCTGGGTGGAGATGCCGCTGGTCGACGGTTCGTCCAGGGCCGACTGCGCCTGATTGATGTAGGTCTGCTCGGTCGAGGCGTAGTTGGAAGCACCGTTCTGGGCGCGATAAGAGGTATCCAGATACTGGCTGCGGGCGCTGGCGATCGAGTCGGCGTCGACGCCGGTGCCGACCTGCATGCCGGCGCCGTTGGGGCCGGCGATCGTCAGTGGCAGCGCCGCTGACAGGTTGACCGACTCCTCCGTGTATCCAGGCGTGTCGGCGTTCCCGATATTGTTGCTGGTCGTATCCAACTCCTGCTGGGCGACCTCGATCCCGCTGAGCGCTGACTGCAACGGCGTGAAAGTCGAGATGTACAAGCGCCTAGGCCTCCACGTCGAACACTCGTCTGCGCATGACACCGCCAGGCGTGCCGGTCGAGGCATGGTCGCCCCCGGCGCCGTAGCCGCCGGCGCCGTTGGTCAGACGGAGTAGGTGATCGAGAAACGCGAGCTCCTGGGCCATCAGCGTGCGATTGATGGTGTGCTCACGCTGGATCTCGACCAATAGCCCGCGCAGCTCCGCGCTGCGCCGGCGCGTGTCGCCGGCGGCGTCCCGCTCCATCAACCCCTCGAGCATCGTCAGCGTCACCAGCTCTGGCGCCATCGCAAGCTTCTCTCCGGCGCGGCGCAGCAAGCGCATCCGCACCTCCTCCAACAGGTGGCGACGCTCCATCTCCGCTTGCAGCATGCCCGCAAGACGCACGACCTGCTGCACGTCCCGGCGCCTGATCGCCGCGCCCTGCTCGAGCACCAGGCCGAGCAGATGCCGTGCCGCCGCGAGCTGGGCATTGAGGTGCTCCAGCACGTCACCGGTGAACAGCAGGTCGCCGGACCGAGGGTCGGCGACGGCGCTCACGACTTACCCTCCAGAGTTGGATCGAGGGCCCCCGCGATCTCCGAGGCGATACCGAGGCCGCCGCTCGACATGATGCTGTCGCTCAGCGCCTGTGGGATCAGACTCGCGTACAGGCTGCCGGCCGGGTCCGAGCCGAGCAATCCGGTCGTCGCGTCGCTCGTGCCATCGTTACCGCCGTCGGCGGTAGCGTCCGTCGAGCTGCCGTCGCTGTCGCTGTCGCTGCCGGACACGGTGGCGGTGAGCTGCTGGGCGAGCTCGTTGACGAGCACCTGCTCGAACGCGAGCCCCTCGGCATAAGCCTGCTTGGCGGCCGGCGAGCCGTTGCGGACGCTCGCTGGCAGGTCGCCGTCGCTGATCGGCGCCACGCCGGTCGAGCTGAGCTGCGCGGCGGTTGCAGCGGCGGTTGGCGAGATCAAGCTCATTGCTTGACGGTGGACGCGATCTGGCCCATCTGCTGCTCATAGGAGATTGCCTTGCTGGCGAGGTCATAGCCCTGCTGAGCCATCATCATCGTCGTCATCGCCTCGTCGAGGTCGACGTTTGACTGCTCGAGCGATCCCTGCTGCAGCGTCGTCCCGGTTACGCGCTTGATCGCCCCGCTCGCAGCGGTCGCGCTGAACACGCCACCGCCACTAGCAAGCATCTGATCCGGCGCGGGAACGCTCACGAGGTTGATCGTCCCGATCTTGCGCCCGCCCACCGACACGACCCCATCCGAACCAATCCTCAGCTGCGAAGGCGAGGTGCCCGGCGGCACCGTGATCGAGGGCGACAGCGGCATTCCGAGGTTGGTCGTGAGCTGGCCGCGGGCGTTGAGCTGGAGCGTGCCGTTACGTGTCAGGCCGATCGTGCCGTTCGCCTGGCGGACCTCGATGTAGCCCTGCCCTTCGATCGCCACGTCCAGCGGCTGGCCGGTCGGCGCAATCGGCCCCTGAGCCTGGCTGTAACCAATCAGCTTGGCCACCGCTCCGGTGCCTGTCGGGGCCGGATCTGCGCCGCTGTAACCGCCGCTCGTGGACAGCAGGTCGCTGAAGCCCACCACCGTCGACTGATAGCCGGGCGTATCGGCGTTGGCGATGTCGTTCGACAGCGCATCCATCTGTGTCTGCTGCGCCTCCATCCCGGAGGCGGCTGCGTACAGTCCTGCGAGCATGATCAGGCTCCTCCCGGTATCAGTCCGACTGTTCCAGCCGACTGCGCCATCGCCTGGCTGATCGTCTCGATTGCCTTCTGGCCGGCCTGGTAAGCCTGCAGCGATGAGGTCATCCCGATCAACGTCTCGATCGGATCGACACTCGACTGCTCGAGCTGGCCCGACTCGACGGTTCCGGTCGCCGCGCCGCCCGCGGCGCCGGTGAAGTTGTTATTGCCGATCTCCTTCGCGTTTGGAACGTTGAACACGCCGAGCGCCGAAGTCGGCACCGTGCCTTTCGCGCCCACTGCGATCGGTGCGCCGTTCTGAGCTAGGACCTGATCGCCGTACTGGTCCACCAGCAACCCCTGGCTGCTCGAGCTGAACTGCCCGTTGCGCGTGTACTGCACACCCTGCGCCGTCCGCACGGCGAAGAATCCGGATCCCGCGATCGCGAAATCGAGCGGGTCGCCAGTTGCCTGCAGCGGCGCAGGCGCCAGGTCGACGACCTGCTTGGCGATCCTCACACCGGTATCGATCGTCCCGACCGCCTGGCCGTTTTGCGCGTTGGACAGGAGAATCGCCCCGAAGCTCTGCTGAACAGCGGTCGTCGCCTTGTAGCCGGGGGTCGAGGCGTTCGCCAGATCGTTGGCCAGGTTGTCCTGGCGGGCTTGCTCAGCGAGCATCCCCTGAGCGGCGATGTAAAGACCGACGTCCATTGCCTTGTAAGTCGGCCGCGATGCATCATTCTTTAGTACATGCCAATGGAAGCGCTTGCAGTCGATCTCCAGCTCCTGCGCTCGATGATGGTCGGCGATCTCCGACTGTCGGTCGGGCGGATGCTCGCGGCGCGCGTCGCGAGCGTCGAGGCCGGCGGCCGCGGGACGATCAGCCTAGCCGGAGCGCTGCTCGATGCCGATCTCCCCGCCGGCCTCGTGCCCGGACAGGAGATCCGCCTCCAGGTGCGGGAGCTCACTCCGGAGCGAGTCGTGCTCGCGCTGCACGAGCGGCCGGTGGTCCTCGATCAGCCCGTCCCGACGCCGCTGCCCGGAGGCGCGACGCTGGAGGTCAGGGAGCGCACCGAGTCCGCGAGCGGCAGCGGCGCAGACGAAACGGTCGTGCACACGCTCACGCTCGTGTACGAGGCACCATCGCTCGGCGCCGTGGAGATGCGGTTCGTTCTGGACCCCGCCTCGCTCAAGCTACAACTGGAGCTCAGCGCCGGCGAGCCCTACGAGCGCGCCCAGGACGCTTCCGATGACTTGCGCCAAGCGCTGTCGGCGGCGCTGCAACGGACGATTACGGTCTCAGTCCGACCCCGCCGCAACCCGGTGGAGATTTATGCCTGAGCCTCGCGAACGACGCATCCAACCAATCAGGCGGGCAGCCGCGCTGCGTTACGACAGTGGCGATAACGCGCCCAGGATCACCGCCAGCGGCAGTGGCTATGTTGCCGCCCGGATCGTCGAAGTGGCCCGCGAACTGGGCATTCCGGTCAAGTCGGATCCCGCCCTCGCAAAGGCGCTCGCTTTGCTCGACCTCGGCAGCGAGGTACCAGAGGAGATGTACCGCGCGGTGGCCGAGGCGCTCGCCTGGGCCTACCGGCTCGACGCTACGCGACCTCGCTAAACAGCTGATCGTCGGCAGCGAGCTTCTCGCGCAGACGCCGGCGCAGAGCGCTGTGGATCTGGCAGACGCGACTCTCCGTGACACCCAGCGCCTCGCCGATCTCGCGCAGGGTCAGGTTGTGCACGTACAGGAGCACAGCCACCTGCCGCTCGCGCTCCGGAAGGGTTTCGAAAGCGACGCGGAAACGCTCCTTGGCGCTGTCGCGCATCGCCCTGCGTTCCGGGTCAGCGTCTGCGTTCCCGCTGGCGATCGTGTCGATCCGCTCGGTGGTCGTGTCATCCTCCCCCATCACGAGCACGTTCAGCGAGCCGATATCAGAGCGCCCGATGTCCTCGAGCCACTTGTCCAGCTCGGCAGGCGTGAGACCGACGGCCTCGCCCAGTTCGGCGCGCGTCGGAGCGCGCCCGTGCAGGGCGATGAAGCGTTCACGCGCGCGAGAGATGTCGCGCTCCCAGCGCCGCAGCGAGCGAGGCGCCCAATCGTTGCGACGCAGCTCATCGAGCACGGCGCCGTGGATCCGCGTCCACGAATACTGCTCGAGCGTTGCGCCACGCGCCGGGTCATAGCGATCGATCGATCGCAGCAGCGCCTCGAGACCGCAGGAGATAAAGTCCTCGACTTCACACCGCGCCGGGATCTCACGAACCTTGCGGTAAACGATGTACTTGACCATCGGCGCGAGCGTCAGAACAAGCTGGTCGCGTAGACGCGCGTCCCCCGATGCGCGGTACTGCTCCCACAGCTTCTGGACGGATTCGCTAGACGCCCGTCTGGTCTTGACCTGCGTCACTTACTGCTCCTTGGACACCACTCCGTTGGACGAGTCGCACCACATATCGGCCAGCGCGCGTCCTCGCGTTAAGCAACATTCGTCTAGCTTCACGTCCAGATCGTCGTCCGCAAGGCACTCCGATACCGATGGCTCGTTGCACCGAGCGGGCCGACGGCTGAGTGTCCGCCATCGCCCGCTCAGAGCTCAGCCGTTGGAGCCGGGATTCAGGATCTGCGGCGAGCTGCCGATCACAGGGATGCCCCAACTCGGAGGTTCCCTCGCATGGCGCTCCGCCTCACCACAACATCGCTGGCCACCGCGGCGTCCAGCTGTCCGCCATCCAGCGCCGGCCCTCACGCCGTCAACGCATTGGTCGACCCATTGATCGCCAGCGCGAAGGCAGCACTGAACGGGGGACGCTTCGGCGGCTACCACGAATGCTTCGATCAGGCGAACACGATCGAGGACCCGAGCAAGCGCTATTACGCGCGCAAGCAGCTGATCGAACACGGGTTCGACGCCGCCGGGCGAACGCCGGCCAGGCAGGCCGCCGAGATCCTGCTCGAGGTAGCGACGGCGGCTGTGGCGGTGCTCGAAGCGGACCCCGCCGAGCCCGTGCTGCTCAACTATGCCGGCGTTGCGCTGTATGAGCTGTGGAGCCTCGATGCGGCGCAATCGCTGTTCGTTGCCGCGAACCGGCTCGATCCAACAGTGCCGCACCTCCGGCGCAACATCGCCGAGTGCAAGCGACGCAAGCGCGGCCCGGGTCGCCCGAACCGACCGCTCCACGGCGCGCCGGCTCAGCTCGCGCGTCGAGCAAGAACCGTAGCCCAGCGCGCTCATCCCGCGACGGGCCTGACCCTCAGCCTGTGCATGATCGTCCGCGACGAGGAGGCGATGCTGCCGCGCTGCCTCGCGGCGGTGGCGCCAGCGGTCGACGAGATCGTGATCGTCGACACCGGCTCGCAAGACCGCACGATCGAAATCGCGCGGTCGTTCGGAGCGCGGGTGATCGAGCGAGAGTGGACCGGATCGTTCTCCGAGGCACGCAACGTGTCCTTCGAGCAGGCCACTGGGGACTGGCTGCTGTACCTGGACGCCGACGAGGTGCTGATTGCCGAGGACGTCGACCGATTGCGCGCGCTCACCGGCCAGACCTGGCGCGAGGCCTTCCACCTTCTGGAGACAAACTTCACGGGCGAGGAGGATTGGGGCACTGCGATGACTCACAGTGCTTTGCGAGTATTCCGCAACCGGCCCAATTATCGCTTCAGCGGTCGTCTGCACGAGCAGATCGCCGAGCAGTTGCCGGTATACCTGCCGGAGCGGATCCACCACGCCAACGTGAGGATCGACCACTACGGGTATCTCGGCGTGGTGCGCAACGCAAAAGAGAAGGAGCGGCGCAACATCGAACTGTTGCTCGCCCAAAAGGCGGACAGCCCGCCCACCGCGTTCTTGCACTTCAACCTGGGCTCCGAGTATTACGCAATCAATGATTTCGGATCCGCGTTGCGGGAGTTCGAGCAATCTTGGATGATGGTCAAGAGCTTACCGGAGGGCCGTCTCAGCGACTACACGTCCACGCTGTTCGCGCGCATGGTGAAGACGCTGCGCGCGTGCGGGCGCCACCAGGACGCAATCGACCGCGCTGCGGAGGGTCTCGAGTTGTTTCCTGGCTACACGGACCTGGTGCTCGAGCAGGGATACGCCAGCTTCAAAATGAACCGGATCGACGACGCGATCGGGTACTGGGAGAAGTGCATCGAGATGGGCGACGCCCCAGCCGTATATGCGGCCACGGTCGGGAGCGGCACGTACATGCCGCGGCTCTCCCTCGCCGACCTCCACGTGAGCAGAGGCGAAGTCGCTCGAGCGCTCGAGCTGCTGCGGTGGTGCGCCGACAATCACCCGGAGTTCTTCGGCTTTATCCTGCCATATGCGTCGGCGCTCCTGCGCACGGGATCGAGCAGCGAGGACGTGATCGCTGAGATCGAGCGTTGCGTTCCACGCATCACTCCGACGGTGCGTTTCCGGCTCGGTACAGCGCTGTTCGAGAATGGACACGCCACCGCGGCGGAGGCACAATACCGCTTGCTGCTCGAACGTCAGCCCCACAGCGGTCAGGCACGGATCGCGCTCAGTGAAGCGCTCCTTTACCAACGGCGTTACGCCGACGGCGCCGCGGAGGCCGCGCGACTGGACGCGGATAGCCCGCTCCTGGTGGTTGCCGCACGCAGCGAACTGTTCGGCTGGATCGCCGCAGGCGAGTTCGGCAACGCTAGTGACGCACTTGGCCGTGCCGCGCAAGCCGGGATGCAGGACGCCGAGCTCGCCCTGTTCGGAAGCTGGCTGGGGCTGCGCACGGGTGCCTCCGCTCCACAGAGCGTGCCGCTGGCCGCCTGGAAGCTGCTGGAAACGATCCTTGAGGCGCTGCTGCGTGTTCAGGACTTCGAGAACTTCGCGACGGTGCTTCCACAAGTGACCCGGTCCGGTCTGCCGGTCCGGGAGCAGCGAGAGCTGCTCGGACGGATTTATCTCCGCCGGGGCTTCCTTCGCTCCGCCGCCCAGGAGTGGATGGCGGTCGTCAACGAAGCCCCTGATGCCCGCGCATTGCTCGGGCTCGCCCGCGTGTCGCTCGCCAACGGCCAGCCGGATCCAGCGCAGACTTTTGCGAGCCGCGCTTTGGTGCTGGATCCAAGCTGCATCGCGGCCACGCAGATCATCCGATCAACCCGCTCGATGCAGGCCACCCTCTGATCGTAGCTCCCGCCGACAGTCCCGAAAATCGCTCAAGTTCCGACGAACGGCAGCGATTATGTGTATGAGGAAGGTAACGGGCTATTTCGGCGACCGCCAGCAGCAGGCGCAATTCAAGGAGACAGCAGTCGATGAGCTTTGACATCGGTTCGGTCGGTCAGACGCAGAGCCCTGCGCCGGCGCGGGGCGTCGCAAGGAGCGCGCAACCGGCCTCGGACGTGTCAGAGACGGATGCGAGCCAGGAGGCGGTGGCCGTGGACACGCTGTCCGGCAGCCCCCCACCGGAGCTCAGCGACGCGATCGTCGCGGCCGCAGCCGCCTACAAGAATTTGGCCGCGAGCGGTCGGCGCCTTCACTTTGCGATCGACCCGCCATCCGGACGGCTAGCGGTCGAGCTGCACGACCTGTCCGGAAACTTCCTTTCCGCGGCCACGCCGAGCCAGGCGCTCGAGGTGGCCGGCGGGGGCGATCTGAGCTAGCGAAACGGAGCCGAGCATGTCCACCAGCAGCCCGACCACGATCGGAACATCCGCAGGGACGCTGACGACGGGCAGCGCCACCAGTCCGCTCCAGATCACCGGACTGGCGTCGGGCTTGAACACCAACGCGATCATCCAGGCCGAGTTGGAGGAGTACGAGCTGCCGATCACGAACATGCAGGCTCAGAGTGGCGGTCTGCAGACGATGAACAACTCGCTCAGCTCGATCCAGTCGTCGCTGATCACCGCCCAACTCGATGCTCAGGCAGTCGGAGATCCGACGCTGTTCAATCCCACCCAGGCGGTCAGCTCAAGCGATCCCGACCTGATCACGGCCACCTCCGCGAGCGGCGTGGGGGGCGTGATCGGAGGGTCAGTCGTGACGGTCAGCCAACTCGCGAGCGCGGCTCAGCGCACGTTCACGTTCACGAGCCCAAGCTCGAATGACAGCATCACGATCGACGGCCAGCCGATCGCGCTGAAGGCCGGCGCGAGCAGCCAGGACCTGGCCAACGCCGTCAACTCCAACGACAACGTCGACGTCTGGGCGGCCGCCACGAGCAGCGGACAGATCGTCCTCTCGTCCCGCATCACTGGCGATAATGGGTCCAACTACATACAGGTCAGCGACCCCGGCTCGACGCTGGTCGAGCAGACCGCGCTCGCGCAAAACGGTCAGGATGCCGAATATACGATCAACAACACGCCAGGCGCGTCCACCACAGATACCGTGGAGGACGCGATCCCTGGCGTGAGCCTGACCCTGAACGCCGTCACCGGCCAGACGCCGGTCACGATCGACGTGCAGCAGCCGACGCCAAACGTCCAGGGGATCTTGACCGCAGTCAATCAGTTCGTGACGGACTACAACTCGACGATCACGTCGATCGAATCCACGGTCAACACGCAGCCGTCCAACACCGCAAGCGGCGGCACTTTCAACCAGGATGCTGGATCGCTGTTCGGAGACAACGATCTAGAGAACCTGCTCAGCGACATGCGCATGACGATGTACACGCCCGGCAGCGGCCTGCCGTCGGGCATGGCCGCGCTGTCCGACATCGGGATCACGACCGGCGCCTCCAACGGCTCGGTTCAGCAGAGCTCGCTGAGCGGTGAGCTGTCCGTCGACACGTCGACATTGACTGCCGCCATCCAAAGCAATCCCAACGCGGTGCAGCAAGTCCTGCAGCAGTGGGAGCAGAGCTTCTTCAGGCTCGCCGGCAACGCCGCCGGCCCAGGCGGCGATCTGGACACGAGGATCCAGGGCAACAGCGCCGAGATGTCGACGCTCAGCAGCCAGATCACGAGCATGCAGACGATTTACTCCCAAGAGGAGAAGGACATGGAGCAGCAGTGGGCTTCGGTCGAGTCCACCCTGTCACAGCTGCAGTCGCAGGGCTCTGCGTTTACGGCAAGCACGACCGCATCCACCTCCTCAACCACCACCTCCTCGTCTTCGTCCTCCAGCTGAGGCGGCGGAGCTCGATCACGCTGACCCAGCCAACCCTCGATCCCCGAACCCACCGATGCCAAGTTATCTAGCCTCCACGCGTACCGCATATCAGAGGAGCTCCGTCTTAACCGCACCGAAAGAGCAGCTCGTTGTGATGCTCTATGACGGCGCGCACCGATTTCTGTCGCAGGCGAGCATCGCGATGCGCGGCCAGAACGTTCAAGCGGCGCACAACAAGCTGCGCCGCGCCGAGACGATCATCGACCATCTTCGTTGCACGCTCGATATGGAGCAGGGAGGCGAGGTCGCCGTTCATCTGCAACGGATATACCTGTTCTGCTCCCGCCACCTCAACGAGGCTCGCGTCCATCGCGATGCCGACCGGATCGACCGTGTCGACGGCCTGTTGCTCGAACTGCGCGAGGCGTGGGCGCAGGTCTCCAGACCATGAGCGCAGACCTGGTGGCGCCATACGAGCGCCTCGCGCGAATGATCGAGCGCGAACTCGAGCTCGTTAGCCAGCGGCGTTTCGAAGAGCTACAAGAGGCAGTGCAGCGGCGCGGCGTGTTCCTTGCGACCCTAGCCGTTCCGTGCCCATTGGTTGCGCGGCCGATGTTCGAGCGAGCGCGCGTGCTGCACGAGCGACTGGTCATTGACACGCGCCGAGCGCAGGACAGCATTGGCGAGTCTCTTGGTAGGCTGCGGGAAGTGCGCCGGGCTGTCAAGGGCTATGGGGGGACCCGCCGGCACCGGTACTCGGCTACGGCGTAGGCGTTTCGCACATGACCCTGCGCGTCGTCGTTAAGTCTGAGCAGTAGCTGCCGATTCGTCGGATATGCGTCTCGTGGCCACCAAGAGAGCAGCCGAGGGCTCCGAATTGGGGCGCGATGTGCTTGTTGGGCGGGCCGACGGAGCTCCACTGCTGCGCTCCGGCGTGCGGATCACGTCTCGCTACCGAGACCTGCTCGTCAACGCCGGCGTCGCCGCGATCTACGTCGAGGACGAGGCGAGTGCCGGCATCATCGTGGAGCCGATCGTCGACGACGCCACGCGCGAGCTGGCGACGCGGGCGGTTGCGACCGCGTACAAGAGCGCCAAGGACACGTTTACGACGGGCAAGCCGTTTTCGTCTGACGTGATCGATTCGCTCGGGGACATCGTGGCTCTGATCATGGCTCAAATCGACAGCGCCGAGGGTGTGGCGCTCGCGATCGCGGACCTGGCTTCCGCCGATGCGTACACGTTCCAGCATTCGATCGACGTCACCGCCGTCGGCCTGCTGATCGGAGCTCGATACTTTCGCAAGCACGGCTGGGTCGATTACCGTGGCGAGCGCCGCTTCACGCAGCTTGACAACCGCCTCTCCAGCCTGGGGCTCGGGCTGCTGCTGCACGACATCGGAAAGCTCGCGGTTCCCGCGGGGATTCTGAACAAGCCGGGCAAGCTGACCCCGAAGGAGTGGGAGATCATGAAGACCCACCCGCGTGCCGGCGTAGATCTGCTCGATGGCAGCAACTGGAACCCACTCGTCAAGGCCGTCGTGCTGCGTCACCACGAGCGCTGGGACGGCAGCGGCTACCCGGACGGCAAGATCTGCGAGGAGATCCACCAGATGGCCCGGATCGCCGCCGTCGCGGACGTCTTCGACGCGGTGACTTCTGACCGCATGTATGCGACCGCACGACCGGTTTATGAGGGCGTGCGCGTGATCGCAGAAGGCGCCGGCACGCTGTTCGATCGAGATGTCGTCGAGTCGTTCTGCGGGATTGTCGCGCCGTACCCGCCGGGGTCTCCGATCGAGTTCACCGACGGTCGTGAGGGTGTCGTGGTCAGCTGTCCAGACAGGGCGCTGGACCGGCCGGTCGTCCGCGTGCTCGGGGATTCAGAAGTGACCTACGAGGTCTCGCTGCTGAACGACTCGAGCATCCAGATCGCCGGCTGGGAATCGATTTCCTCGCTGATCGTCGCCTAGCGGCCGAGGCTAAAGGATCGCGCAGGGCGGCCGATCAAGGGATTGACCCGAGGGAATCTGGGTCCAGTGAATGCCCAAGGAGGGCGACACCGTGAACTTCACGACATGTCCTTCCTTGACAGCACCCAACTGACCCTCGAAGCCGCAATGAGCGGCTCCATGGTCCGCCAGACGTTGCTGACCAACAACCTGGCGAACGCAGACACGCCCAACTATCAGCCGCAGGACGTCAACTTCCAGCAGACGCTGGCCAGCGCGATCCAGGACGGCCAGCCGCTTGACCAGCTCACCTACCAGCCCTACACGGCGACACAGGTCAACGGTCCCGACGGCAACGGTGTGGACGCGCAGCAGACAAGCGCCGAGGTCGCCGAGAACGGCCTGCTTTACCAGGAGCTCGTGCAAGTTGCAGCTGCACGCGAAGGCATCCTGCAAACTGCGATCAACTCGAGCACCCCGTGAGCTTCGTCGACGCCATGAACATCGCCGCCAGCGGCCTCTCTGCCGAGCAGACACGGATGACCGTTACATCCGAGAATCTCGCCAACGCCGAGACCACCGAAGGCGCCAACGGTGCTCCGTACCAGCGCCAGGAAGTCGTCCTGCAGGCGGTTGGCGGTGACTTTGGCACGACCCTCGCCAGCGCGATGGGCAGCTCCGGGGCTACACCGGGCGGCGTCGAAGTAGCCGGGATCGTGAATGACCCGACGCCCGGCGAGCTCGTGTACGACCCGGGTAACCCCCAGGCCAACAAGCAGGGCTACGTGAAGATGCCCAACGTGCAACCGGTCACCGAGATGGTCGACATGATCGACGAATCCAACTCCTATCAAGACGACGTGACAGCGATGCAGACGGCCAAGACGATGTACTCCGCCACCCTGGGGCTGCTGAGGTGATCGCCTCGATCGGCATCGGGCCGCTCGGGGCGAGCGAATGGGCAATCCCTGGCATCGGCGGGCTCGGGTCGGCCGCGGCCGCCGGCGCCACGCAGACGCCCTCGAGCGCCGCCGGCAGCTTCGGCAGCGCGCTGACCAACGCGATCAGCTCGCTGGAAAGCTCGCAGAACGCCGCCTCGACGGCCTCTGAGCAGCTCGCGACCGGCCAGCTGAGCGACCCGGCCCAGGCGGTTACCGCCGTGGAGAACGCCTCGCTGGCAATGGATTTCGCCTCCCAGATGCGCAACCAGCTGACCTCCGCAGCCACCACGCTCTTCCAAACGCAAATGTAGCCCTCGATGAACCTGACCCAGATCACGTCAAAGTTGACCCCGCGCGGATGGCTCGCCGTCGGCGGCTCGGTGGCGGCCACGATCGTGTTCGCCTACCTGCTGTTGTCGATGGCCTCGGCGCCCAGCTACACGACGCTGATGGCCGGCATCGACCCGGCGCAGACCAGCAAGATCACCAGCGCGCTGTCGACGGCGGGCATCCCCTATGAGCTCCAGAACAACGGCACCGCGGTCGCGGTCGTCAGCGAACAGGTCTCGCAGGCGCGCGTCGCCCTTGCAGGCGGAGGTCTGCTGAGCGGCTCCACGCAGCCTCTGCAGTCGCTCAGCAGCCAGGGCATCGGCCAGAGCGACCAGCAGCAGAACGAGGCATACCAGCAGGCGCTCGAAGCTCAGCTCGACAATGAGATCGAGGGGATGCAGGGTGTCACTTCGGCACAGGTCGACCTGGTGATTCCGAACACGTCCTCGGAGCTCTTCGGCAACGCGCAGGCGGCGTCCGCTTCTGTACTTCTCGATGACTCGGCAATGTTCGACGCGGGCTCGGCGAGGGGGATCGCCGAGCTCGTCGCCGGAGCGGTCCAGGGTCTATCGGACTCCAAGGTCACGATCACCGATCAGACCGGCGACCTGCTGTGGCCCACGTCGGCCACCGGCGGTGGCGGCCTGCTTGCAAAGCAAACGGCGGAGCAGGCCTACGACGCGCAGCAGGAGGCGCGGATCGACGGCATGCTCGCGGCGATGATCGGCCCCGGCAAGGCAGAGGTCGCGGTCAACGCCGATCTCAACGCCGATCAGACGAACCTGCAATCGGTCACTTACACGAACAAGGGCATACCGCTGAGCGCTGACATCTCGAACGAGACCCTGACCAGCAAAGGGGGTGCGATCACCGGCGCGAACACGGTGACCGGCGTCGGCACGAGCGGAGCCGGTAACTCCAACTACGCCAACAAGAGCGAGCAAACGACGTACGGGGTCGACAAGACCATCGCTCAAACTCAGGTCGCGCCAGGAAAGATCAACCAGCAGTCGGTCTCATTGACGGTCGACAAGTCGGTGCCCAAAGCCGAGCTCGCACAGCTCCAGAGCGCCGTCGAGGCCGAAGCGGGGTACGTCAAGGGGCGCGACACGTTCTCGGCCGGTCAGGTTGCGTTCGTCAAGCTGCCCGCTGCCACCGCGGCACCGGGGACGACGCAGATGATCAGCTATGCCAAATACTTGCTCGTCGGGATCGGCGCTCTGGTGTTCCTGGTCTTCATCTCGCGAATGCTGCGCAAGCGGGAGACCGAAGCATTCGTCAGCGGCCAGCCGACCTGGTTGCGAGAGCTCGAAGCGCCACGCCCGCTGGCCGCAGTCGAGGCCGAGCAGCTCGATCAGCCCACGCGGATCATGCAGCTCCGATCGCCGCTGAACGTCGCCAAGCAACAGGTGGAGGACCTCGTCGAGCGCGAACCTGATCGCGTCGCTTCGCAGGTCCGGGCGTGGATGGCCGAGGACTAGGGCCGATGGCCGTAGAGCTCTACCAGCAGCCTTCGCACCCAGCGGGTACTCCAGCGGGGCCGGGTAGCAGCGCCGCCGCGATCAAGCTGAAGGGCCGTCAGAAAGCCGCGGTCCTGCTCGTGTCGCTTGGACCCGACCGTGCCGCCGAGGTGTTCAAGCACCTCCACTACGACGAGATCGAAGCGCTGTCGCTCGAGATGGCAAAGCTCCAGCACGTCGATCCCACGCTCACCTCAGGCGTGATCGAGGAGCTCGCAGCCACGGTACAGGCGTACGACTCGTACGTCATGGGCGGTGTCGATTATGCCCGGGAGGTACTCGAGCGCGCGCTCGGCCACGATCGCGCGGCGGAGATCATCGGCCGGCTCTCGTCGGTGATCGAGATGCGACCGTTCGAGTTTCTGCGCCGCACGCCGCCCGAGCAGATCGTCACGTTTCTGCGCAACGAGGCACCTCAGACGATCGCGCTGGTCGTGGCGAACCTGCACACCACGCTCGCGGCGCAGGTGCTATCTCACCTGGCCGAGACCGAGCAGGCGGACATCGCGATACGGATCGCGCGGATGGGCGAGACCAGCCCGGATGTCGTCAAGCAGGTCGAAGAGGTGATGAGACAGAAGCTCGCCTCGATCGTCCAGCAGGACTTCTCGGTGGCGGGCGGCGTCAAGTCGCTCGCGGAGATCCTCAATCACGCGGACAGGCCCACCGAGCGCAACGTCTTAGATGCCCTCACCGAAACCGACGAGGAGCTCGCCGCCGAGGTGCGCCGGCTGCTGTTCGTGTTCGAGGACGTCACCAAGCTCGACGACCGCTCGATCCAGCTGGTACTACGCGAGGCGGACCAGAAGGATCTGGCGCTCGCGCTGCGCGGCGTCAGCAACGAGGTCAGAGATCGCATCTTGCAGAACATGTCCGAGCGCGGCTCGCAGATGCTGCTGGAGGAGATGGAGTACCAGCCGCCGCAGCGCAAGCGAGTGGTCGAGGAGGCGCAGGGCAGGATCGTGGCGATCGTGCGCCGGCTCGAGGAAGCAGGTGTACTCGTGCTCTCCCGAGGCGACAGCGATGTCGTCCTCTGACCCCGCCGCCGCGGAGCCTCCGCGGATCTCCAGGTACGCGTTCCAGCAACTCGAGCGCCCCGAGCATGGACCGGTCGGCGGCGCCGCCGATGTGCTTTCGGCCGCCTGGGAGGAGGCCGACCAGGTGCGCGCCCAGGCACGGCTCGCGGGAGAGTCCGAGGGGCGCGCTGAGGGGCTGGCTGCGGCCATCGCCCAAGCCGCGCCGGCGCTTGCGGCACTCGAGCAGGCCGTGCGGTCATTCGAGCAGCTCCGCGGCGAACTGGTCGATACGCTCGAGCAGGAAGCCGCGGACCTCGCGCTGCGGATCGCCGAGCAGATCGTCGCCGGCGCGCTCGACGTCCAGCCCGCCAGGATCGTTGACATTGCTCGCGGAGCGCTGCGCCGAGTGGCCGAGCGCCAGCGCGTGACGCTGGTCGTCAACCCACGCGACCTCGATCTGCTGTCGGAGTCACTCGAGCGACTGCGTACCGAGCTCGGGGGGATCGAGCATCTGGACGTTCAGGCGGACCGCCGTATCGACCTCGGCGGAGCGGTCCTACGAACGGAGTACGGCGAGGTCGACACAACCGTCTCGACCCAGCTACAGCGAGCTCGCGAGATCGTCAGCGCCGCGATGCGTCGCGAGGAGCGCAACCAGAGCGAAGGATCTGAGCATGCCTAGCTCGGGAGCGGTGCGGCGCGCCAACGATGCAGTCCAGTCAAGCGATCTCGCACGCCGGCGCGGCCGGGTGGGCGACCTGATCGGATTGATCATCGAGGCGACGGGGCTAGAAGCCGAGGTTGGCGAGCTGTGCTTCGTCGGCGAAGGCCGGCGGCAGAAGCAGGTCCCGACCGAGGTCGTCGGCTTCCGCGCCGGTAGGACCCTGCTGATGCCGCTGGGCGAGCTCGGCGGCATCGGGCCAGGCACCCCCGTTACGCCGACGGGTGCGCCCTTCGGCGTTGCGGTCGGCCCCGAACTGCTGGGACGCGTGATCGACGGTCTCGGTGCGCCGCTTGACGAGCTTGGCGATCTCAACGCCAGTTCGTGGCGCTCGACGACGGCGGCACCGCCGGACGCGCTCTCGCGCCCGCGAATTCACCACCGCGTCGGACTTGGGGTGCGCGCGCTCGACACGCTCGTACCGTGCGGGCGCGGCCAGCGGCTCGGAATCTTCGCCGGCTCCGGCGTGGGCAAGTCGTCACTGCTTGGCATGATCGCCCGCTCGACCACAGCTGACGTGAACGTGATCGCGCTCGTCGGCGAGCGCGGCCGCGAGGTTCGCGAGTTCATCGAGCGCGATCTCGACGGCGCACTGTGCCATTCGGTGGTCGTGGTGGCCACCTCCGACCAGCCCGCGCTCGTGCGGATCCGCGCGGCCTTCACCGCCACCGCGATCGCCGAGTACTTCCGCGGCCGCGGCGCGCATGTGATGCTGATGATGGATTCGGTGACCAGGTTCGCGATGGCGCAGCGCGAGGTCGGCCTGGCGATCGGCGAGCCGCCCGCGACGCGTGGCTACACACCAAGCGTATTCGCACTGCTGCCGCGCCTGCTAGAGCGGGCCGGGACCAGCCAGCTTGGTTCGATCACCGGCCTTTACACCGTGCTGGTCGACGGCGACGACATGAATGAGCCGATCGCGGATGCCGTACGCTCGATCCTGGACGGCCACATCGTCCTCACCCGGGCGCTCGCGCACGCCGGTCACTACCCAGCGATCGACGTGCTACAGAGCGTCTCCCGTCTGATCGGCGAGGTCGTGCAGCGACCTGTGCAGGACGCAGGCCAGCAGCTCCGGGCCGCGCTGGCGGCCTTCCGTGAGAAGGAGGATCTGATCTCGATCGGCGCCTATCAACGGGGCACCGACCCGCTGGTGGACAGCACGATCTCATTGCGACCACAGATCGACGCGTTTCTGCGCCAGGCGGTCGACGAGCCGTCCACCGCCGAGCAGGCCGACGAATTGCTTCTGTCGATCACCGCCGAGATGAACGGCGAAGGCCCGCAGGGCGCGCTGCCGGCACGCGACGCCGCGGTCGCCGCGAACGCCGCGAACGCCGCGAACGCCGCGAACGCCGCAGGCGGATCGCGACCGACGGCTTCCGGGTCGCACGGAAGCATCGCACCGGCGATTCCCGCCCTGAGCCTCGGAGCATGACCGTGATCGTGCGCCTGACCAGCGTGTTGCGCTTTAGTCACGCCCCTCTCGGCCGACTATCAAGAGCATGATCGGTCCCTCGTTCAGATTCCGGCTGGAGCGAATCCGTGCGCTGCGGGAGCGCAGCGAAGATGAGGCGAAGCTGCAACTGGCGGGCGCGATGGCGCGACGCCAGGAATGCGAGCAACAGGTCACGGCCGCTGCTGCGGGCGTGCTAAACGCACGCAACGCGCAACTGGGCTCGGGCACGAGCTCGTCGACCGATCTCCTGTTTCGCCAGGCGTACTTGGAGCGCGCCGAAAGCGCGCACCGATCGACGCTGGCCGATCTGAGACGGCAGGAGAAGGAAGTCGCCGGACGGCGTTCGGAGCTCACCGAGGCGTCACGTGACCGTCAGGCACTCGAGCATCTCAAGGCCCATCGGCTGGCCGATCACCAGCGCGAGAGCGCTCGCCTCGACGCGGTCGCACTGGACGAGATCGCAATCAACGGATTCCGCAGGAGGACAGCGATATGACAGCGGTAATGATGGCCCCCGCACCCGCGAGCACGCCCGCTGGCGCACCACCTCCGGGGTCGGCGCCACCAGGCGCCGGAGGTGCGCCAAACGGCCCGCCCTTCACCAGCGTGCTCGACAACCAAGTGGCCCGGACCGCAGTTGCGGAAGGCCAGAAGGACATCGGCAAGAAAGCCGCAAGCGGACCCTCAGCGGCTGCGGCCACGAGCGACGCGGCAAGCACAGCACCGACTCAACCCTCGCTGTCGGCGCAGACAGCGCTCGCCGCCGTGATCGCCGGAGTAAGCGTCCCGGGCGCAGCCGCGGCCGCCGCCACCGGTTCGGCCGCAAGCGCCACCACCGGCTCAGCCGCAAGCGCGACCACCGGCTCAGGCGCAAGCGCCACCACCGGCTCAGGCGCAAGCGCCACCACCGGCTCAGCCGCAAGCGCCACCACCGGCTCAGCCGCAAGCGCCACCACCGGCTCAGCCGCAAGCGCCACCACGGGCTTAGCCGCAAGCGCGACCATCGGCTCAGCCCCAACACGCACCGCCGGCTCAGCCCCAACACCCACCACCGGCTCAACCCCAACACCCACAACCGGCTCAGCCCCAACACCGACCAGCAGCTCAGCCCCAACACCGACCAGCAGCTCAGCCCCAACACCGACCAGCAGCTCAGCCCCAACACCCACAACGGGTTCCGCGCCAACCGCCAGCACCGGTTCAGCCGCCTCGAAGATCGCCGGCAACAACCTCGGCGACGGCGCAAGCGTCAAATCGACGATGGCCAGCGCATCACCAGCACCCGTGAGCGCAGGCGCAACCAGCCCGACCGCGGGACAGGCGGACGGCGCCGGCGGCGAGACGAACGACTTGCCAACCATAGTGCCCGGGACGGTCTCGGCGGCGAGCCGGCCCGGCGGATCGCAACTCCCGGCCGCGGATGCGACCCCCGCAGCTAGGTCCGCAACGCCAGCAACGCCAGCAACGCCCCGAAGCTCGAACACGATCGACCCGGCCAGCGCCACGCTGCCGCCGTCGGACGGGCTCGCCACCGTCAAGGCGAACGCCAGCGGACACGGCACGTCGGCCGACAGCGCATCGCACGGGCGCTCACAGCAGAGCACTCAGAGCGCTCCGCAACGCTCGACGCTGGCCACCGATCGAACTGAGGCGCCGTCGCTAGATGCGTTGCGGCACGGCTCGAGGGCCGACGTTGCCGGACAGGCCAGCGGCGCCCGCGCAGCGTCAGTCGCGAGTTCGTCTCCGGCCGCATCTGCTGCGCAGGGCAGCGCTGGGGCGAGCTCGACAGCGGACGCCGGCGCGACCGGAACCGCCGCCCCAAGCTCGATCACGACCACCGCCGCATCGACCAGTAGCACCGGCGCGATGCCGACCAGGACGGTCGACCTGCAGAATGCCGTGGACGCCGTCCGCGCGACATTCACGATCGCGGCCAGGCAGGGCCAGACGCAGGCTCGGATCTTGCTCTCGCCACCGTCGCTGGGCGCGATCAGGATCTCGCTGTCGCAGACCTCGGACGGACTCGTCGCCCGCGTCGTCGCCGACCATCCGGAGGCGCTGCGGCTGCTGGCGCAGAACGGCGGCGAACTGCGTAGTTCGTTGCAGGCGAGCGGCTTGCAACTGTTGCGACTGGACATCAGCGCGGGAGGCCAGACCGGCACCCAATCAAACGCCTCGCGCCAGACCGCCGCCGAGGCCGGCGCCGGCGCTGGCTCGGCAGACGAGGCAAGCGACGACAACCCGGCGCCGTCAGGCACGGCAAGCGTGTCGCCGAGCGCCGGCTCGCTGATCGACGTAATGGCATGACACAGGCAATTAGGAGAACGGCAACGCGATGAGCATCTCAGCTCCCCCAGTCAGCACGAGCTCGAGCGGCGCGAGCATCGAAGGGACGCCCGGCACGACGCTGAGCAACCCATCGGCCACCGCCCTCGGCTCCAACGAGTTCCTCGACCTGATGATGGTCCAGCTGACCCACCAGGACCCGACTAGCCCAACCGACCCCACCCAGTTCATGTCGGAGCTCGCCCAGTTCACCTCGGTCGAACAGGAGACCGACACGGCTCAGTCGACCGCACAGTCGGCATCTGCGGAGGCCGTCTCGGCTGCCGTCGGCCTGATCGGCCACACGATCAACTACACCGACCCGACGACGAACAAGACGGTCACCGGCGCAGTCCAGAGCGTCCAGATCACCAGCAGCGGCCCGACCCTCACGGTGGGCGGCGTCGCCGGTATCGCACCTTCGACCGTGACCCAGGTCTCGTGAGCGGCG
>JBKQKK010000153.1:0-2969 GCA_052147535.1 Solirubrobacteraceae bacterium | reverse complement strand
AGAGGCGGCGGAGCTGCCGTGCGTGCGATACACCAGGGGCGCGTCCGCCGAGCATGCGAACCTTATGGCTGTTGCGGCGGACGTCGTGCGGGGCGGAGTCAATCCACACAAATCGTCGAGGAGCCCTTATGCGACGAACCTGCTATCCGACGTGGCGCACGTCCGCTCGAAGAAACGAGGCGCAGCCCTGCTAGTCGTAAGCAGGGCTGGATGCAGAACCGTCATCCGGTGTATCGGTGCCTTGGTCGCTGCTGTCCGTTGCCAGAGTGAGGGCTCACGGCTCGGTAACGGATCAGCGGTGCTGCCGTGACGTCTTCTTGGGATCATGCTCGCGGGGGTGCGCTTGCGTTGTCGTCGTACTCGCGCGTGCAACGGGGCCGACGGGACCGGCTTCGGCGATGTACATCTGGCCGCTGCGGACGCAGTCGATGATCGACGCGGCCAGCCAGCCGCGGGCCTCTGCCGCGCCCGGTCGGTAGGCGGAGGACACGGCGCCGGCGATCTCCGTGCAGCGGTGCGTGAGCTGATCCGATGGGCAGCGCCACCACTGGTAGGTGATCCACACGGTGCCGGCGGGCGTGTGCGTCGCGGCTCTCAGCTGGGCGCCGACCCTCGCCTGCCCCACGATCGTAAGTACGGAGCTGCTATGGCCCACGCTGCTGCCGCTGCTGCCGCTGCTGCCGCTGCTGCCGCTGCTGCCGGAGCTGCCGCTGGTGGCCCCGCCATTCGGCGAGGTGGGCCACGTCACTATCGAGGAGACCTGGTTGGGCTGTGTGGAGCCCGGCGGCAGGCCGATGAACTGCGCGCCTGCCAGATCGGTGACCAAGCGAGTGTCACCATAGGGGGCGCCGTCGTTCATCTCGCTGACGACGATCATGGTGCCGGTAGGATCGACGGCCTCCACGTAGGCGACGTGCCCTGGGCCGCCGGGGGAGGCAGGGGGCCACACGGCGATGTCGCCGACGGCAGGTTTCGTGCCGACCGGCAGCCCTTCGGCTTGTGCATGCGTGGCCCACGTGTAGCCATCCCAATTGGAAGGCTCCGGGTCAGACGAGGATTCGTTGAGCGCGATGTCCGGCCGCCTCTCGTTTGCCCAGTACGTGCACTGCTCGCCGGACGCTTGCTGTCCTGGCTGCCACGACGTGGAGGCAAAGAGGTTATTGGGATCCATGGGCAGCGACTCTGTCCAGGCGCAGAACGGCTGCTGAGAGGAGACAGGACACAACGGCGTCGTGTTGTACTGGGTTGGTTGGCTAAGTCCGGCGCTGGTTGCAGCACTGGAGGCCGACGCCGAGCCGTCGACGTTCGTGGCCGTCACCACCACTCTGACGCGTTCGGCCTCATTGGGTGCGGCGGTCGTGTAGGTCGGCGAGGTTGCGCCCGGAATGTCTTGGCAGGTCACGTCGTAGACGTCGCAGTCCTGCCACTGGTAGCCGTACGTATTGCCACGGCCGTTCCAAGCGCCAGTCGTTGCGGTCAGGAGGGTTCCTGGCTCAAGAACGCCGATTGGCGGCGCCCCTTCGACGGCCGGGCTCGAAATCGATTGCGGAGGGTTGGCGCCGATCGTTCCGGTCAGGACGCCCGCGGCCGACGAGCCGTACTGGTTGGTCGCGACCACGACGATCTCGATGACATGCCCCTCGTCTCCCTGAGCCAGGGCGTAGGTGGCCGCCGTCTGGCCGGGTATCGGCTGACAGTTGCTCCCGGTCGCCGAGCAGCTCTGCCACTGGTAGCTGTAGGACTGAGCGGCGGGGTTCCAAGTGCCCGTGCCGGCCGTGAGCGTGTCGCCTCGTGCCTGACCGCCAGCTAGGGACGGGAACGTCACCAGGCTTGGTGCGCTGCCAGTTGCGCCGCGGGCTCCGGGAACCACTGCGACTGCGCTCGCACCCATCACGGCGACGGCCATGGAGAGAAGTCTTGCGGCGGTTCTACGGAATGAAACGTCGTGTCCAAAACACGGGCGGAGCCATTGCAACCGCGCATCCCCCATCGACGGCGATTTGCGCGGCACGGCCTGGTTCCATAACCCACGCATCGCACGATGCCGGATTTCAGGTTAATGACGTCGCCGAGAATCGATCGGTCGTCCATGCGACCGGGCAGCCCGCCATCATCGCCTCTCTCGCGATGGCAGGGCGCGGCGGGCCGGCCCCAAGCCGGACCACGCCATCCATTTCGTCGCTGGCCATCGCTTCTGGAACCGACCGGCCGGACAGCACCCGACCAACCGTGCCTGAAGAATCTCACTGAGACGCAAACCGACAACGCCGCGATCGACTCCGCGGCTTTTCGCGCCGAAGGTGGTCTCCGCGACCGTCCAGCTCGGCGTGCGTCATCCACCGCGGCACACAAGGACGCTGGCGGATCGTCTTCGAAGGAAGCTCATACCGCTGCCCGGTCCCCACATCCCCGCCTCCGTGCAACGCGACCTCGGAGTCTGCCCGTACGGAACCTGACCGTTCCCCCGGTATCGATCGGCTCGGTCAACGACCCCACCGCCACGCTGCGGCGGTCCGACTCGAGCACGAACTCCGTCTCTGTCTCACGTCCGCGTACGACACAGCGATCCGGGCTCCTTCCTGCTCCTCGCCGATCCTTCCGCGACCCGATCCTGACACGAGACGCCATCGACCGCGTCCGGCATCGCAGCCCGTCAGCGAACGCTTCACAGGCCCGCAGGATCTCGGCGTACCGGTCGGCCGGGCGTTGCCGGCCCCGCCGACGGGAGGCGAAGCGGGCTCAGGCCCCCAGTTGGTAGCCGCGCGCGGCCTTGGTGACCTGACCGGAGCTCGCGAGCTTTGAGAGGGTGGTGCTGACCGTCGCGCGGCCGAGGGCGGTCGCCGCCGCGATCTCACCGGCCGTCATCGCGCGCCCGTCGCCCAGCGCGGCCAGGACCGCGGCTTTCGTCGCGCCCGGCGCGGTCCGCGCCCGAGCAGGCGCAGCGGCTGTCGAGGGCCGCGGCGCCACCG
>JBKQKK010000152.1:0-12350 GCA_052147535.1 Solirubrobacteraceae bacterium | reverse complement strand
GACGAACGCTTGGCGTAGGCGTTTGTTGCAGCTCCAGCGGAAGCACGCGGCCTTGCGCTTGCCGGACTCGATCGCGACGGCGGCCTGGCCGGCGTCACCAGCCAGCGCGTCGCCGGTGGGGTAGCGCGCGCGGCAGTCGCCGATCTCCGCCAGCAGCGTCGCGGCGCAGATCACGGACTTCGGGCCACGGAACAGTGAGCTGAAGACCTGACCGTCAGGGTGCGCTCGCAGGGCGCTGGCGATCTGCCGCTGAAGTGTCCTGATCTCGCGCATCAGCGCTTTGAGCGTCGCGACCAGGGCGAGCACGAGCTGGCACCGCGCGGCGAGCTCCACCTCCCCGACACGGCTCTCGGGCGCGCGCCGCAGCCTGGCGAGCAGCTCGACGGGCTTCTTGGCGCCGGTGTACTGCTCGCGCCGAAGAAACGCCTGCATACGCGCCACACCAAGACCGCGCGCGTCGACCGGGGTCGGATAGCGCTCCAGGAACGCAAGCGAGATCTGACCGTCGAGATCCCGGAACAGCCCGATCCGCCCGGGCCAGAAACGCTCAAGCGCGCAGCGCAGCTGGTTGCACAACGCGACCTTGCTCTGCACCAGATCCTCACGCGCGCGCGTCAACGCCCGCAGCGCCTTGGTCTGGTCGCTATCGGGTTCGAGGACCCGGAATCGATGGTGATCAGTGCGCGCGAGCTCGCTCACCACGAACGCGTCAAAGCGATCGGACTGGGGGCTTTAGCTCCTTGTGGAGCGGGCGACGCGTGCTCCGCCGGGGGGTGTGGCGGGTTGCGCGTTGGGATAGAGTGGGTGGAGAGCGTGTGGACGTTGTTGGAGCGGGATGTGGAGCTGGCGCGCGTCGCGGCGGCGTTCGCGGACGGGGCTGGCGTGTTGGTGGTGGAGGGCGAGGCGGGGATCGGTAAGAGCGCTGTGTTGGCAGCGGGCGTCGAATTGGCGTGCGCGCTGGGTTCGCGGGTGTTGTCTGCTCGTGGCGGTGTGCTTGAGCGGGATTTCGGGTATGGGGTCGTCCGGCAGCTTTTTGAGGCGCCGCTGCATCGGGCGCAGGCGGGCGAGAGGCGGCGGTGGTTGTCGGGTGCGGCGCGGCGGGCCGCGCGGGCGCTTGGCGAGGAGGCGGCAGCTGACGTAGCGGAAATCGACGATCCGGTGTTTGCGGCTCAGCACGGTCTGTACTGGCTTGTGGCGAATCTCGCGAGTGAGGGGCCGTTGGCGCTGGTGGTCGATGATTTGCAGTGGGCTGATCTGGCGTCTTTGCGTTGGCTTGTGTATCTGGCGCGCCGGCTGGAGGGACTGCCGGTGGTGGTGTTGGGTGCCTGGCGGCTGGGTGAAGATCAGGCTCCGGTTGAGCTGCTCGACGCGCTCGGAGGGGAGCGGCTGACGCTCTCGGCGCTGAGTGTCGCGGCGACCGGGGAGCTGCTGGCGCGGGGGTTGGGTCGCGAGTGTGACTTGCTCACGGCGCGGGCGTGTCATGGCGCGACCGGCGGTAACCCGTTGCTGGTGAGCGAGCTGGCGCTGGCGCTGGATCGGGACACGTCGTTGCCGGTCGATTTGGAGCGGGTGGTTGAACTCGGCGGGCGGGCGGTCGCGCGGCACGTGTCCTCGCGGCTCGCGCTGCTGCCGGCGCTGGCGCGGGAGGTTGCGGCGGTTGCGGCGGTGCTCGACGGCGAGTTCGCGCCGCGTCAGCTGGCAGTGCTCACGGAGCTGTCGCTGGCGGACGTCCGCGAGGCTTGCGATCGGCTGGTGTCGGCGCGGATCCTGGAGGGGCGGGATGCGTTTGGGTTCGTGCATCCGCTGGTGCGCGCGGCGATCTATGACGCGCTGCGGCCTGCGCGTCGCGCGGCGTTGCACCGTGGCGCGGCGGATCTGCTGGAGTCGGAGGGTCTTGCCGACCGCGCTGCGGTGCAGCTGCTCGCGGCCGAACGAACGGGCGATGTGGGGGTGGTGGGGCGGCTGCAGGCGGCGGCGGAGCGGGCGCTGCGGCGCGGCGCGGTGGAGGAGGCGGTGGTGCTGCTTCGCCGCGCGCTCGCGGAGCCGCCGCCCGCGCAGGAGCGCTACCAGGTCCTGGTCCGGCTGGCGGACGCGGAGTGGCTGGCAGAGAGCGAGGAGTCGGCGATCAGCCACGTGCGCGCTGCCCTGGAGATAGCTCGCGATCCCGAGGAGCAGGAGGCAGCCGCGCTCGTGCTCGTGAGCGTCCTGGTCGCATTGAACCGAGCGGAGGAAGTTGTCGAGCTGCTGGCGGTGGCGGCGAGTGCACTGCGCGAGGCGGCCCCGGAGCGTGCGCGGCGGCTGGAGGTCGAGCGCGTGTTGCACTCGCTGTACCTACCGGTCGCGCCCGTGGACATCGGGCCCCGGACGGTGGCGCTGGCCGCTGCGGTCGAGCGTGGCAGTCTGGCCGAGAAGAGCCTCCGCGCGCAGCTCGCTTTGCTCGATGCGACTGTGGGCATGCGGCCCGCGGCGGAGGTGGCGGAGCTCGCGTTGCTCATGTTGCAAGACGGGCAGCTGCTGGCGGAGTTTCGCGGGGCTGGCTGGGCTGGGTTTCAGTGCGCGCTAGCCACGCTGATCAACTGCGAGCGGCTGGATGAGTGCGAGGAGTGGCTGGGCCGTCGGGAGGAGCTGGCGACACGGACAGGGTCGCGTCCCGAGTTGCAGGGGCTTGTGTCGTACCGCACGCGGATTGCTCGGGCGCGCGGCGAGTTGGCCGCCGTGGTCGATGAGGCGCGGTCCGCGCTTGCGGAAGAGGGGGCGTTTCGCTGCGGCATTGTCGCGCCGCTCGCCGTGGCGCAGCTGGTGTTCGCGCTGGTCGAGCGGGGCGAGCTGGACGAGGCCGAGGATGTACTGTCTCGTCACGGGCTCGCGGAGGGCACCACGTTTGCGTGGTTTGAGCTGATTCCCGAGCGGGTGGCGCTCGCGTTGGCGCGCGGCGATCTCGAGCGCGCACGGGCGCAGCTGGCGGCCGCGCCGCCGGAGCGGGCCTGGCTCCCGTTGCAGATGGCGCCGTGCGAGGTCGCGGTCGCGCTGGCCAGCGGTGAGCGCGAGCAGGCGCTGGAGCGGGCGCGGGCGATGCTCGCGCTGGCGGAGATGTTCGGCGCGCCCGGGAGAATTGGAATGGCGCGGCGGCTCGTTGGGCTCGCGACCGGAGGAGAGGAGGGGATCGAGAAGCTAGGCGGCGCGGTCCAGGTGCTTGAGCGCAGCCCCCGCCGGCTTGAGCTGGCGCAGGCGCTGGTCGACCTCGGGGCGGCATTGCGCCGTCACGGTCGGCGGGTGGAGGCCCGCAAGCCGCTGCGTCATGGCCTCGACCTCGCGCAGCGTTGCGGCGCGACGGTGCTCTCGGGGCGCGCGGCGGAGGAGTTGCGCGCGACCGGCGCGCGCCCCCGCCGGCTGGTGCTCACGGGCGTGGAGTCGCTGACGCCGAGCGAACTGCGGGTCGCGCGGCTGGCGGCGGAAGGCCGCTCGAATCGGGAGATCGCGCAGGCGCTGTTCGTGACTGGGGCGACCGTCGAGACGCACCTCGGTCACGTGTTTCAAAAGCTCGACCTAGACGGCCGCGAGGCGCTCCCTGCCGCGCTGGCCGGCTGAAACCCTCCGGGTCCTGGCCGCGAAATCTCCGGGTCGCTCCTCGATGCGAACCGGCTGACGCTGGCGGAAGATCAGCGCCATGCACACCGGAACGCTGATCCGCCCGTCCGCCGGCGACGACACCACGGCCGGGATGCCGACGATCTGCGCGGCATTCCAAGCGACTGCCGCCCGGTATCCCAACCGTCTTGCGCTGCGTCTCCCGGGGGAAGGGATCGAGTGGACCTGGGATGAGTACGCCGCGCGGGTGCGCCGCGCCGCTCACACCTTGCACGCGCTCGGGGTGCGGCGCGGCGATCGGGTCGCGCTTCTGTTGCGAAACCGGCCCGAGCACCTGCTCGCGGATCTCGCCGCGGTGCATCTCGGCGCGACCCCGTTCAGCATCTACGCCACCTCCGCGCCGCCCCAAGTCGCCTACCTCGTGCGCGACAGCGGCGCGTGCGTGCTGATCACCGAGGCCGCGTTCGAAGCCACCGCCGCCGCGGTCGCCCCGCGCTGCGGTGGGCTGGAGCACGTGCTGCGAATGACCTCCGACGCGCCCGAGCTCGACAGCATCGAGTCGCCAGCGTTCGAGTTCGAGCAGAGCTGGCGCGCGGTCACGCCCGCGGACGCCGTGTGCCTGGTCTACACCTCGACGACGACCGGCCCGCCGAAAGGAGCGGAGATCACCCACCAGGGCGTGCTCGCCAACCTGCGCGCCACCTCGCGGACCCTGCACACGCCCGAGGAGTTGACGGCGGTCTCCTTTCTCCCGCTCGCACACTTAGTCGAGCGGCTCACCAACCACTACTCAGCGATCGCGCTCGCCCGAATGGTCACCTGTTGTCCGGACGCCGCCGCGCTCGCCTTGGCCCTCGCCGAGACCCGACGGACCGCGTTCGGCGCGCCGCCCCGAATGCGGGAGCAGCTACGCACCACATGCGAGACGCTCCGCGACGACCACAACCTCCCCCAACAGACCGCCCCGGCGCTCGACCAACACGGTCGGTTTCACACGGGCGACCTCGGCCGGCTCGGCGTGCTCACGGGCGCCGTCAGCACCACCAACCCGCGCCTCTCCCGCGTCGAGCAAATCAACCGCCACACGATCCCCGACGCCGACGTCGCCAGCCTTCCCCATCAGCCGGGCACCCGCGAAGACCAACGCTCGCGCCAAAACTCGGTGTCACTCCGACAGACCGCGGAACGATCGCATGTCAAACGTCCCTAGTCTTCTAGCCGCCATCGCGACTACTTACGGGATGGTCGGGGCCTCCTCATCCCTGCTGCAAGCACGATGCATGGTCCACAGGCGCTGTGCAGGCGACGTTTCGCTTGGCTTTCTCTGCACCGTCACCGGCGGCTACCTCATCTGGCTCGCATACGGCATCAGCATCGCGAACATCCCCCTCATCGCCGTCGACGGAGCAGGCCTGACGTGCGGGACGGTCACATGCTCAATCGCGCTTCACCTCCGAGGCTACCGCACACCCGTTGCCGCCGGTTCTGGCGCTAATCACGTCGGTGGCGAACGCGGTCCCCGGGAGCCACAGCTCGATCGCATTGCGTGACCCAGACACAGGGAGCTCGATGACCCCACATCCAGCGTAACTATCACCGCCAGCACCCCGTTGCAGCCCCGGCGCTCGACACCGCTACGCCGCCAACCCCAGGGCACCACGCCGGACCTGGAACGCCCAAGGGTCGCTCGCTTCACCACACCTCACTGACCTCCTCGGCGACCGCCAGATCGAGCTTTCTCTGATCACCCACAGAGCTGCCCTGCCAACGAGCGAGATATCTCCAGAGGTCCATCGACACAGTCACGCACCCACGTTAGCTGTTCCCCGCATGACGATCACACCACAACCGTTCCAAGCTTGAGAGGATAACCTAATGATGAATACAAAGAACAGCACGCTCCAGCTGGTACGGGAATCAACCGCCCTTTTCCGAAGCTCAGTCGTGACTCGTGAGGAAGCCGCACCCATTTGCGAGCGCCGCGGTGGTTACTTCCCCAGAGAAACTCGGTGGTGAGCTGCACGCTGATCAGCTCCTTGCAACCGGACCGCAGAGTCAATCTACGAACAGGAGGAATCCGATGACGGACCAACTCAGGCATCTGATTGCGCAGGAGCGAATCGCAGACCTGCAGCGAACCGCTAATCAAGCGAGATTGGCGAGCGCCGCTCGGCGACGCAGCGCGCGCACCGCCAACCAGCGGCTGATCACTCGCCTGAGGACCCGCGTCGCGGTCGCACTGGCATCAACGCCCTCGCTGGTGTGTGCCTCACCGTTCGCAGATCCAACACTACAACCACTCGCGGCTCGGATCGCGACGCGCGATCCAAACAGCGGGCGTCCACAACGTATCCCAGCTACCACAGCTGCTCGAAGAACGTCGTCACGTTCGGTACGGAAAAGAACCGGATGCAATCTTTGCTACATGCTGAGCGGAATCGGGCAGCGGAGCGGCGGGGGGGCACAACCCCCGCGGGATCGTGGGCGTCGTCGACGTCACGGCGGGATTTCCCCGACGCGAGGGGTACCGGAGTAGCGCGAACCGGTTCGACGAGGCAGGCCACCACGCCCGCCTGCTCGCCACAGGTACCGAACCAGGCGGCACCCCCAACGCGCTCTGGCTGGATCGATGAGCGCAAGAACCACTGTCAGTCAGCCATTCCAAGGAACCAGTGAGGAGGTACACCATGACGAACTACTCTCAAAGCGGAGTCACCATGGCATCGAGGATGCAGAAGCCCACGGCGCGCCAGTCGGCCCGGCATAGCGTCTGGTGCGGCGCGGCCGTGCTCATTGTGCTGGCCGTCGTCGCGCTGTTGAGCTGCGCAGCAATGACATGGCCTGGTGCCGCAAACGCCGCTGATTGCCAAAACTGCCACAACGAGGGAGGTGGAAGCGGCGGGGGCCAACCGCAGCCGACACCACCTCCGCCACCACCCTCGGTTCACACCACGTGCGTGGCTCTGGTCATTTGCACCGACTATCTGTCACGAACGTTGACGACCAATATCTCCGCGGTGCTGGACGCGCATGCGAACACGATCAACGGCAGTGCTTCCGCGCTCGGCGCGACCGTCTGTGCGGTGGCGGGTACCGCGGGCCTCGTTCCCGGCCTTGTTTGCGCTGCGGGATTGGGTCTCTGGGATATTGACGTTGGCTACGTGATCGACGAGTTCCACACAGCCGCCACCCAGAATGAGTGCGTACGAATACCGCTCTACCTCCCCTGGCTAGATCCTATCCCCGACAACGGGGGGGAGTGCTTCAACTGATTGCATTGCCGTACCGGCTGGACGCGGGCTCCCCGCGGCCGGTACGGCGACCACCTTGAGCAATCCCGATCTCACGCCCCGTGAGGACGTCACCCCTCGCCCGGGCTACGCCCTTACCGGCGGATCGATCGCAGTGTCCGTCGTCAGGCGAAACGCTTGCGTTCAACAACCTCGATTGCGGTCACACAATGTCGATAGCCCGCGGCGCCGGTCCGCACGATCGCATTCAGTCTCAGGACAGCGCGTGCCGCGCTATCGCTTTGGCGACAATGGGGTATCCATTTAACTCAGGTAGTGTGTGATTTGTGCCCGTTTCTGGCCGGGACTACCCGGGCTCCTACGCTGAGCTGTTGACCTGGTTCCCAGATGAGGCCGCGTGCGTGGACTACCTGGAGCGGTTGCGCTGGCCGGAGGGGTTCCGCTGCCCGCGTCGCGCACATCGAGTCGGCTGGCGGTTGAGCAACGGTCGTTGGGAGTGCGCGATGTGTGCGCGTCAGGCGTCGGTCACGGCCGGCACGATCTTCCATCGCAGCCGCACGCCGTTGGCGACGCGGTTCGCGGCGGCGTGGCTGATGACCAGCCAGAAGCAGGGCATCTCGGCGATGGGGTTGCAGCACGCGCTCGGGCTCGACTCCTACCAGACGGCATGGGCGATGCTGCATCGTTTTCGCGTGGCGATGGTCCGCCCGGACCGTGATCGTCTGTCCGGGCACGTGGAGGTCGACGAGGCGTATGTCGGGGGTGTCGAGCCCAACGTGGGCGGGCGCGAGACCGTGACGAAGTCGATCGTCGCGATCGCTGTGGAGATCGAGAACCCCAAGGGTTTCGGGCGGATCCGGCTACAACACGTCGCCGACGTCTCCAAGGAGAGCCTGATCGGGTTCATCGAGGAAGCTGTCGAACCTGGCGCGACGGTCCACACCGACGACTGGCAGGCCTACTGGACCGTTGGCGAGCACGACTACACGCACGAACGAACCGTGATGCGTCAACAGAACGATCCCGCGCACGTCGTGATGCCGGGCGTGCATCGCGTCGCGAGCCTGCTGGCGCGTTGGCTGCTGGGCACCCACCAGGGCAGCGTCAGCCCCGAGCATCTCGACGCCTACCTCAACGAGTTCACCTTCCGCTTCAACCGACGCAACTCCCGACGCCGCGGGCTGCTCTTCTATCGCCTACTCACACCAGCCGTCGCGACCGACCCCATCACCTACCACACCATCGTCGCCAACCCGCACCCGACCGGCCGCCAGTCGCCGCTCCCGGCGCACCCCGGGCAAGTCGCCGGCGTGCCTGCTGTCGACCGGCCGTGGCGCCAACACGCACTCGCAGCAACCTGAGTTAAATGGATACCCCATTAGACACTATGGAGGAGGTCCGACTCCTTCGGCGTCGAAGGTAGTCGGCACCCCCGCGCAGCGGGGTTGACGTTCGCGTCGAAGGTTCGAGCTTCGGCGCGGGCCACATCTACGAGGAGGTACCGACAATGTCTGACGGTATCCGTTGGGTCGGTCTGGACGTGCACGCGCGCGAGTCGACGCTCGCGGTTTTTGATCAGGCGACGGGCGAGGTCGTCACCAGACGGGTGGTCGGTCGTCCGCACGAACTGCTGCCATGGCTGTGCAGGGTCGAGCGTCCGGCGCGGATGGTCTATGAAGCGGGCCCGACCGGCTATGGGTTGGCGCGCCGCGCGCGCGCCGAAGGGATCGAGGTGTCGGTGTGCGCGCCGAGCAAGGCCGAGCGCCCACCCGCGGATCGGGTCAAGACCGATAAGCGTGACGCGATCCGTCTGGCGCGGTTGTTGGCGGCCGGCGGGTTGACGCTGGTCACGATCCCGTCTGTGGAGCGTGAGCAGCTGCGTGATCTGGTGCGCTGCCGCGAGGACATCCGGGTGGATCTGATGCGCGCGCGCCACCGGATCGGGAAGTTCCTGTTGCGCCGCGAGATCTATTGGGAGGGCCCCGGCGAGGCGTGGTCACGCAGGCATCGCTCGTGGTTGACCTCGGTCCGGTTCGCCGATCATGCCTCGCAGGCGACGCTGGCTGACTACCTGCACGCCCATGATGTGCTGATCGCACGCCGCGACCAGGTCGAGGCGGACCTCGCGAAGCTCGCGCTGAGCGCGTCGTGCGCGGACACGGTCGCGCGGTTGCGGTGCCTGCGCGGGATCGACACGCTCTCGGCGCTGGGGTTGTGCGCGGAGATCGGCACGTGGGAGCGCTTTGATCATCCCGACCAGCTCGCCGCCTACCTCGGGATCGTCCCCTCAGAGCACACCAGCGGCGCGCAACGCCGCCTCGGGTCGATCACCAAGGCCGGCTCCACGCACGCCCGGCGGCTGCTGGTCGAGGCGTCCTGGCACTACCATCGCGGGCCCGCGGTCGGCGAGGCGCTCGAGCGCCGCCAGCGTGGGCAAGCACCCGAGATCATCAACATCTCCTGGCGCGCGCAGCGCCGCCTCAATGCGCGCTGGCGCCAGCTCAAAGACACGCGCCGCAAACCGGGCGGGGTCGTCGCGGTCGCGTTCGCCCGCGAGCTCGCCGGCTACTGCTGGGAGATCGCCACCTGTACATGCGCGCCTGTATCCGGCAGCGGCGCCGGCGAACGCCAGGACGCCGCCTCCAGCGACCACGAAACATCCAAACTCGCAATGAGCTCCCCCCACACGGGGGAGCACACCCATTCTGAGCAGCCAAAGGGCAGCGACGCCGCTGGCGTCAAGGCCAAGCCCTGCGGGCGGCCTGCGGCCGGCCTTGACCCCAGCTCATCCTTACCCTGGACGGCGCTTACCATACCCCTGCCCGCCGCCTCACCGACCGACACACTGACACACAGCACTCGTCGCAGGAGACTCACTAACTCACGCTAACACCAACAACCAAGTTGCGGCTAGCGAGGCGGCCCGAGCGTCCCGGCTCGCGCACAACAACTCCGCGATTAGTCGCCTGAGCAACCGCCACCCGGCGGCCGCGCTCGACTTTAGACAGCGGACGTGCGACGAACAAAGGTCTTGGGCCAGCCCCCGAATATGAGCATGACCACCGTCGCGAACCCGTGGCCGCTCGGACCGCCCCGCAAGCCGCTACCAACATCAACACCCCGCAACACCAACCACGACAATGGCGATCAACCCCTACCCCTTGACAAGCGCTCCACCATATGAGCGACTATGTCGTCACGGTGTTCGACGGTTCACCGCAGCCGGGCTACGTGCGCACCGTCGGCCTGTTCAAGAGCCAGGAGGAGGCGGGTCACTACATGGAGCGCGAGGAGATCGCTGCCGAGCCGGTCAGCCTGGGAGTGGGAATTGATCATCAAGCTAGAGTCGCCCCCGGCACGTACGTAGCGGAAGCTCACGGCCCGGGGGAGGCAAGCTCGACGGCGAGCGACCGCGCCGCGTCCGCGAGGTCGATCAAGGCGGCGGCGAGCGTCTCCCGATCGGCCTCCTGCATGGCCCGGGACGCCTCGGCGAGCGCTGCTGCCACGCGCTCCCATTCGGCAGCGGCGGGCGGCTCCGGGGGCGGCTCGGGCTCGGGCTCGGGCTCGGGTTCCGGCGGCGGCTCCACGATCACGGGCGTCACGAAGGCGTCGAGGTCGGACGCTCGAATCCGGACGCGGCGGGAACCGACACGCAGCGCCGGAAGCTCGCCTCTGTCGATCCAGTTCCGGACCGTCGGTGGGTTCAGCTTCATCCGCTCGGCGACCTCAGCGACGGTCAGCAATTCGTCCATGGACGCGATCCTAGACGTGCTGAGACCAAACTGTGACGATCGAGCGTCGCGGAGATGAGGATGCCTGAGTCGAGACTCACGGCTGAGGCGATTCGTCCTGTGGCCTCTCGTGTAGCTCTGCGCGAGTAAACCTAAGCGCCTCTTTCCGAAAAGCAGCGAGTAGCTCCTCCACAGCGGTCCGCCTGGTTGCAAGCCTCGCGAGGGCCGCTCTGTCGAACTCCGGACCGGTCCAGCGCAAGAGCGAGCCCTCCTGTCTGACCATCTGGGCGAACAGCAGGAGACGCTCAGCTCCACTTCCGAGGCGTAGCCGGACGCGCTCGATGTCGCGCGTCAGCGCATCGTGGCTGCTAGCGATCCGCTCTCCCAGCTCGTCAAGTCGTGCATGCCGGAACCCCGTCGGATCTCCGTCGTCACGCCACTGGTCAGCTAAGACAGCAGCGCGCTGTATGACGTCCACAACGGCATGCAGATGCTCGGCGAGCGCATCGAGGATCGTGCGCAGCTCCGCTCGATCGGTCTCCCCGCGCTCGAATGCGAGCTGTTCTCGGTGACGTCTGTCCTCTGCTTCGAAAGCCGCGGCTAGACGCGCCCGCTCCTCTTCGAGCGCTTTCGTCTGCCTACGCCCTTCGGCCGCGATCATTCGAGCCGTGCTGCGCGATAGGAAGATTCCCGCCACGATTGGACTTGCTATGGCCACGAGGCCGGAGACGACGATCGCAACCAGAGCGAGCGTGTTAGACGACGGTGGCGACGACGACGCCGCCTGCGCAGCGCCAGCTGCTTGGACGAGCAAGAGCATTGGCGGCGAGTATCAACGGCGGTCCGGATGGCCGAGCCTATCCGAGCGCCTGCTGGCCGTTCGCCCAGACCAGGGCGGAGCGAGGCGTCCGGGGACGGTGAGACGATCGTCTGGGATGGTGACCGGGCACAACGACGGAGACGATCAAGCTCTTGTTCTCCAACTGCGGAAGCGGCGGCGACCACACGGCCATCGTTGTTGCTGCCATTACCGCGGGCGTGGCTGTCATCACCGCGATCGTGACGCTCGGCATCGCGATCGCGACGTTCAGGACCGCGAGCGCCACTCGTGACGCTGCGAAGGCGACCACGGAGGCGACGCAGGATTCGGCAACCGCCACAGCCCGCGCCGCAGACGCCTCCACATGGCGGCGCAGCAGTCGCCCGGCTCAGCGTCGAGCGCCGAGAAACGTGCGGCTTCTGACTGCCCACAGCCCGTGCACCCACGCAGGCCCGCCTGGCCGATGAGTTCGAACGCGAAGTCGACGACGTCTCGGTCACGCCCAGGTCGTCGGATTGCGCCATTAGCGACGGCGTCGTATCCGGGCTTGAGGTCGTCGCTTCTATCGTGGCGCTTGCTGACAGCGCTGCAAGCGCCGGCCGGCCCGACGATCTCGAACTGCTTGCTGCCCGACGGCCGGTCAGCTAACTCCGCGTCGATCTCTGGTGACTCCTATAGCGGCAAAGCGGCGGTCTCGTCGGCGGAACGGAGACGGCTGCTTTTGCGGATCGTGCTTGCTGCCAAACGGGGTAGCAGCTAGCGATCTTACGTGCGTGCAGGCCGCCCTGGCGCGGAACGGTGCGGCGCGAAATCACGCCGCACAGCCCTCCTTCTCGCCGAGAGCAAGGCCGACTTCCAGGCGTGCAGAATTCCGGCGATGCATGGGCAGCGTAGCGCTTGGCAGTCTGGCGGTGATGGCTTGAGAGCAATGAGCGTCTTCGGCTCGGAGACACGCATCGG
>JBKQKK010000151.1:0-6440 GCA_052147535.1 Solirubrobacteraceae bacterium | reverse complement strand
GGCGTTCGTGGGCGAGGTGGTAGTCCCAGTAGGAGTCGAAGTCGCCGTTGCTGATGATCGCGCGGAGCTTGAGGATCGCTTCGGCGCCTTGGAGGCCCCAGCGAGCGCCGGTGATGTCCATACGGTCTTTCACCAAATGTCGGCAGGCGCCCTCGATGACGCCCGTCGCGATCGGCCACCCCTTCTTGAGGGCGGTGGGGTAGTCGAGGTAGGGGCGCTTGTTGAGCAGGTAGTCGGCGGTGCGGTCGGCCTTGGAGCGCTTGGCGTCGGGGAGGTTCTGGTAGGTCGCTTTGCGGCGGATCGCGGCGGCGGTCTGCCCGGCTTGGCCGTCCAGGACGGCGAGGGCTTTCTCGCGCACCCAGGTTTCGGCGGCGGGGTCGCCTTCCTCGAAGAAGCTCCACGCGGCGGACCACAAATATTCCAGGACGTGCACGATGTCGATGATGATCGTGACCTTGATCTTGCGGTGCTTGGCCTCGGCTTTGATCCGGTCGATTTGGTGGTTGTTCCCGTCGACGAGACCGATCCATGTGCGCTGGTGGGTGGGGTCGCGGCGCTCGGCCTCGTCGAAGATGTCGGCGATCACGCTCGCGGCGTCATCCACCACCGAGGCGGTCAGCCACTTCCCCGACGCCTTCGGTGCGGGGAGCGTCTTGTCCCGGGTCGGGGCGAGCACGTCCTCGGCGCTGCGGGGCGCTGGCATGATGTCGTACACCGCGCCGACCTCAGCGATCCGCTTGCGATTGGCCTTCTCCCCTCTGGAAAGGCGGGTTGTGAGCTTCGGTGACGCGCGCTGCGCCGCTCGGGCGGTCGCTTCCCGCAAGGCTTCTGCGCGCATCACGATCCCCTTCCCGTCCGCGGAGAGGACCAGCACCGCGTGCTTCTCCCGCTCGCGCTGCTGCTCGGAGTTCTCCCCGGGCTCGGCGCTGACCCGTTCGGCGTAGAAGCTGTCGAAGTCCACGCTCGCGCGGATCGTGAGCTCCTCAACCTGCCGCTTGCCGAGCGCCAGCCCGGTGTGCTCGCGGACCATGCCGGTGGCGTGCTCAAAGGAGCCCGCGGCGGACTCCATCACCGCCATGCGCCTGACCCCGTGCGAGGCATGCTCGACCGGCAAATTCAGCAGCCCATCAGCGACGTACAGATTCGCCTCGCCCTTCGCGCGATACGCCAACCGGCCGACCGTCACCTCCCCGAACACGCTCGCCAACGGCCGCTCGTGATCACGCTCAACCGCCCGATGCTCGACCCCCACGGAATCCGCGACGCCATCCAAACGCTCCTCCCGGACCGTCCGCAGCGCGAGATGATCCCCCAACAAGCAGCGCAACAACTCCCGCCCACGCGCCTGCAACTGGGACTCCAGCTCACCATGCTCAAGCGCGGCAGCATCGCTATCGGCGAGCCACCCCACGATCCCGTAGAACCCCTCCTCGGAGCGCTCATACCACTCCGCCGCGGGATCCTCACACGCCCCATCCCCCGCCTCGGGCAGGAGATCCCCGCCGGGCACAGAAACCATCTCGTCATGGGAGCCGGAGTCGGCGAACACGTTGGCCTTCTTTCAGTCGACGTTACCTAGCAACGCCGACTTCGGCATCCCCACCCCTTTCCCTGCCGCCTACCACACCGCCGCAGGGCAACCTCCCGCAACACGACCGACCACGGCCCCCTCCACGCCGCGAATCGTCAATGTCGCCGGGGAATCATAATCCCTCCCAACGAGCCGCACCCAAATGAAACAGTGCGGCCATGGCCTAGCCGCGGATCCGCGCGAGCGCGTCCGAACCGCTCCGGGCGGACCCTAGCAAGAACCAGTCTCACTATCATCCGCTTCCGGGGTACAATCACACCGTATGTCGATGGGAGTCCGGAGCGAGTGGGTCGAGCACGCTCGCGCCGTGCTCGACCAGGCGGGGCATCGCAAGGCGAGGGCGCGCAGCGCGCTGATCGACCTGCTCGCCAACCAGCCGTGCGCGCTGAGTGCGCTGGAGATCGAGGACCGGCTGCGTGAGGGCGACCAGCGCGTCGCGCGCGCGAGCATCTACCGGATCCTCGAGCTGCTCGGCGAGCACGGACTGGTCGCGCGTCTGGAGCTCGGGGACGGCACGACGCGCTATGAGCTGATCGACCCCGGGGGCGAGCACCATCATCACCTCGTGTGCGACGAGTGCGGGCGGGTGGTGCCGTTTGACGATCGCGATCTGGAGCGCGCGATCGAGCGTCTCACGCGCCGCCTTGAGTTCCGCGCCGATGAGCACGAGGTCGTGCTGCACGGCGCCTGCAGCGACTGCCAGAACTAGGAGGAGCGCGTAGCCGAGGTTGGCGGTGTCGGCGGTCCGCTGCCCGGCTCAGCGGCGCGGCATTCGGCGCAGAGGCCGTGCAGGACGAGCGGCCGGGGTTCGACCGCGACACCCAGCCGGCTCGCCTCGCGGCTGATCGCCTGATCCACCACGTCGAGAGCGAGCCTCAGGAGCCGTCCGCACTGGCGGCAGCGCAGGTAGTGGCGCTCGGGTTCGCTCGCGTCGGCAGGGACGTAGCGGGCCTGGCCGTCGCCGAGCTCGAGGCGGTGCACGAGCCCGTGGCGGTCAAGCAGCTCGAGCGCCTGGTAGACGCTCGCCCGTCCGATGTGTCCTGATCGGCGGATCTGCCGCTCGAGCTCCTGGGCGCTGAGCGGCTCTGGCGCGTCTGCGAGTGCGCGCACCACGACGGGACGAGTGGAGCTGCGGTGATATCCACCGCGACGAAGCGCGTCCTCGACCTGCTCGATCCATTCTTGCCGTTCCACGCATCTACCGCTGATGAGAAGAGGTCTTACTCTCATGTTATGCTGTTGTCTCCGGCGGGGTGACGCCGGCCCACGAGCGTCATCGATCAGAAGAGGATTGTTCATGAACCCACTCCCGGCCGGGGTACCCACCAGCGAGCGCGAGGGGTCGACCGCATACCCGAATCGAGGCCGACGATGAGCGTCACGGCCCGTCGGCGCTCCGTTGCGCGCACGCGCATCGTTCTGCTGGTCGCTGCGGGGCTCCTCGTGCTGATGGTCGCGGGTTGCGGCTCGTCGTCGGCGATGGGTAGCGGGGGCAGCGGGGTGATCTCGGCGATCGGCACGGAGAACGAGTACGCGAACGTGCTGGGGCAGATCGGCGGCCGCTACGTGCACGTCGCGTCGATCCTGAATAACCCGAACACCGATCCGCACACCTTCGAGTCCTCCCCGAGCGTCGCCCAGCAGGTCAGCTCAGCGCAGCTGATCGTCCAGAACGGAGTCGGCTACGACACCTTCATGAACAAGATCGAATCGGCATCACCGAACTCCAAGCGGAAGGTGATCGTTGTGCAGAACGTCGTCGGGCTGCCGGCCGACACCCCGAACCCGCACCTGTGGTACGACCTGAAGACGATGCCGGCAGTCGCGAAGGTGATGGCCGTGGACCTGTCCGCGCTGGCGCCTTCGCACGCCGCCTACTTTCAGGCGAACCTCGCGACCTTCGACGCGTCGCTGACGCCGCTGCAGCAGGCGATCGCCGCGTTCAAGGCCAAATACGCGGGCACGACGGTCGCGACGACGGAGCCGGTCGCGGACTACCTGCTGCAGGCGATGGGGATGAACAACCTGACGCCGTTCGCGTTCCAGGCCGACATCATGAACGGCGTTGACCCCTCACCCCAGGACATCACCCTGGAGAACGGGTTCTTCACCAAGCACCAGGTGAAGGTGTTCTGTTACAACCAGCAGGTCGTCGACTCCCTGACCAGCTCGATCCGCGAGACTGCGCTGAGGGCCGGCGTGCCGGTGGTCGGGGTGTATGAGACGATGCCGACGCCGGGATATGACTTCCAGTCCTGGATGCTGGCCGAGGTCAACGCGATCGCGAAGGCCGTGAGGACCAAGACCTCCACCCAGCAGCTGTGATCGCTACCGACCACAACGGCAGGGTCGATGACCGGGCCGACGGCGAGGTGCTCGCCGTCGACGGGGTGAGTGTCGCGCTCGGCGGCCGGCAGATCCTCGACCGGGTCACCTTCACCGTCGCAGCCGGAGAGTTCACCGGACTGATCGGCGCAAACGGGGCTGGCAAGACCACCTTGCTGCGGGTCATCCTCGGCCTGCAACCACCTGGCGCCGGCCGGGTCCGGATCGGCGGCCGAAGCCGGGGGCGGCGGAACCGGTCGATCGGATATGTCCCGCAAAAGGTGCTGCTCGACCCGGACATGCCGATGCGGGCGCGCGATCTGGTCGGCCTCGGGCTCGACGGGCACCGCCTCGGGATGCCCGTCCCCTCCGCCAAGCGAAAGGCCCTGGTCGACGAGATGCTCGCCGCCGTCGACGCGCAGCGATTCGCTGACGCTCGCGTCGGCACGCTGTCAGGCGGCGAGCAGCAACGGGTGCTGATCGCGCACGCCCTGATCTCCCGCCCCCAGCTGCTGCTGCTCGACGAACCGCTCGCCAACCTCGACCTGCGCTCCGGCCAGGAGATCATTGCGCTGCTGCACCGCATCACCGTCGAGCAGCGGATCGCGGTACTGCTCTCCGCGCACGAGATGAACACGCTACTGCCCGTGATGGACCGCGTCGTGTACCTCGCCGACGGCCGAGCCGCGGCCGGAACCACCGACCAGGTGATCCGCACCGAGGTGCTCAGCGACCTCTACGGCCACCACGTCGAGGTCCTGCGAATCAATGGCCGTATCCTCGTCGTCGCCGGGGACGCCGACCCCGGCGCCACTCACCACGATCACCCTGCCGGCCCGGTCGTTCACGCGGGCTGAGCGCCGTGCACTGGCTGTTCGAACCGGGATTCTTCTCAAGCGCGCCGGTGCGCACCGCGCTCGTGATCGGCGGTGTCGTGTCGGTCGTGTCCGCCGTGGTCGGGGTGTTCACCGTCCTGCGCGGCCAGTCATTCGCCGGTCACGCCCTGACCGACGTATCGACCGCCGGCGGGTCCGCCGCGTTCCTGCTCGGGATCAGCCCCCTGCTCGGCTTCATTGGGTTCGGGCTGCTCGGTGCTGGAACGATCGACGCGATCGGTACCCAGCGCGTGAAAGGCCGCGACCTCGCGACCGGGATCGTCCTCGGCGCCGCGACCGGCCTCGCCGCCCTGCTGCTCTACTACGACACGACCAACAGCGCGACCACGGGCGCGACCCAGACGATCCTGTTCGGGTCGATCTTCACGATCGACCCCTCGACGATCCCGATCGTCGTCGTTTTCAGCGTCGTCGCCGTCGGGATCATCGCACTCCTCTACCGGCCGCTGCTGCTGGCCTCGACCAGCGACGAGCTCGCCGCCGCGCGCGGCGTCCCCGTTCGCCTGATCGGCCTGGGGTTCATGGCGGCCCTGGCCGTCGCCGTCGGACTATCCGCGCTCGCGATCGGCGCGATCCTCTCGACCGCGCTGCTGATCGGCCCGGCCGCGACCGCGCTGCGGCTCACCAGCCGTACCGGCGCCGCCCTGATCCTCGCAGCGGTGATCGGCGTCACCGCCACCTGGCTCGGCGTGCTGCTCGCCTACGACAGCTACTACTGGGGCACGGGCCACAACGGCTACCCCGTCAGCTTCTTCATCGTCGCGCTCACCTTCCTCGCCTACCTCGCCTCCGGACTCCCCGCCGTCGGACACCTGACCAGCCGACGCGAAACCCTACCCGCCGCCGCCGCCCTCACTCGACGATGAACCAGACAACGCGCCGCCCCGGCCCCCAATCGCCTCCAACCGCCACCGCGAACCGAGGGACGACGTGTTCTCTAGCTTCATGACCAACACCTGGATCGTGGCCACGATCATCGCCGTGATCGCCGGCGTCGTCGGGTTCTTCGTGGTCCTCCGCGGCGCGGCGTTCCCCGCCCACGCCCTCCCCAACAGCGCCTTCGCCGGCGCCGCCGCCGCCAACCTCCTCGGGATCAGCGCCCTCATCGGGCTCGGCGCGTCCGCCGCCGCCGCCGCAGTCGCGATCGCGACCCTCGGCCGCCGCGGCCGCCACGACGTCGCGACCGCGCTCGCGCTCGTCCTCGGGCTCGCCCTCGGAGCACTGTTCCTGAGCCGCTCAGAGGAATACGAACCCCAGCTCTACTCGCTCCTGTTCGGCGAGGTCCTCGGCGTCTCCAGCACCCAACTCATGCCCGTCGCGCTGCTCGCGCTCGCCAGTGTCGCCGCGATCGCCGTCCTCTACCGGTCGCTGCTCTACTCCTCCGCGATCCCCGACATCGCCGCAGCCAAAGGCATCGCCAGCCACCGCATCGAACTCGCCTTCCTGCTCGTGCTCGCCGCCGCCACCGCCCTGACCGTCCCCGTCGTCGGCGCCCTGCTGATCTTCTCGCTGATGATCGGCCCGCCCGCCGCCGCCCGCTCACTCACCAACCGACCCGCGCTGGCGATCCTCCTGTCCGTGATCATCGCCCTGATCACCGTCTGGAGCGCGATCGCGATCTCCTACCA